>NZ_JBWJAR010000059.1:0-1039 GCF_056389225.1 Pseudarthrobacter sp. rb | reverse complement strand
AGTCGTGGACGTCGTTGACACAACGAATCCGCGGAATCTAGCGCAGAACTGTTGACAGCACACAGATAACGCTGTGGACGCTGCCGGGGACGGCGGCGACGTGCCGGGCGATGGTTTCGGCGTGGTGAGCGGTGTTCAGTGCACCTGAGCGCCAGCGGGCTTCGACAACGCAGGTCACCCCGGCCAGCGCCGCAATTATGCGATTCCGTTGTAAAAAGCGGTACCGGGTAGGTGCGGATCCGGGGGGCAGTTCGGAGAGTGTCAGGCCGTTGGCGCGGATCGCGGCCGCGAGGTCGGCGTTGCCGGAAGGGTAGTCACGGTCCAGTCCTCCGGCGAGAACGGCGATGGTGGCCGGGCCGTTGCCGGTGCTTCCGGCCAGTGCGGCGCGGTGGGCGTGTGCGTCGATGCCGTAGGCGAGTCCGGCGATGACGCAGATTCCGCGTTGGACCAGGCTGTAGGCGATGTCACCGGTCACGGCTGCGCCGTAGCTCGTGCAGTCCCGGGAGCCTGTGAGGGCCGCGCAGCTGGAGGGGTCGGGGATCCCGTTACCGATATTGCCCCGGTACCAGAGGCCCAGGGGTGCGTCCGGGAGGTCATCCAGCCCTGCGGGCCAGTGCTCGTCGCCGGGGATCAGGAATCCTCCGCCCAAGCGTTCGATGGTGGCCAGGTCCTTTTCCGGGGCCAGGTCCGGCACGCGGGGTGCCCAGCGCTTCATCGCGGCCGCCAGTTCCTCCGGGGTCACGTCCGGGAGCGTGTGGGCGGGCTGGGTGCCGGTGGCGAGCCGCAGCGCGGCGTAGGCCCCGAGCCTGCCCACAAGGGTCCGCCCAATGGTGTCGTTGGGTTCGAACAGGCGGGTCAGGGCGGCGCGTGCAATGCGATCGTTCATGGTTTTTGCCTTTGCAGAGACGTGGAGTGTGTGGGGCGGCTTAGGTGACCGGCCAGCTTCCCTCTCCCCCGGATTGTTTTTGGTTGCTGGCAAGCTTGCTTGCTCGGCGGCCGACGGAGCCCTGTCTACCCGCCAGGGCAAGGAGCGGGAAAT
>NZ_JBWJAR010000058.1:0-1103 GCF_056389225.1 Pseudarthrobacter sp. rb | reverse complement strand
ACGGATAGGAAATTCAACCGCATGAGGCCAAGTATGGCACGAGTTTTGGGCCTCGAAACACGTTCGGCCAAGGAAGGTTGAGCGCTCGCTTGCCGCTCAATGGCAAGAGCTTGGGAGGCAGTATGCATTTGGGCCTGGCGCGCGCGCAGCTGCTTCCCCGCAGCGATGGATACCGCCGCTTCACTGGGTCACCAATTGACGCGCTGGTCTACCTCGTCGGGTTGAGCTGCCAGATCCCAATCCGGCTCGCCTTGCGCACCATCATCCACCGGCGCGTCGCAGCCCTCCCACAGCGGTGGCCCGCGTGCCGGGGTGATGTGCGGGGGGGCAGACTCCACCCCGATGTGGTTCAGGATGTGGCGGATTTCGGCGCTGTGGGTGATGAAGGCAATGATGCGCATCTGCCCACCGCACATGGGGCACAGCAGCGGAAATGCCTCGTAGATGCGGGCAATCAGCACCGCCCACAAGTAATGCGCCGCTCGCTTCGGGCGTGCTTCAGGTTCGGGTGTGGGTGTGGCCGCGTTGCCCGGCGCCGCCACCCCAGGTACGCCCGCGCCAGGTTGTGCAGTCTCCACCGTGGCTGGTTGCGACGCAGCAGGCTGAGCCAGCGCCGTTACCGCCGCTCTCAGCGGCGAGTTTGGTGCCAGCACACCAAAGTAGCGGTGCCGGTGGGTGCGTGGCGGTGGCACCAGCGCGGCGATGCGGTCGATCAGTTCCAGCGGTGTGAGGTGCAGCTCATCTGCCTTGGCACCACGCTTGTCACTGGTGGGCTCGCTGCGCTGTTTGGCACAGCGGTACACCAGTTTGCTTCCCTCTTTGCGTAGGCGCTCCATGGAAAACGGTGGACGCGCGCAATAGCGCAGCAGCCGCTCCAGCGCAGCGCGGTCGTGGGCTTCGATGCAGACACCGGCGTCCACCGAGAAGCCGCTGTGTTTGTAGCCCAGCATGTCTTTGGCGTCACAGTTCTCCAGCAGGCCCCGAGCAACGAAGGCGCGCAGGATGCGTTTTTGCAGTGTGGTCTGCACTGGGGCCACGGTAGCCGCATCGATGCCGGTGGCCGCGTGAAAGATGACACCCGGCGATGAGATTCGAGGGGTCGC
>NZ_JBWJAR010000057.1:0-1117 GCF_056389225.1 Pseudarthrobacter sp. rb | reverse complement strand
TGTACTGTCCCGGCAGGTTGGTGACTCGGGGACGGATTTGACGCAATAAGAGGACCTCCGGGTGTTGTGTGGTGCTTGTCGAGAGCGAACACAAACCAGGAGGTCCTCGTGTCCCACCGTAACGCGTTTTTGGCTCATTCGGGTCGTCTGCAGCTGGCCCGGTGCATTGTGGTGGATGGGTGGCCGTTACGCCGGGCTGCTGAGCGGTTCAACGTCTCCGTCCCGACGGCCGCGCGCTGGTCCCGCCGCTACCGGGAACTGGGCGAGGCAGGGCTGGAGGACCGCAGGAGCCGGCCCCTGACCTGCCCGCACAGGACACCGATACGCACCGAGCGACGCGTGCTGGGGCTGCGGGTGAACCGGCGCTGGGGTCCGGCACGGATCGCCTACCACCTGCGTCTGAACGTCTCCACGGTGCACCGCATCCTGAGCCGCTACCTTTGTCCGCCGCTGCGGTTCACCGACCCGGCAACAGGGATCAGGGTCCGTGGCCGGGACCGCGCCAACCGGTACGAATATGCCTGGCCGGGGGAAATGATCCATGTGGACATCAAGAAGCTCGGCCGGATCCCCAACGGTGGTGGACACCGCATCCACGGGCGGGTGCAGGGCGAAGCGAACTCCAGGGCCCGGAACGTCGCGGAAGGCCGGCCCAAGGACCGCGGCCAGGTTCGCGGCTACACCTTCCTGCACCACGCCGTGGATGACCATTCCCGGTTCGTGTACTCCGAGATCCTGCCGGACGAAACCAAAGAGACCGCGTCGGCGTTCATGCGCAACGCCATCGCCGCGTTTGCCGCCCAGGGCGTCAAAATCCAGAGGGTGCTCACGGACAACGGCGCTTGCTACCGCTCCCGCGCCTTCGCAGCAGTCCTGGGCGAAGCCGGGATCAGGCACAAACGCACCCGGCCGTACCGGCCCCAAACCAACGGCAAGGTCGAACGCTTCAACCGCATCCTGCAAGAGGAATGGGCCTACGCCAAGGCCTACAGCTCAGAAGCCGAACGGCAATCCTGCTACCCCGACTTCATCGAGTACTACAATCAGCGCAGGCCACACACTGCACTCAAAGGCGCCTCACCCGCCAGCCGTGTCACCAACCAACCGGGTTAGTACA
>NZ_JBWJAR010000056.1:0-1154 GCF_056389225.1 Pseudarthrobacter sp. rb | reverse complement strand
CCCAGGCCGTAGCCCTTGACGGTGTGGGCGAGGATGACGGTGGGTTTGCCCTTGAATTCGGTGGCGGCCTTGTAGGCGGCGTAGACCTTGCGGTAGTCGTGGCCGCCGCGTTTGAGGTTCCAGATCTGGTCATCGGTGAGGTCCGCGACGAGGTCCTTGGTCTGCGGGGTTTTGCCGAAGAAGTGTTCGCGGACGAACCCGCCGGACTCGGCCTTGTAGGTCTGGTAGTCCCCGTCGACGGTTTCGTTCATGATCTTCACCAGGGACCCGTCGGTGTCGCGGGTGAGCAGGTCATCCCACTCCCGGCCCCAGACGACCTTGATCACGTTCCAGCCCGCGCCGCGGAAGAACGCTTCGAGTTCCTGCATGATCTTGCCGTTGCCGCGCACCGGGCCGTCCAGGCGCTGGAGGTTGCAGTTGATCACGAAGTTCAGGTTGTCCAGGTTCTCGTTCGCTGCCAGCTGCAGCAGGCCCCGGGACTCGGGCTCGTCCATTTCACCGTCGCCCAGGAACGCCCAGACCTGCTGGTCCGAGGTGTCCTTCAGGCCCCGGTTGTGCAGGTAGCGGTTGTTCTGGGCCTGGTAGATCGCGTTCATCGGCCCGATGCCCATGGACACCGTGGGGAATTCCCAGAAGTGCGGCATCAGGCGCGGGTGCGGGTAGGAGGACAGGGCGTGGCCCTCGCGGGACTTTTCCTGCCGGAACCCGTCCAGGTCTTCCTCGGACAGGCGTCCTTCCATGAATGCCCGGGCGTACATGCCGGGGGAGGCGTGGCCCTGGAAAAAGACCTGGTCCCCGCCGCCGGGGTGGTCCTTGCCGCGGAAGAAGTGGTTGAAGCCGACCTCGTACAGGGTCGCGGCCCCGGCGTAGGTGGAGATGTGCCCGCCGACCCCGATATCGGGCCGCTGCGCCCGGTGCACCATGACCGCGGCGTTCCACCGCATGTACGCCCGGTACCGGCGCTCGAACTCCTCGTTGCCCGGGAACGCAGCTTCCTGGTCCACCGGGATCGTGTTCACGTAATCGGTGGTGGTCACCATCGGCACCCCCACGCTCTGCGCGCCGGCGCGCTGCAGCAGGCTCCGCATGATGTATTGGGCACGCTCGGTGCCCTGTTCCCTGATCAACGCGTCCAGGGACTCAACCCACTCGGC
>NZ_JBWJAR010000055.1:0-1251 GCF_056389225.1 Pseudarthrobacter sp. rb | reverse complement strand
TGTAAGCGGCCATGAAAAACTGCCCGTAGGCGGCCACGAAAGTGCCCACTGACGGCCAGTAGAACTGCCCACCGGTGGCCATGAGATCTGCCCACTTCCTTACTTGTCCTGCCGCGTCTTAAGCGGCAGGGGCCTCTCCCCGGGATTTGATGACGGTGTCTAGTCGCACCAAATGTCGTCCCAGGAAGAGGCCCTGTATGAAGCATGACGGAGAAATCATGGAAATTCTTGCTGCCTACGATCTGACCGGATCGTTGCGCGCCACCGCGGAGCTCACGGGCTGCTCGCACCACACTGTTGCCAGGCACGTCGCGGCCCGTGACGCCGGCCGGCCAATCGCCGAGCCCGCGCCCCGGCCCAGGGTCACGGACGGTTACCTACCCAAGATCGAGGAATGGATCGAGACGTCCAAGGGCCGGATTCGCGCCGACAAAGCCCACGAGAAGCTCATCGCCCTGGGTTATGAAGGATCCGAGCGGTCCACACGCCGCGCGATCGCGCAGGTCAAGGCCGCCTGGCGGCTCGGACACACCCGCGTCCACCGGCCGTGGATCACCGAGCCCGGGATGTGGCTGCAGTACGACTTCGGCGACGGGCCACGCATCGGCGGCATGAAAACCATCCTGTTCGTGGCCTGGCTGGCGTTCTCCCGCTTCCGGATCGTGATACCGCTCAGGGACCGCACCGCGCCGAGCGTGTTCGCCGCCCTCGACCGTTGCTTCCGGATCCTGGGCGGGGCACCAACGTATGTGCTGACCGATAACGAGAAGACCGTGACCACCGCCCACGTCGCAGGGGTCCCGGTGCGGAACCAACAGACCCTGGACTTCGCCCGGCACTACGGTGTCACCGTGCTGACCTGCCAACCCGCAGACCCCGCCACCAAAGGCGGCGTCGAAGCGTCGGTGAAACTGGCCAAGGCCGACCTCGTGCCCACAGACATCAACCTCCGGCCCAGCTACGCTTCTTTCGCTGAGCTCGAGGCCGCCTGCCAGGTCTTCATGGACGGGGTCAACGACCGTGAACACCGGGCGACCCGCCGCAAACCGGCTGCGGTGCTGGCCGAGGAGCAGCCCCGGCTGCACCGGATCCCTGACACCGCGCATACGGTCGCGTTCGGCCTCGCCCGCACCGTCCCGGAGAACACCCCGATGGTCTCCTTCGAGAACTCCCAATACTCGGTCCCGGCGCATCTGCTCGGGGCGAGGGTGTTCGTCCGCTCCCACGGCACCGGGCCTGACGAGCAGGTCA
>NZ_JBWJAR010000054.1:0-1439 GCF_056389225.1 Pseudarthrobacter sp. rb | reverse complement strand
ATTGATGGTGGTCACGCGCATGCGTCCGAGACCTCCCTGCACGCGGAGGACAAGGGTTACCACAAGAACCTCAAGCCGCGGCAGATCCAGATGATCGCGATCGGCGGTGCGATCGGTACCGGCCTGTTCCTCGGCGCCGGCGGCCGGCTCAACGCGGCGGGCCCGTCCCTGGTCATCGCGTACGCGGTGTGCGGGTTCTTCGCGTTCCTGATCCTGCGCGCCCTGGGCGAACTGGTCCTGCACCGGCCTTCCTCGGGCTCGTTCGTTTCCTACGCCCGTGAGTTCTTCGGCGAAAAGGCCGCGTTCGTCTCCGGCTGGTTCTACTGGATCAACTGGGCCACCACCACCATCGTGGACATCACCGCCGCCGCCCTCTACATGCACTTCTTCGGCAACTACATCCCCTGGATGGCCGACGTCCCGCAGTGGGCCTGGGCACTGACCGCCCTCATCGTGGTCCTGGCCCTGAACCTGGTCTCCGTGAAGGTCTTCGGCGAAATGGAATTCTGGTTCGCCCTGATCAAGGTCGCCGCCCTCGTCGCGTTCCTCATCATCGGCACCTACTTCGTCATCTTCGGCACCCCCGTGGACGGCCAGCAGGTCGGCATCAGCCTCCTGTCCGATAACGGCGGGATCTTCCCCAACGGCCTGCTGCCCATGATCATCCTCATGCAGGGCGTCCTGTTCGCCTACGCCTCCATCGAACTGGTCGGCACCGCCGCCGGCGAAACCGAAAACCCCGAAAAGATCATGCCCAAGGCCATCAACTCCGTGGTCTTCCGCATCGCCGTGTTCTACGTCGGCTCCGTGATCCTGCTGGCCTTGCTGCTGCCCTTCACCTCCTACCAGAAGGGCGTCAGCCCCTTCGTGACGTTCTTCGGCTCCATCGGCGTCCAGGGCGTGGACGTGATCATGAACCTCGTGGTCCTCACCGCCGCCCTGTCCTCGCTGAACGCCGGGCTCTACTCCACCGGCCGGATCCTGCGCTCCATGTCCGTGAACGGCTCGGCCCCTAAGTTCGCCTCCCGCATGAACAAGGCAGGCGTCCCCTACGGCGGCATCGCCATCACCGCCGTCGTCTCCCTCCTCGGCGTCCCGCTGAACTACCTCGTCCCGGCCGACGCCTTCGAGATCGTGCTGAACATCGCCTCCGTGGGCATCATCATGACCTGGGCCACGATCGTCCTCTGCCAGATCCAGCTCAAACGCTGGGCGGACAAGGGCTGGGTGGAGCGCCCCTCCTTCCGGATGTTCGGCGCCCCCTACACCGGCTACCTGTCGCTGGCCTTCCTCGTCGGCGTCCTGGTCATGGTCTTCATCGACTCACCCCTGACCATGCTCGTCACCGCCATCGCGTCCGTGCTCATGGTCATCGGCTGGTACGCCTGCCGCCACCGCATCCGCCAAATCGCCGAAACCCGCGAAGGCTACACCGGGAC
>NZ_JBWJAR010000053.1:0-1551 GCF_056389225.1 Pseudarthrobacter sp. rb | reverse complement strand
GGCTCCGTCGGCCGCCGAGCAAGCAAGCTTGCCAGCAACCAAAAAACAATCCGGGGGAGAGGGAAGCTGGCCGGTCACCTAAGCCGCCCCACACACCCCACGTCTCTGCAAAGGCAAAAACCATGACTGAAAAACTGACCATCACCGGCCCCGCTGACCTGCTGGCCACCGTCCCGCACCTGCTGGGCAACCAGCCCAAGGAGTCCTTTGTTGTTCTCACGACCCGGCTGGGCGCCCTCGGCGCAAGCCTCCGGATGGACGCGCCGGAAGAGGCGGCACCCCTGCACTACGCCCAGATGATGGCGACCTACGCGGCCAACGATGAGAAGGCCACGGGAAGCTACGTGATTGTTTACACCGACGAGAAGCCCGCCTACGGATTCCCCTACGCCGCCCACGTCCTCGCACTCAGCAACGAGCTGGCCACGGCACGGATGCCCGTGAAGAAGGTCTATCTGGTGACAGGCACCTACTGGGCCGCCTACGGCACCACCGAGCGGAACTCGCTGGACGAGATCCGAGACAGCAACGCCAACGCCACCTTCACCTATTTCGGATCCGCCCCCGATATCGACGTCTACAACCCGGAGCTGCTGGGCACGTGGGCGCTTCCGGTCCACGCGCCGGAAGGCACGGAAGAGCAACTGGAAACGGCCTGCGCTACCTGGGCCACCGTGCTGGATGGAGAAGGCACGCCGGACACGGAAACGGCCCGCCAGCTGGCCGCAGCATTCCAGCACCGCCACATCCGCGACTACCTGTTCCGCGACACCATCACCACGCACAACGGGAACTTTGGTGACACCCTCACCGGGAAGTTCACCGGCCGCCCTGACTGGGAACGCATCGACCGCGCCGAAGCTATCGCGTTCGACCTGATGAAGGTTGTACCCACCGGGCAGCGCGCCCCCATGCTGTCCCTGATGGGCTGGCTGGAATGGCTCAAAGGCCGAGGAACGCAGGCAGACCGCTACCTGAAGCTCGCGGCCGAGGACGTTTCGGACTTCCGGCTCGCCGTGCTGCTGCGCGAACTCATCAACCGCGGAGCCGTCGCAGACGTCGCCCGCGGCGAGGGAACTTCCTACCAGCGCCGCCTGATCTAGGACAGACGAGGCCGGGCCGGATCACCGTCGAGGTATCCGGCCCGGCCTCCGCAGTGGCGGGGCGGCCTCCCCCCCTGGCGCTCCTCCGGCCGCCACTAAAGCTGACGCGGGCGCAGCAACACATCCCGTAAGCGCGCAGGATCCCGGGCTACAGTGGGCAAGACGCCACTAACGGGAGGGACGCCGTGGGAACCGAATACATCTTGACCGACGACGACAAGCCAGCCGACGACGCCAGCCTGGCCGAGGACATCATTGAGCTGCAGCTGCTCACAGCCGGCGAGGAAACCGGCCCCGTGGATACCGCGCACGCCCAGGAACACCACAACCTCTAAACCCGACGCAGCGAAGCCGCTGCGCCCATAGATTCCCTTTGCAGAGGAAGCAGTAGAGCCGGCACCATGTGCCGGCTCTACTGCGGGTTTTAAGGGGTTTACCGATACCTTGA
>NZ_JBWJAR010000052.1:0-1551 GCF_056389225.1 Pseudarthrobacter sp. rb | reverse complement strand
TAGCGGTCTAGCGTCGCTGGCGCGCCGTGTTCGGAGAAAGTTTGCGGCTGCCTCGCCCCGGGCTCTGGCCGGGGATGAGGTTTTGGGCAGATCATGGAGGTGTCTGCCGCGGTGGACGCCGGTTTGTCTATGGTGCCGTGGTTGAGCCTGTGGGCTAGCGTGGCGCGGAGGGCTTCCACGGGAACCGTGGATTGTTGCCTTTGGAGCACGAGTGTTAGATTCCTCTGTTTTCCCTGTCCTCCCCTCGGCAGACGTCACGAAGGTCGAGTAGGGGTGTCAGGAGGAACAGTCATGGATATCGTGCACGAGCGGGCTGCCGGTTTGGACATTTCCAAACGCGACGCGAAGGTCTGTCTCCGGTTGCCCGGGCAGCGGGCCGGAACGTACACCTCCACGGTCACAACGTGGGGCGCAACCACAGGCCAGATCCTCGCCCTGCGGGACTTCCTGGAGGGCGAGCACGTCACCACGGTCGTCATGGAAGCCACGAGCGATTATTGGAAACCCTTCTTCTATCTCCTCGAAGAAACGCTTCCGGTGATGCTGGTCAACGCCAAGGCCGCAAGGAACATCCCGGGCCGCAAAACCGATGTCTCTGACGCGGCCTGGCTGGCTCAGTTGGGCGCGCACGGGCTGCTTCGGGCCTCGTTCGTTCCACCCGAGCCAATCCGGGAACTGCGGGACCTGACCAGGGCCCGGGCCATTGCCATCCGTGACCGGACCCGCGAGATCCAGCGCCTGGAGAAGTTCCTGGAAGGCTCCGGGATCAAGCTCTCTTCGGTGGTCTCGGACCTCACCGGTGTTTCATCCCGGGCGATGCTCGAGGCCCTTGTCAGCGGTGAACGTGACCCGGAGGTCCTCGCCGGCCTCGCCAAAGGCACCCTCCGCTCAAGAGTCCCCGAGCTCGTGGAGGCCCTCACCGGCCGCTTCAAGGCCCACCACGCGTTCATGGCCCGGCTGCATTTGGACCAGATCGATGCCCAGTCCCGCATCATCGAGGCGCTCACCGGACGGATCGAGGAAGCGATGGAGCCCTTTCGTGCCGCCAGGGAATTCCTGGCCACCATCCCCGGAGTCTCACTCAAAGTCGCCGACGTGATCATCGCCGAAACCGGTGCGGACATGTCCCGCTTCGAAACACCTGGCCGGCTCGCTTCCTGGACCGGCGTCTGTCCCGGCGCCAACGAGTCCGCCGGACGGATCAAGTCAGCCCACATCCTGCCCGGCAACAAATACCTCAAAGGCGCCCTGGGCATCGCGGCCATGTCCGCTTCCCGAAGCAAGGACACCTACCTGGCCGCAAAATACTGGCGCGTCGCCGCCCGCCGCGGACCCATGAAAGCCACCGTGGCCATAGAACACTCCATCCTCACCGCCGTTTGGCACATGCTCGCCGACGGCGAATGCTACGCCGATCCCGGCGCCGACCACTTCACCCGTCTGGACCCGATCAAAGCCAAAAACAACGCGATCAAAAAGCTCAACAACCTCGGCTTCAATGTCACCATCACCCCGGTCACCGCAGCCTGACGAACCCTACTTTCGTATTAG
>NZ_JBWJAR010000051.1:0-1725 GCF_056389225.1 Pseudarthrobacter sp. rb | reverse complement strand
TCCACCACATCCAGGCGTGCGCCCAGGGTGCTGTACACCGTGCCCATTTCCAGGCCGATGATGCCGCCACCCAGGATGAGCATGCGTTTGGGCACGCCGCTGAGCGCCAGCGCGCCGGTGGAATCGACCACGCGCGGGTCGTTGGGCATGAACGGCAGGCGCACGGCCTGGCTGCCAGCGGCGATGATGGCGCGCTTGAAGGCGATGACCTTCTTGGTGCCCGTCTTCTCCTGGCCCGTGCCGGTGGTTTCTTCCACTTCGAGGTGGTTGGCGCCGACAAAGGCACCGTAGCCGCGAACGGTGGTGACCTTGCGCATTTTGGCCATGGCGGGGTCTCCTCGTTTTCAGTGCAATAAGTGACGGTACGCAAAGCTAGCACTGGCGCGGGGGTGGTCTGGGTAGACCGTTGATTTCATTGACTTTCCTGTTCGCTTTGTAAACGGGTATGGTGGCCTCCCACTTTTGAGGTTCACGATGCAGGGTTGGCACACAACGTTTTTGGGGATGCGTGGGCTCCCCCGCGATATCAGCGACTTCGAGATGAAGGCATTTTTCACCTTCGATGGTGCCGAGCGCGACGCAATCAATGCACGCCGAGGT
Source organism: Pseudarthrobacter sp. rb (assembly GCF_056389225.1). NCBI lineage: Bacteria > Bacillati > Actinomycetota > Actinomycetes > Micrococcales > Micrococcaceae > Pseudarthrobacter > Pseudarthrobacter sp. rb. The sequence continues at coordinate 1,125 of NZ_JBWJAR010000051.1, read as the reverse complement.
GATTCCCACAAGCTTGGTCTGGCGCTCCATATTGGTTTCCTGCGCATGAGTGGGCGTTTGCTCGGTGCCTTTCGGGTAATTCCAGTAGCCTTGTGGCGCCACCTTGGCAACGAGCTTGGCATTGCAGCACCAGAAGTCGCCTCGCTGAGAGCCATGTATGAACGCGGGCGCACGCTATTCGATCACCAACAAGTAGCCTGCACGGTCCTTGGATTCCAGTGGATGAGCGAGCACCAGCGCCGCTCACTGGTACGTGAACTGCGCGACGAAGTGGCGCGCTGCGCCGACCGCGATCAGCTACTCGTGCGGGCGCGTCAATGGCTGTACAAGAACAAGCTGGTGATCGTGCACGAGCGGGCAATTCGGACACTGATTGCGGCGGCACTTGCCCAGCTTGAAGTTGAAACAGGCACCGCCATCGCCGCCAGCGTTGATCCAGCAACACTTGATCGCTGGCGAGCCTCAGTTTCAGAGCTGCGCCCAGATGGACAAACCCAGCAGAGTTGGCTATGGGCTGCACCGGCGAAACACTCAACCCGCCAAATCAGCGAGGTACTGGAGCGCATCGACCTGCTTTACACGCTGGACGTTCATAAGCACCTGGCAGACATCCCCGATCTCATCTTGCGCCGCTACGCGCGCCGACTTGTCTCCAGGCCGCCCTCAGCCGGAGCCAAGATCAAAGAGCCAGCGCGCACCGTGGAGGTCGCATGCTTTCTTCGGTATTGCCTGTTCACCACCACAGACCAGTTGATCCTTATGGTGCAGCGCCGGATCGCCGATCTGTGGCGTCAGGCTGCCGCCGATGTCCCCGCTACCGTCAATTGGGCCGCAATGTACAAAACGCTGCTCGGCGAACTTGTTGCCTTGAGCGCGCAAGGTGCGGTGCCAGATGCTGAGTTGCGTGCCCGTCTTGAAGCCTTGATCACCGAAACCCAGAAACGCAAACCACCGAGCAGGGCCTCCCTGGTCCGCGAGGGATTGATTGATGGAATTCGCCCCGTGCGGTCGTTGCTCGTCGCCATTGCAAAGCTGCCCTGGCAGGCCACCGGCGAGCATCCTGCCATCGAGTACCTTGCCAAGCTGCAAGCTTTATATCTCAAAGGATCCAGAAAGCTGCCAGTT
>NZ_JBWJAR010000050.1:0-1831 GCF_056389225.1 Pseudarthrobacter sp. rb | reverse complement strand
CTAGGAGACTGCTGAACTAAGTGCTTTGTAGGGCTGGTCCGTGGCGTTCGCTGTCGGGCCAGCCCTTCCTTTTGTGGGTTGGGGTTTCTGGGGTTGAAGTGTTTTGGGGTGGTTCCGGGCTTTTGGTGCCTGTGGCCGGGTAGTGGGTGTTGTTTTGGCTGGCTGTGAGAGGCCTGGTCCTGGTTTCCGGTTCAAGCGATGGCCCAGGACCCCTGTTCGCTGGTGAGTCCGAGCTTCAGGAGGCGGCGGAGGTTCAGTCCGGCGATCCGTAGCTGGAGCCAGGCGTTGTTCCGGTTGATGCTGCGATGGGGAACGCGTCGGTTGCCGCGGGTGAGCCATGCGATGGACCGCTCGACCATGGGCCGGTGGGTGCGGTAGTCGTCCTGGAAGGCCGGGTTCTTGGCGCGTTGGCGGTGTTGCCGTTGCAGCGCGTCATGTTCGTGGAGAACGATTTTGCGTCCTCGCGGTGAGGCGGTGCATCGGTGCCGGAGGGGGCAGCCTGTGCAGGCGGCGCCGAACGTGACCCGTCGTTTGGTGGTGATGTTGCGGGTGAGTCCGTGCGGGCAGGTCATGGTGCCGGCTGCTTCGTCGACGGTGAAGTCATCGAGGGTGAATCCGCCTTCGACTGCTGGGCGGAGGGGCCAGGGTTTGATCACCGGGGTGTGGCCGGTGCGGGCGAGGGCGGCGAGCATGTCCCCCGTGCCGTAGGCCGAGTCGGCCAGGACGTCCAGGCTGGTGCCGGCGATCGTGGAATCCATGCCGATCAGCCGGGCACCGACGGCCCCGTCGCTGTTTTCCGGGCCGGAGGCCTTGGTCAGTTCCGCGGCGGTGATCAGCCCGGTGTCGGGTTCGATCACGATGTGGGCCTTGTATCCGTCCTGCTGCCGGGACTGTGTCTTGTGCGCGTGCCGGGTGTCGGGGTCAACGGTGGAGATCATCCGGTCCGGGGCGACCTTCCGGGCGATCCGCCATCGCCCGTCGGTCCCGTCGGAGTCCTCGGCCGGTTCCACGTCCTGCCCGGCGACCAGGGCCAGCAGAGCGTAGGCATCAGCAGCCTTTCCGTCCAGCGTTTCGGGATCGACCGCGGCCAGCAACGCCAGGGCGTCGGTGACCAGCGCGGAGATCAGCCCGTCTTTGGCGTCCTGGTCATCCCAGGCGATGTCCGGCTTGCCCGTGCGGATGTAGTCATAGCCCGTGGCGTGGGCGGTCACGAGTTCTTGTCCGCCCGGGATGTCCCGGCCGAAGCGGCGGACCGCGGCGATCAGCTGCGTGATCGTGTCCTGCCTCGCGACCGCGTCGTCCAGGACCGTTGAATCCACCGCTCTGCGGCGCTTGCCCGTCAAAGCCCCGGTTTCCGCGACGACTTTGGCGATGGCTTCCATGATCCGGTGCGGATCCGACGAGGCGGCCAGCCGCTTTCGCCAGTACGTCAGCGTGCTCGGATGGAACGCGGTATCGGTCAGCCCGTAGCCGCAAGCGGCCTTCCACCTCAGATCGAAGGTCAGTGCATCGGCTGTTTCCCGGTCAGAGAGGCCCTGCAATGCCTGCAGCACCAGCACCGACCCGATGACCGGCGCCGGAACCGACGGCCTGCCCCGCCGCGACGGAAACAGATCCGCCATCATCGAATCCGGAAACAACCGCCCCCGATGTTTGGCCAGAAAAGCGAAAACACTGCCCGGAGCCAACAACTCCCCGGCCAGTGCCTCCACATCCAAATACCCGCACTGCGCGTCCTCGCGTCCCTGCATATGACAAGTCTTAACCACCAGACCCACCAGTCCAGTCGACGCGCCCCACATCCGCCGATTAGTTCAGCAGTCTCCTAGGG
>NZ_JBWJAR010000049.1:0-1872 GCF_056389225.1 Pseudarthrobacter sp. rb | reverse complement strand
GGCCCCGAGCAACGAAGGCGCGCAGGATGCGTTTTTGCAGTGTGGTCTGCACTGGGGCCACGGTAGCCGCATCGATGCCGGTGGCCGCGTGAAAGATGACACCCGGCGATGAGATTCGAGGGGTCGCATCAGCATCGCCCTCGCCCTCCACTTCCTCAAACACCCCGTCCACCACACAAACGTGGAAGTGGACGTGTTCATTGAGGCTGGAGCCGAATCGGTGAATGAAGGCGATGGCACCGATGTGCAGGCCTGCCTTGTCCATATGGGCCGCACCGGGGCTGTGGGTCTGCAGAGTTTGTGCGATCACCCGCAGAAAGATGCGCAGCACCATGCTCAGCACCGCTCCGTCGCGTTGCATGAAGTACCGCAACCTCTTGGGCACGGAGAGCACCCACTGGCGCACCGGCAGGCGGGGGAAAACGTGGTCGCTCAGGTGTGCCGCCGTCTCCACCATCCGCCGCGTGGTGCACGAGGGGCAGACTCCCCGGCCTTTGCAGGAGAAGGCTACAAAGTAGTCGTGCCCACAGTCGCCGCAGCGAGCGCGGGCAAAGCCATGGGCAAAGATGCCGCACTCAAGATACTTGGCAAACGCTTTGCGCACGAAGGGCTTGGGGGTGTGGTGGTCGCCCTGGCCGTCGAACTGACCCGCGCTGGCCAACTCTAGCCAGGTCTCGTAGTGCTCGGCTACCATTTGGTAGAGCAGCGTGCGTTCGGGGTGGCGTGGGTTGTAGAGCTTGGGCTTGGAAGTGGCTGACATGAATACTGTACAAATGCACAGTATTCTGCGGCGATTGTTTGGGTACGCAAAGCACAAGGCCCGAACCGTCGCCAGTTCGGGCCTTGTCAGGGTAGCTTGGCTGCGGACTTACTTGCGCGCAGGCGGCACATCCGTGCAGCTGCCATGCGCCACTTCCGCCGCCATGCCGATGCTCTCGCCCAGCGTCGGATGCGGGTGGATGGTCTTGCCGATGTCCACTGCGTCCGCACCCATCTCGATAGCCAGCGCGATCTCTCCGATCATGTCGCCCGCGTGGGTGCCGACCATGCCACCGCCCAGGATCTTGCCGTGGCCCCGGCCAGCATGGCCGTCTCCTGATCCTGCTTCGGGGCTGTCGTCGAACAGCAGCTTGGTGAAGCCTTCGTCGCGGCCGTTGGCAATGGCGCGGCCCGAGGCCGTCCAGGGGAACAGGCCCTTCTTGACCTTGATGCCTTGGGCCTTGGCCTGGTCTTCCGTCAGGCCCACCCAAGCCACTTCAGGGTCGGTGTAGGCCACGCTTGGGATCACGCGGGCGTTGAAGGCGGCGCTTGCCAGCTCTTTGTTGCCTTGCAGTTCACCGGCAATCACTTCTGCCGCCACGTGTGCCTCATGCACCGCCTTGTGCGCCAGCATGGGCTGCCCGACGATGTCGCCGATGGCAAAGATGTGCGGCACGTTGGTGCGCATCTGGATATCGACGTTGATGAAACCGCGGTCCGTCACAGACACGCCGGCCTTTTCAGCGGCAATCTTCTTGCCGTTGGGCGTGCGGCCCACGGCCTGCAGCACCAGGTCGTACACCTGTGGCTCGGGGGCGGTGCCGCCCTCTTCCGCTGGCGCGAATGTGACCTTGATGCCTTCAGGTGTGGCCTCGGCACCCACGGTTTTCGTCTTCAACATGATGTTGTCGAAGCGCTTGGCGTTCATCTTCTGCCAGATCTTGACCAGGTCGCGGTCGGCGCCCTGCATCAGGCCGTCCATCATTTCCACCACATCCAGGCGTGCGCCCAGGGTGCTGTACACCGTGCCCATTTCCAGGCCGATGATGCCGCCACCCAGGATGAGCATGCGTTTGGGCACGCCGCTGAGCGCCAGCGCGCCGGTGGAATCGA
>NZ_JBWJAR010000048.1:0-1938 GCF_056389225.1 Pseudarthrobacter sp. rb | reverse complement strand
TCAGTTCTGACTTTCGGGGAGCAGTTTTATGCATGGAAGAAGTTCGTTGTCCGAGGAACAGCGCGAGGCCGCGGTGGCGCTGTTTGAGATCGGGTGGGGCTCCAGAGCTGTAGCAACCAGGCTCGGGGTGCGTCGGAAGCCGATCCTCCGGTTACACGACAGATGGCGCGTTCGTGGAGATACTGCTCTTGTGACCAAACCAGGCAACCGCGTGTATTCATTCGAGCTCAAGCTCAACGCCGTGCAGCGATATATCTCCGGCGAGACCAGGGTCGCACTGGCCAAAGAGCTCGAACTATCCTCGCCACACCTGATAGCCGTGTGGGCAATGCAGTACCGGGCTCAGGGCGAGGAAGGCCTCCGTCCGAAACCTAAAGGCCGCCCAAGGAAGAACCCAGATACCCCGCCGCAGCAGGAACCGGAGCTGCAGCGGCTGCGACGTGAGAACGAACGCCTGCGTGCAGAGGTTGCTTTCCTGGGAAAAGTAAACGCCTTGAGGGGCAGGGAACAGCGCTAAAGGTTCGCGCTGTCATCGCTCTCAAGGCTGAGCACCGATTAGAGGTTCTGCTGGACGTGGCCGGGTTAGCCCGGTCCACGTTCTTCTACCACCAAGCCAAACTCAATGCCCCCGATCCACGGGCGTCCCTGAAGGCCGCTGTCACTGACATTTTTACGAAGAACCACGGCCGGTACGGGCATCGCCGGATCCATATTGAACTGTTGAAGCAAGGATGGACGGTCGCTAAGAAGACGGTTCTGAAGCTGATGCGTTCCCTCCGGCTGGTCTGCAAGGTCCGAAGCAGGAAGCGATACAACTCCTACCAGGGCGAGCAAGGCATCGTGGCCCCGAACCTGCTGAAACGCCAGTTCGACGCGGACGCCCCAAACCAGAAGTGGGTGACCGATGTGACCGAGTTCAGCGTCGGCGACAGGAAGCTCTACCTCTCACCGATCATGGACCTGTTCGACCGGCAGATCATCTCCTACGCCATTGGGACCTCGCCCAACCTGGAACTGACCAACTCCTCATTGCGCGGCGCCTTGGCCACGCTGGAGAACGGGCAGAAACCCCTCGTCCACTCAGACCAAGGGTTCCAGTATCAGCACAACTCTTGGCGCACACTCTTGGCGAACGCCGGCGCCGTCCAATCGATGTCACGCAAAGCCAACTGCTACGACAACGCCGTCATGGAGAACTTCTTCGGACACCTGAAGGAAGAGCTCTTCCACCGCGTCCGGTTCCTCAACACCGACGCACTCGCATCAGCGCTGCACGCATACATCAGCTGGTACAACACCGAAAGAATTTCCACCAAGCTCAAGGGCTTGAGCCCGGTACAGTACCGTGCTCAGATGCTTGCGGCTTAGGTCCCAATTAGAAGCACAGCTGGACTAGGGTCCCCCCATTAGACCGCAGCCAAACGCGCCCTTGCCTGTCTGCACGACGATAAAAACTCTGGCTTCGGCAGAAGGCTCCTGAGCAAATATCTCGCCCCCTCCGGCTGTCCTACCTTGAGAGGTTAGGGCGGATACATCGTGTTCGGCGGGCTGTGGGTTGGGACCACAGTTATATTCGCGGTCGGCAAACTGCACTCTGGACGGAACTTCCTTGGGCGACAGGACCCAGTCCGATGTCTGTTGATGGACGTTCCATAGCCGGACGCCAGCAAAAATGCCCGCCAGCACCAACACGGAAACCATCAAAGACAAAGCGATTCGCGTCCCCCGGCTCATGGACCAAACGATCCACGAATACGGCATGAAGGTCAATGAACGGGCTAAACCCAGGTGCAGCTCTCGCCCCCCTGGCTTGGCAGGTGGTTCAAACACGCAGAAGTCCCCGTCCCACTTGGGACGGGGACTTCTGCGAACAGCCGATAGCTGGCCGCTAAAGTGGATACATCGCATTTGCGAGTCCAACTTTCGGGGACCAGTTCA
>NZ_JBWJAR010000047.1:0-2131 GCF_056389225.1 Pseudarthrobacter sp. rb | reverse complement strand
CCCGGCTCGAGGCAAGCAGTCACACGACCAGAAAGCCCCGTTCTCAAGACCCGTTTGATGGCTGCAGAAAGTGATATGTCGCTGCGCCTGAGCCGAATCCATGCCGGTTGCAAAGTGCAGAGAAGCTGGTGTCGTGCGCCGGGAGTTCGTGAAGAACCTGCTGGCTCGGAAGCAGGCACCCAAGGGCTGGCACTACTTCACGGTCCACGCCATCACCCACCACCCCGAAACCGCCAGCGGCTACCAGGGCGAAGTCGCCGCCGACATGATCGGAGCCAAAACTGAAGACAAGGCAGGACGCTGGGGCTGGAACCCCCTCCGCGACCACGTCGCCAACACTACCGCCCGGCCCGAGTTCTCCATGATCGCCTTGATCTGCGCAGGGTACGAAAAGACCATCGCCAAGGACACATGGCGGTCACCGCACCAAAGCCACCGTGACTACCTCAACCGGCTGGTCACGTGGGGATATGTTGACCGGACTAACGCAGCGTCACCTCCCTCGCGTAGGCAAACGATCACTGACGGGAACGACGGCTGCCTCCCGGGCCAAGGAGATGTCACTGCTCTGCAGCAGCATGAATCACGTGAAGTAAGGACCTGTCAGACCCTGAGGGTTGATAGCTCGGACGACTGAGCCAATGGAGGCTGCAGTATGGGTATTCAGAATCACGGCATTGTTGTTGGCCTTCGGTCCGTTGGCAGCGTTAAAGCCTTGCCAGTTTCGCCGTACTGGGAAGTGTTAGACGCTGACGAAGCGCGAGTTCCCAGTGTGGAGCGGTATCTGCAGGATTTCTGGGCTCGGGCACTTCCGCAGTTTCCTCGACAGGCGCAGGGCGATGCGGCCTGCCGATGATTACATCGAACCTACAGACGCCGAAATCAGCGAGTTTTACGAGCACTTCAAAAAGCGAAAGGTTGAACTCGGCAGTTGCGGACGGGCCTATGGGACTCCTTGCATACACGAACATTGCCTGCATCAGATGCCCCATGCTGCGCCCCGATCCAACACAACGAGCCCGGCTCGAAGAACTTATAGAAGCCCTTCGGATACGGAAGATAGAAGCCGAAGATCGCGGCTGGCTGGGCGAACTCGAAGGTATAGAGATCAGCCTCGAAGCAGCGCAGGAAAAAATAAGCCAGATGGTCAGACAAGTATCGCTTGGAATGCCGGTTGTCCCCTCATTGTGAGGTGCGAGGTCCGCGAACGGTCAATACAGCTAAAACTGACGGTAGGCGCCGATACTGTTTAGTCATCTGGCCCAACCACGTCGTTGGGTCATCAGGTTCAACAGGGGGAGTCGGCATGGAGAGTCGCGAAGGGCGCCAGAAATTCGAGCAATTGGCACGCGATATCAGCGAGTGCTCAAGATGGATGTGGCAGCCAAGGGTGGCAATGCAGAAACTCGACGCCATCCACACCGGCCTAGAGGAACTGATTCTTTCCGGAAGCGCGGATGCCAGAAGATGCATGAGGATGCTCCTGCACCTGTCGTCGCTGCAGATAGATGTCGCAAGTGATGCATCCGACGTGGATGAAATAAATCGTGGAATCGCATGGGCCCAGGACGTACTTGACGGGGAGAACGTGGATGAAGGATCCAAAGCTTCGGCAGCCTGCAACCTCGCAAATGCACTGACATCGATTCACTATCTGGCTTGGACCGAGCACCGCGCAAAACCTGAAACTAAGGCAGGGAAACGAACTCCTTTCCGATTGAAGGAGCGCGAAATTGTCCGTCGCACGCGCGTTTTAAATGTCCGTGCTGCGAACAGCTCGGATCTGAACGGGACGGCCCGTTCGACAGCCTTATGTAACCTGGGTAACTCCCTGGACGAATCCGGGCGTTGGGTTGAGGCATATCAGTGCTATACGGACGCTTTGGAGGCGGATCCAAACAACGGCAATGCGGCGGGAAACGCGGCAGAGCTTCTGCGTCGTCGCATCAATCGTGGGCACGGACTCTTAGGCCATTACGCCGCGGTCTATGACTTCTACCTAAATGTAAGCGGCCATGAAAAACTGCCCGTAGGCGGCCACGAAAGTGCCCACTGACGGCCAGTAGAACTGCCCACCGGTGGCCATGAGATCTGCCCACTTCCTTACTTGTCCTGCCGCGTCTTAAGCGGC
>NZ_JBWJAR010000046.1:0-3333 GCF_056389225.1 Pseudarthrobacter sp. rb | reverse complement strand
GCCCGCACCGTCCCGGAGAACACCCCGATGGTCTCCTTCGAGAACTCCCAATACTCGGTCCCGGCGCATCTGCTCGGGGCGAGGGTGTTCGTCCGCTCCCACGGCACCGGGCCTGACGAGCAGGTCAGAAGCAGCGAAGCGAACAGTCGAATGGGCAACCCGCGCGTTGGACCGGACACCCGGGTCAGTCGAAGCCGGACTCGCGCTCTGCATCGGCTACATCAATACAGGAAACCTCGCCACAGCTAAATCCCATCTCGATTCACTCATTTCACGAGCCCCCTACACCTCCCAGCTTTACATCCAGCGCGGCATAGCAAACTTTGGGCTCGGCCACCGTGACGATAGCCTGAACGATCTCCAAACCGCAGCCAATCAAGCACCAAAATCACCCATCCCGTGGCACATCATGGGGGCCATTTATGACCGCCTCGGGGAACACGACAATGCAGCAGTCGCAAGACTCACCGCCAATCAACTAAGCCAGGTAGGCATGCCATAAATCCTCCGCAATTGGGTTGCAGATGGTGCTCACCATCCCTCCTTGGACGACATGGGCCGCCAATTCTGAGGTACTGCGGTAGGGACCAGATCCGTGGCCATGACAGATTTGTCATGACCATGTTTCAAGTGTCATGGATTTACGATTGCAGTTTGTTATTTGCGGCCGCTATTCTCGGTCCCGGGCTATTGGAAGCCCAAAATTTAGAATTGGGGGGACGGACCTTCCCGTCGCCGTGACCGGAAGGCTTATATGCGGAAGCATGTTGTCAGTCGTTGTGCCACAGCAGCATTAGTCTTCGTCATTGCGGGGGGGTCCTTCGAGATCACCCCGGCCATTGCTTCACCGATTGCCTCCACGAATGGAGGTGGGGGCGTGCTGCCGTCTGTTCTGGTGGGCATCTCGTTCGCCGATGTCCCGTCGACATCCCAGTTTTATACGGAGATTAAATGGACGGCTTCGCAGCGCATATCCACGGGCTGGGTTCAGCCGGACGGGACACGGCTTTACCAGCCACTGTGGAATGTGAACAGGGACGCGATGGCGGCTTTCATGTACCGCCTAGAGGGGTCACCGGAGTACACGCCGCCAACTGTTTCTCCGTTCGCGGATATCACACCTGCGACTCAGTTCTACAAGGAAATCTGCTGGCTCGCCTCGAAGGGAATCACCACGGGATACCTGCAGTCCGATGGGACCAGGACTTATCAGCCCCTCAGCCCAGTGAACCGTGATGCCATGGCCGCGTTCCTTTACCGACTGGCAGGGTCGCCGTCCTATTTTGCTCCTGTTGTTTCCCCCTTCCGGGACATCACGCGCATGACGCAGTTTTACAAGGAAATAACGTGGCTTGCTGCCCAAGGCATCTCTACCGGCTACCCCCAAGCGGACGGATCCAAGGTTTACAGTCCCTTGAACCCAGTCGCTCGGGACGCGATGGCCGCCTTCATGTACCGCTTCAGTCACCTACCCGCCCCGGCCCCCTTGGCAGTAACCACCGCGGAACTTCCTCAAGCCACTGTCGGCGCGGAATACCAGATGACCCTTACGGCAACTGGCGGCAGTGCCCCCTACACGTGGTCGCAGTCGGGGCTGCCGTCCGGGCTAACCCTTGATGCCGCCACGGGCCAGATCTCCGGAACCCCCTCCAACGCTGCCAGTGCACCGGTTACATTCACTGTTACCGACGCCCAGGGGCACGAACAAACCTTCGCAACATCGGTCACCGTTGTCCAACCCGACTTTTCGAACGTGGCGAGCGTCGCCGCTGCCGGCCCGCGGCCCTACGCACTAACAAAAGACGGCACCGTCTGGTCCTGGGGTGGCGGTACTGTTGGCTCTTTCCCGGTTCCGCAACCCGGCGTTTCCGGGGTGTCGAGCCTTACATCATCTCTTGAAGGCTCCACGTTCGCCTTGAAGTCAGACGGGACTGTTTGGGGTTGGGGCGACAACACTTACGGGCAGCTCGGCAACGGGAGCACGGGCTATTCTTCGGTGCCAGCCCAAGTCCAAGGGCTTACCGATATTAAGACGATTACTGAAAATGATGGATCCGCATATGCAATAAGGGGCGATGGGACGGCGTGGGCATGGGGATGGAATATCCGCGGCGCACTGGGCATCGGCACGATGGATAACGCCACCGCGCCCGTTCAAATCCCCGGGCTGGCCGACGTCCGGAAGATTGTCGCAACCAACACCGGGGACCTCAACACCGCATACGCCTTGCTGGCCGACGGTTCCGTATGGGCCTGGGGATGGGGGGTTAAAGGCACCACTGATTACTTTTCCACAACTCCGGTAAAAGTCGCAGGTTTGGGAACAGTGCAAAGCATCGCAGCGGCAAACGGCTCCGCCTATGCCCTGCAAACGGATGGCACCGTCTGGTCCTGGGGTGACAACAGCCAAGGCCGGTTAGGCGACGGGTCGACAACGAGCACCACAACACCGGTTCAAGTACGCGGGCTCGCCGGAGTTGCCAGCGTCGCCGCCACGCGATCCTCCGCCTACGCCGTCGCTAACGACGGCAGCCTGTGGGCGTGGGGTTCCAATGGATCCGGGCAACTTGGAAACAGCACGACCACAAGCTCGAGCGCACCCCTGAAGATTTCCGCCCTCACCGGCGTCACGAACTTGGCCGTCAGCGACACCGCGGCGTACGCAGTGACGGCAGACGGAGTATGGGGATGGGGTGACGGTGCGTCGACGCCCGCCCCAGTGCCGGGACTGACCGGCGTCCAAAGCCTGGCTCTCGGACCCCACACCGCCTACGCTGTGCAGTCCGAGGGAACAGCATGGGCCTGGGGCGACAACACCTACGGTGCTTTCGGTGACGGAACAACAACCTCGTCCGCTACACCGGTACGCGTCGGAGGCTGAGGCGTTGGAGGGCCCCACTTCCTGTACGTCTTTAGCACGTCACATGCCTGCGTATCGGATCTGTACAGGCCGGTGGCTCGACCGAGGTGAGCTACCGGCGGTACAGGCCTGAACGCCTTGAGGAACTGAGTTGGGATGTCGCGGTGCTCCGCGATCGGTGCAGATATGCAAGGCTGCATATGGACATCCTCAATTAGCTCAAAAGAGTCCCGACCAAAGCATGCTTTGGTCGGGACTCTTTCTGCGGCGTTTCGGCGGATGAGGTGCCCTTCGTAAACCGGCGGCTTCGTGGCGTTGAGTGCGAGTCGTCTGTGGCTTCCGTGGTGTCATACTGTGTTTTTCTTGAGCAAGGGTTGTTAGTCTCCGGCTGTCTGCTGTGGGGCGGCTGCTCGGTGCGCCCCTCCCTTTGTAACAAGGGAAAGTAGTTGGCGTTTGGTCTCTGGGGTTTTCCG
>NZ_JBWJAR010000045.1:0-3954 GCF_056389225.1 Pseudarthrobacter sp. rb | reverse complement strand
GTGGTACATGGGCGCGGCCGCCGTCGTGTCCGTCATCATCGGCGGCGTTCGGATGGCGTGGGAACAGCGCGCCGAGCCCGGCAAGGAGACGGTCAAGAGTCTGTTGACTCTGATCGTCGTGGCGGGTGCCGGCGTGACTATCGTCGGGCTGCTCGTGTCGGCGTTCGACTCGTTCTCCGTGTGGATTCTCAACGGGGCGCTGAACTGCGACGTCGGCACGGATACGGCGTGCTTCGGCAACAACATCGCGACCCTGCTCGCCCTGACGACGAACCCGGCGACGGGTGGCCTCGGCGCTCTGCTCATCATCATCCTGGGGCTGATCGCGATCCTCGCGACGGCCTTCCAAATCGTGCTGATGATCGCGCGCGGCGGCATGCTCGTCATCCTGACGGGCATCCTCCCGCTGTCCGCGGCGGCCACCAACACCGAAATGGGTAAGGGCTGGTTCAAGAAGAACGTCGGGTGGCTCGTGGCGTTCATCCTCTACAAGCCCGCCGCCGCGATCGTCTACGCCGCGGCGTTCCAGCTCGCGGGAACGAACGTGTTCCAGGACGACGGGACCGGCTTCATCGCCGTTCTCACGGGCCTGATCCTGATGGTGCTCGCGCTGTTCGCGATGCCCGCCCTGATGCGGTTCGTGACCCCTCTCGTGGGGGCCATGTCGGCCGGTGCCGGCGGCGCTCTCGGCGTGGCCGCTCTCGCCGCCCTCCCCACAGGCGCGGCCTCGATGGGTCGCCTGGCGACCGGTTCCGGCGGCGGCTCATCCGGCGGTTCGGGCTCGACCGGCTCGCCGGGCTCTACGGGCTCCACTGGCCCGTCGGGAGCGAACGGCGGCGGTCAGTCTGCCCCGCAAGCCGCGCAGGCCTCTAGCGCCGCGGGTGGCGGCACGGGCGCAGCGGCGGCATCCCCCGCTGCGGCCGGTGGCGGCACGGGCGCAGCGGCGGCATCTGCCGGTGGAGGCGCGGCCGCGGGCGGCGCTGCACGGTCAAAAGTGATTCGTGCAGACCATCCTTAGGGTGCCGCTCCAAAAAAAGCATCTATTAGGCAACTATAACCTCATCCTTCACAATGATACGTCCATTTTTAATTACGCATAGTCTTTTTGCTTGGTCGATTATTGCCCATTGTGGTGACAACGAATTTAATACAACAAGATCGGCCTTTTTACCAACTTCTATCCCATAGTTCTTTTCAATTCCTAAAACTCTAGCACCCTCTGACGTTATCATTTTCCAAATTAGTCCCAAATCTCTGTTTGTCTTTAACTCTAATCTCTGAGTTTCGATCAGAGCCCCTTGTACCATATCACCGTTGCCAAAGGGAACCCAAAAATCTCTGATATTGTCCGAAGCACAGCCAAGATTGATGCCAGCTTCAAGCAGCTTTATCACCGGCATAGTAGGCGGTGTACTACTAAAACAGGTAACAAATTTCATACCCGAATCCTTGTACAATGGGATTGCCTCATCGAGCCATTCGGACGGAGCATCTGCAAAACACCAGGCATGACTCGTAGTTACTCTACCCTTATACCCATTTTCAATTGTCTTTTGGGCAAGACGATTTATCGAATATACTCCAACAGTTCCAATATCATGTATGTGATAGTCGATATCAACATCGTATTCCTTTGCTAATTTAAAGCATAGGTCTAAAGAACCCTCAACATTATTTTCCCGCGTAGCAGGATCAACTCCCCCAACTAAATCACAGCCCATATCCAAGGATTTTCTAATCAATGATTCAGATTCCAAATCAACGAAAAATCCACTCTGTGCAAAGGCTACGACTTGTATATCGATAAGATCCTTTAACTCTTCCTTGGCTTCTAAAACTGCTTCCACTGCTTTTGTTTTAGCAACTGAATCTACATCTACATGGGTCCGGGTGTATAAAGTCCCATGGAGTACCTGCATGTGAGCATGTTCTATCACATGTCTTTTTATTTCTTCGTGGGTAGCATTTTTATAATATTTCAAGCCATCCTCGATGGCAGCATCGATGGCAGCATCCCTTGTATAAGGTCTGCTCCAAAACTTCGGTAATCTTTCACCTGTGCTCGTAAATGACTTATCCATATGGGTATGTGCATCGACAAATCCGGGAGACACAAGGTTACCCTTTGCATCAATTTCGTCTTTTACGGTTCCTTCAATTTTAGCTTCTATTTTGATTATTCTGTCACCAACAATCCCAATATCATATACACTGTCTTTTTCACTTAGATAGGCGTTTCTAATGATTAAATCAAAATCTTTACTCATTTTTATCCTCATTTTTTAAACTAGGACTTGTAACTTCGAGCCTTCTTTTTGGTAGATTTAAACTAACTTTTTAGGTTCGGGAATAATAATCGTACCAGCTTCCCCTTTTAAGGCCCGTCCAATTTATTCCGGAGAGGTAATAATCGACTTATGGCCTCCGTTTTCAACAAACAATAAAGCTGCTTCCATTTTTGGTCCCATGCTGCCTGGCGGAAAGTGGCCCTCTTGTTGATACCTACGCCCTTCGCTGACTGTAATCGTATCTAGTTCCTTTTGTGACTCCTTTCCATAGTTAATTGCGACATGACTCACCCCTGTAAGTATTACAAAGGTTTCAGCTCCTACGTCCCTGGCTAGTTGTTGGCCGGCTAAGTCTTTGTCAATAACTGCTTCAACCCCCGTATAGTTCCCATTGTCATCTAGGTAAACGGGAATTCCCCCTCCTCCGGCGGCAATAACTACTGTTCCTCCTTCCAACAAATAATGGATCGCCTCTTTCTCCAAAATTTCTAATGGAAGGGGTGAGGGAACTACCCGCCGCCATCCACGCCCACTGTCTTCTATCATTACATAACCTTTTTCCGCAGTAATGTTTTTTGCTTCATTTTCACTGTAGAAAGGTCCAACCGGCTTTGTGGGATTTTGAAAGGCAGGATCAGCTATATCTACCTTGACCCTTGTAACTACTGTAACTACCGGTATCTGGGCTTTATCTTTTACTAATACATTTGTCAGCTCCTGTTGAATGGCATAACCTAAGGAACCTTGGGTATTAGAAACACAAACATCTAGAGGCATAGCCGGTACAATTGATTTGCTTAGTTCATTTTTAATTAAAATATTACCTACCTGTGGGCCGTTCCCATGAGTTAACACGAGGTGGTACCCATTTTTTATCAAATCAACAAGGTTAGAACACATTTCTTTGATATTAACCACCTGTTCCTGAAAAGTACCCTTCTGGTTCTCTTTTGTAATGGCATTACCCCCAAAAGCTATGACAATACTTTTTCCCATTTAACTACCCCGTTATTTTTAATTTTTGCAGCTATTTTACATATTCTTGGACAAAAGCCGATAGAGCTTTGTTAAAGCAGGCTTTAGGGGGATTTACAAGGCCAGCCCCTATTTGCCCTACCCCAGGTTCTTTATGAGCTATCCCTGTATTTATTTGCGGTAAAATTCCAACTTCAATAACTTTTCTGAGGTCAATCCCGGTAGCACTACCTCGGAAATTAAACTGAGGAATATTAAAGAATTTATGCTCGTCCAAAGTTATCTCATACATACGGTTAGAACAGCTAAAAGCATCTTCTACGGAGCCCCCGACAAACTGGGTAATAGCTGGAGCCGCCGCCATGGCAAATCCTCCTATCCCGGCCGTTTCGGTGATAGCACTATCACCAATGTCCGGATTGGCGTCTTCTTCGGTAAACCCTGGGAAAATGAGGCCCTTAACCATTTCAGCGGGAGCTGTAAACCATCTGGTTCCTAAACCACTTATCCGAATTCCAAATTCTGTCCCGTTTCGTGCCATGGTTGTAACCATTGTACTATAAGACGGATAGGAAATTCAACCGCATGAGGCCAAGTATGGCACGAGTTTTGGGCCTCGAAACACGTTCGGCCAAGGAAGGTTGAGCGCTCGCTTGCCGCTCAATGGCAAGAGCTTGGGAGGCAGTATGCA
>NZ_JBWJAR010000044.1:0-4307 GCF_056389225.1 Pseudarthrobacter sp. rb | reverse complement strand
GACGATGGCCAACCCCACCGAGAACCCTCAGTGGGCAGATCTGTTGGCCATCACCGGGCAGTTTTACGGGCCACCAGCGGGCCGATTAACTGGCCGCCGGTGGGCAGAAACTAATGGCCATTGACACCTAAAGAAGGCGAAGGAGTTGCGGAGGCACACAGCGGCAATTGCTGGAGAGGACACGGCGCAGCGGTGGGACACTCTAGAGCTCACCGACAGCCCTGGGCATATCAGCCACGAAGGCGACAAACTAAACGACTACCAAAGGTGGATCAAACAGCACAGGCTGGCGCTGACTTTGGCTGTTGAAGGACTGGGCTCAGACGAGCCTAGGTGGGACAGTGCTGGCCTTGACGGCGTCACCGTCCGTCTCGGGGAGCCGGATCCTCCACCCATCTTTTCCTCCATGAACGTGCTCAAAGCAGAGTTCCTTACAGTGCGCCGACTTGCTTTCAACGGGGAAATGATGCTGTTGGATTCGCTGTATCAGCAACATCGAGAGGACACCGGTTGGTATGCGGATACCCTTGATCACTCCTTGTATGGAGAGCCCCCGGCGATGCTGATACTTGCTCAGCGAGCTAGCCTCGACCTTTTGGACAAAATAGCGGTCGCAGCGAATGAGCACTTTCAAACGGGTCTGCGTCCTGGGGACATCACCTTCCGCAACTATTGGTTCGACAACGGCTCTGGTGCCATTAGGAAGAAGCTCCCGCTTCCCGTGGATGGTTATGGTGCAGCGATCGCGCTGGCTGAGCTTTCTTTCGACATTTGTCCGGAAGGACTATACCCGGCTGCGCAATTGCTTCGGAATGCCGGCACTCATCGTTTGGTTCACTTGACTCATGGGGAGGCTACGGGCGTCACCGAGGATACGCATAGCACAGTCGACTTTATGGAGTTGATTGATGCCTGCCACGAATCGCTTCGGGTGGCCCGTGCCGCTTATATCTATCTGATTGACCTGGTTACTGAGAAGGAATCAGATGAACAAAAGGCACAGTTGATGAGCCTTCCCCTTCCTGAACAGATGTAGAGCGCGCCTCCTTCTGCAGGGGTTGTGTCGTCCTTCTCTGTTGTTCATCTTCCCTGCAGGAGATGACGTTTAGGACGTCAGGCGCGTCCGGAAGTGCTGCCTGATTTCTAGCACGTCGCTATTCCTCAGGCAGGAAGTATGAGTCATTCATCTTGGGGTTAGGCTTCACGAGGTCGTATCCGACTCTGGTGATCGCACTTCCCGAGCGTTCACGGGCTTCCTCAATTCGTTCACGGGCTGCATTGACGCGATTGCATTGTTCGCCGGATAAGTAAAAGGCCAATGCGGCTACATGCCTGTCGTGCCGACTGGCCTTTTCGAACTCGACATCTCCCTCTGAAGCCTCTTCTAAACTGCGAACTGCGTGTTCGACTGCCGAGAGTTTAACTCTGCGCGCCAGGCTAGGGAGGAGGTTGATCATTCCATCCTCACTGACTATGACGATGATGCATGAGCCCTCTGGCATTGCATGGTGATAGCGTACGGCCGAATTGTAACGAGCGCCTCGCGCAGCATCGCCGGTGCCGGTCACCGCAGTGCCGTCTAGGATGACACCAACTGCGTGACAGTGTCCATTTGGAGCGACAAGGATGGCGCCGTCAATCGCGGTTAGCGAAGCTAGGGCCTCTGATTCTAGGGGGCGTGGTTCTATGGCAAGAGCCTGTGGTGCTAGCCTCTTTGCTTCCAGCTCAGCCTCACGATGGATGACCAGCATGGTTCCGTGTTGCTGCTCGGCGGCAGCAAGGGTGAGCTCCCACAATGCTCGAGCGTCGCCGTCTTCATGGAAAACCCGTTCGACGGTGTCGAAAAACTTCTCCTCCGAGATTCTCTCCTGAGGAAGTTTCGCCATTCCATAGTCAAGCCGGAGAAGGTGTGAGTCAACGTGGGAAAGCTCCCATGAACCACGGCCAACGACTTTGACGGAATAGAGGTTCTCGGCCTCCTTTTTGTATCCATCTGATACGCGGCCGAGGCCATACGCTTTGATGCCGTCGCTGAGGAGATGAAGATTCACTCCGGTCATCTCAAGTGCCTTGCGGAAAGAGCGGGTCTCTCTAAGCACTATTGGATTAGAAAAGCGGATGTCGGTGATGACCTGGGGATGTCCCTCCTTGGCGAGAACGATGGTGCCTATACCTGTCCTTCCTTCATAAGGTTGCGCGGCAACCGCCTCCATGGCCTCGGGAAACCCACCGCCCATCCAACCCCGTGCACCGTAACCAGCCGATTTACGAAATCGTGCGCAGCATGCCGTACAACATCAGCTGAATTATCCCCGGCACGGCCGAGACTTTGCGGTGGCTGCGCCCGGCCCAAGGCACTTGTGGCCAGATCCAAAATCTCCCACAGGACAGCCGACTGAAGTGAAGGTCGCGTTGATATTCGGGAGAAGCTTTGCTCTTTGTCCAGTTGTGGGTAAAGGCCCCAGCGACTTCTGAGGACGCTGATGACAGGATAGACGCGGTAGTCACCAACGTGCCCGGGGTACCCAACAAAGAACGTTCTTTCAGATTCGGTATCAGAATTGCCCAGGGCCGAGCTGAGTGCTTTCATCCGGCATGATTCGACAAGGCCGCGCACGAAGCGCTCGTGGACGTCAGGATGTGTGTGCAGAACGTTGCGATCTGGATGCACCTCGTACAGTTGGTCCGCATTCTGCAGCACGTCCCCCAGCAGGTCGGGAGAGTACGGTCCCGTTTCTGGCTCGACACAAATCGGCCAGGGCCCGTTTCCGGCTTCACGGAAACCAACCAAGTAAGCTTCGGGCGCCACTTCTACGCCTATTGAGGAAAGGGCGTGCTTCGCGAGAAAAGTGAGCGAAGACCTGAAGTGCGGCTGGAAACCCCACATGAACTGTTGAATAGTGTCGCGCATCTGCACCTTCTATAGCACTGAGTAAATTGACCCACCGGGAAGGGGCGGTCACCGAAGGCAGTGTATCGGCCGGGCCCCACGCCCACCGCGCTCTTGGGTAGCTTCTCGATCAGTAGCGACCCTTTTGCCCCAGCTTTAGCGGGTCCTAGGCGCTCCCTGTCCTACGCTTGTCCCAACCCGACTTCAAAACACAACGCGTCGCAACATTAGTTAGTGGCTTTGACGTGGATAAGGCAGGAAAAATCATGGACTGGAACGAACTTGGGAGGAATGCCCTGACTATCGCTGCTGCCGTCGTCGCGCCCGCGGTGTCCCTAGTGACTTTGTTCCTGAAGATTCGGGAGTCGAGTGGGCGAAGACGGGCACACACAATCGCAACGGAGGCCTACGCTCTAGCGAAGGCCGTTGGGGAACTCGGGCCAGGGGACGCTGGTAGCGCACACGCTCGCTATCTCCGAAATGACTTGCTGCGTTCCGGCAATGAAGCAACTCGGCAGTACTTGCTGTTGTCTACAGCCCAGAACAGAAAAGTCAGGAACTGGATTGAGGGAACTGTCTACTCCATCACGTGTCTAGCCTTCGGGCTCGCCCTATTGCAGTTTCCGAGCGTCTTCCAGCTCGCCGAGGTTCCTGCGTCGCTCACTTGGTACGTGATGGGTTTGTTCTTCGTTGTGCTCGGCGCCGGTTCACTGCTCCTGGTTGCCAAGGCAATTAGGCGCAGAGGTAGGGGCATCCTGAGACTCTTACGTCAACGACTTCAGCGACGTAGCCCTCAAAAGGGGCATGTACTCATCGGCAATCGACCCTCCTCGGACTTGTCCTGACCCCATCGAACTTGTGGGTGACCTATCAGGCACATTTAGGCTGTTGCCCCGCCCCTTGAGTATCAATTGATGAGCGCCAGTAGTCCGGAGAAGCTACACCGCATCCGAGGCCGAGCAGATCATCATCGACAGCGGCAAGGAAACCAGCACCGAAGCCGCGTAGAAGACCCTTGCCGGGCGGTAACCAACCCGCCCGGCAAGGCACAAACCACCAGCGGCGGACCGGGAACCTCCCGTAGGTCGGGCGGTCCGCCGCCAGGGCGAACCACAGCAGCCACTCGCCCGCGACGGACCGCCAGTCACCGCGATGTTCCAGGGTGCCACCATCCAGCCGCGCGACCATGAACAACGCGGTACCCAGCTCGCGGCAGCATCACAAACACTTCAGCTCCGCTGAACCAAAGATTTCCTTTGCAGAGGGAAAAATGAAAAGGCCGGCACAGTGTGAACTGGTCCCCGAAAGTTGGACTCGCAAATGCGATGTATCCACTTTAGCGGCCAGCTATCGGCTGTTCGCAGAAGTCCCCGTCCCAAGTGGGACGGGGACTTCTGCGTGTTTGAACCACCTGCCA
>NZ_JBWJAR010000043.1:0-4585 GCF_056389225.1 Pseudarthrobacter sp. rb | reverse complement strand
CCCCGTGCGGTCGTTGCTCGTCGCCATTGCAAAGCTGCCCTGGCAGGCCACCGGCGAGCATCCTGCCATCGAGTACCTTGCCAAGCTGCAAGCTTTATATCTCAAAGGATCCAGAAAGCTGCCAGTTGAAGTGGTGGCACCAAGTCTGGGAATGATCTGGCAGGTTTCGATCTCCAGCCCAGACCGGGAACACACTCAATCCGGAGAGGCAAGAAATGCAGTTGAACGAGGCTGCATAAAAACACGGTCTACACGACAACTACGTTGACAAACACCGGTGTTTCGTGAAACCATGCCATCAGACAGGTTTACCAGAAAAAGGGAGATACCATGAGCCACACCGCCACACCTGCAAAAGCTGCCGTTACTCTTTACACCGGGTTTCACCAGCTGGTCACCGGGGATGTCGCGGGCACGGTGCTTAATGGCGTCGATATTCTGGTGAGAGACGGGGAGATTATTGGCCTTGGCCCGGATCTGCCCCGAACTCTGGCCCCAATTGGCGTTGGCCAGGAACAGGGTGTTGAGGTGGTGAACTGCCGGGGGCTGACCGCCTATCCGGGGCTGATCAACACCCATCACCATTTTTTTCAGGCCTTTGTCCGCAATCTTGCCCCCCTCGACTGGACCCAGCTTGATGTGCTGGCCTGGCTGCGCAAGATCTACCCGGTGTTTGCCCTGGTGGATGAAGACTGCATCTACCACAGCACAGTGGTGTCCATGGCGGAGCTGATCAAGCACGGCTGCACCACCGCGTTTGATCACCAGTACAACTACAGCCGCCGGGGTGGACCCTTTCTGGTGGACCGCCAGTTTGATGCCGCTAACCTGCTGGGGCTGCGTTTTCACGCCGGGCGCGGCTGCATCACCCTGCCGATGGCGGAGGGCAGCACCATTCCCGATGCCATGCGGGAGAGCACCGATACTTTTCTTGCCGATTGCGAACGCCTGGTGAGCCGCTTTCATGACCCGCGGCCCTTCGCCATGCAGCGGGTGGTGGTGGCGCCCAGCTCGCCGGTGATTGCCTACCCGGAAACCTTCGTCGAGTCTGCCCGTCTGGCCCGCCACCTGGGGGTGAGCCTGCACACCCATCTGGGGGAGGGGGAAACCCCCGCCATGGTGGCCCGTTTTGGCGAGCGCAGCCTCGACTGGTGCGAAAACCGGGGCTTTGTCGGGCCGGATGTGTGGCTCGCCCACGGCTGGGAATTCACCGCAGCGGACATCGCCCGCCTTGCCGCCACCGGCACCGGTGTTGCCCATTGCCCGGCGCCGGTGTTTCTGGTGGGTGCCGAAGTCACCGACATTCCCGCCATGGCGGCGGCAGGTGTGCGGGTGGGCTTTGGGGTGGATGGCCACGCCTCCAACGACAGCTCGAACCTCGCCGAGTGCATCCGCCTTGCCTACCTGCTCCAGTGCCTGAAGGCCAGTGAGCGCCAGCATCCGGTGCCAGCTCCCTATGACTTTCTGCGCATGGCCACCCAGGGTGGTGCGGATTGCCTCAACCGGCCTGATCTCGGCGCCCTCGCCGTGGGCAGGGCTGCGGATTTCTTTGCCGTCGATCTGAACCGGATCGAATACATCGGCGCCAACCACGATCCACGGAGCCTGCCCGCGAAAGTGGGTTTTTCCGGCCCCGTGGACATGACCGTGATCAACGGCAAGGTGGTGTGGCGCAACGGTGAATTTCCGGGCCTTGATGAAATGGAGCTGGCCCGGGCTGCGGACGGGGTGTTTCGCCGGGTGATTTACGGCGATCCTTTGGTGGCAGCCCTTCGACGGGGCACCGGTGTCACACCATGCTGAGGCCGGTGATGAGTTTCTTGAGCAAAAGGTTTATTGCCTCGGGTCTACCATAACCCCCGTAGAGTGCCATGGATGCATAGTAGTGGGTGATGAAATAGGCGACCAGATCCCGGTCCACCGGCGCGCCTTTTTGCTGTTCGGCAATGTCGAAATACGGCCCCAGAACTTTTTTGTACATGTCGACCCGGGCATCGAAACTGATAAGGCTCAATTTTTTCAGGTAGCTGGTATTGGCGGCGCTGAGCTTCTGGGCAAGGTCACTGGTAAAGAAGTGGTGCAGGTAATCTGTCACCACATCCAGCCGGTTTTCCGCCGAAGGGTTTGCCTCTATGGCATTTTGCAGGCCCGATTCAAATTCGCTTCTGATCTTTAAATAGATGCTGGTCAGGATTTCTTCGACAGTGCTGAAGTGGCGGTACAGGGAAGTTCTGGAAATGTTTGCCAGCTTGTAGATCTCGGTCATGGTGATGCCGCTTTCACCCTGTCGCAGGGTGAGTTCAAGTGCCGCAGCAATGATTCTTTTCCGGGTTTCAAGAGCTCTGGTGCCTGGTTCTTTGGTCATGTCATACCGTCAATAATTCAGAAGAGCGCAATGTTCGAGCTTGACTGTTCGAGCTTGACTATTCGAGTTTCAATGTTCGGCCTGGCGAGCCAGGCATGGGCAGCCCTGATCATGGAGAGCTCTCGATAACTCGATAATGCGCAGCTCTCGATGATAACCAGCTCTCGATGATAACTAGCTCTCGATGATAGGCAGCTCCCGATCTGCATGGCAATGGTTGCGATGCACCGGATCTTGCTACGGGACAGGGATGTTTTCACTGGCGGAGGTCTTGCAATACCAATCCGTTGCAAGACCAATCTCCTTGCAAGACCAACCCCGGTGATGGCGAGGGATTATCCGGTAACTGCGGTCACAAAGCCAAGGCCCACAGTCACAACGCCTCGGCTCATAGCGGCGGCAGCAGTACGTAGTAGGCGCCGAGCACCACGGCAAGACCGTAGGCGATGGGGTGTACCTGGCGGGCGCGGCCGGTGATCACCATGGCGATGGCGTAGACGATCAGCCCTATGGCCATGCCATCGCTGATGGAGGTAACCGCCATCAGGATCAGGGTCAGGGTGGCAGCGCCGCCGGTGATGACATCGGAAAAATCGATGCGCGCCACTTCCACGAACATCAAGAGGCCAATGAACACCAGTGCCGGGGCCGAGGCCTCGGCGGGAATGATAAGAATCAGCGGGTTCAGATACAGGGCCAGGAAAAAGAACAGGCCCACGAAAATGGCGACAAGGCCGGTGCGCCCGCCACTTTCGATACCGGCGGCGGATTCGCCGAAACAGATGGCGGTGGAGGTGCCCGCCAGGGAGGCGCCGATGGCGGCCATGGCATCCGCCGACAGGGCCTCGGTCGGCTTCAGCATCGCGCCCTGGTCATCGACAAGACCGGCCCGCTGGCACAGGGCGTTCATGGCCGCGAGGGAGCTGAACAGGTCCATGAACACCAGGGACAGCATGGCTGGCAGGGCAATGCCGAGATGCGACCACAGATAGCCAAAATCGAGCGCCAGCCACAGGTCACCAAAGCCTGTCGGCTGGGCCAGGGCGGCGCTCGGCATCGGAGTCAGGGAACCTGTGGCTGTGGGGATAAAAAAGCCGATGGCGGTGAGCAGTATGATGGTGAGAATGATCGCCCCGGGCACCCGCCGGGCCATGAGTCCCATGACAATCGGGATGCCGGACAGCGCCAGCAGCACCGTGGGTGCCGTGACCACGCCGATCTGCACCAGGGAGGGGGCCGGGGCCGCCACCACAATGCCCGCCGTTTTGAGGCCGATGAACATGATGAAAAGACCGATGCCCGCCGTCAGCGCCCGGCGCAGGGCATCGGGGAAGGCATCGAGCAGCAGCCGCCGGATGCCGGTGAGGGTGAGGACAAGAAACACCACCCCGCTCCAGAACACCAGCCCCAGCGCGCCCTGCCAGGGCACGCCAAGGCCCAGAATGAGGGTGTAGGCCACCAGTCCATTGGCGCCCATGCCGGGCGCCACGGCGATGGGCAGATTGGCCATGAGCCCCATCAGAATGGAAAAAACCCCCGCCACCACGGCGGTGATGGTGAGCACCTGGGCTCTGTCCATGCCGGCATCGGACATGATCAGTGGATGCACCACCAGGATGTAGGACATGGTGGCAAAGGTGGTCACCGCCGCCAGCAACTCCCGCTGCACGGTAGTGCCCCGGGAACTCAGTTCGAAAAAGCGGTCCACCCGCTCCATCGGGGTAGGCATGGGGGTAGGGGTGCAGTCGGGCGCGGCGGTATCAGCAGACTTGTTCAAGGGCAGCCTCGGGAGCAGTGGCAGCAGCGGATGGTTTTGAAAACCTGTCCAAATGGTCTGCAAATTGCGTACCGACGGCTGTTGTTCCGCTTTGATCTGTGCCAGGACAAGGGTTTGTGCACATTGTTCAGACTGTGATTGTCTGACCTGTTGTAAAGGATCAGACGCCAGACGTTGCACGTTAGACGCTGCACGTCAGACGTCAGACGCAACCGCAGTGCACCGGGCCTCGGCAGGATGCTCTTGCATTCGTGTTGCGTGTTCACGTCAGACGTCAGAACTGCCATGGCCCATGCACAACAGTGCTGAAGGGTTCACGGATAGGAAATTCAACCGCATGAGGCCAAGTATGGCACGAGTTTTGGGCCTCGAAACACGTTCGGCCAAGGAAGGTTGAGCGCTCGCTTGCCGCTCAATGGCAAGAGCTTGGGAGGCAGTATGCA
>NZ_JBWJAR010000042.1:0-4602 GCF_056389225.1 Pseudarthrobacter sp. rb | reverse complement strand
AACAGCACGCATAAAAGCGAACCATTTTCCAGGCCGTTCAAAAAGGGGGGTTGGCCGCTATTTTTCCGCTTCAGCGGCGGCGACTCAGAAAACAATACCCGCACACAACCCCCACCGCAAATCGGGCTAAACCGGGCCGCACGGGCCACCCTAAACCCCGGAATGACGCGGTTTTTCGCTGCCCAGGCAGGGGTTTTCGCCCCTCTTGCGTCAGTTGGCCGCCTTTATGGAGTGGCTCACATCTGCTGCACGCCGTTCCCCGTTACCCGGAGGACCAGCTCGAAGTCCGCCGCCCGCGGCTTCAACCGGTATGGCTCCAGAACGCCGGGCCCGCACGCTGCTGTCCCCACACCCCTCATGGCATGGTCAAGGTGGATGTAGGTGCGCCCGTCCGGAATGAGATCCGGCCTGTGGGTTGCTGCTGCCAGGGCCTGCATGCTGTACGGCCGGACTGTCAGCGCAAAGGGCGCGCCGGAAACGTGCAGCTTCCTGCCACCCGTGCTCACTACCGCGGACTGCACGCCGGACCGGACCCCCGACTCCTGGGGGCGGACGTACTCCACGTCCAGGTCGGCGAGGGGCAGCTCGAACCATCCTGTCCGGGTGCCTTGCCCGGTGTCCGGGTAACTCTGGTGCGGGCCCTGGCCGAACCAGCCCACGGTGGTTGTGCCGGCACCCAGCACAAGTTCCAGCCCGAGCCTCGCCCACTCCACCTCAAAGCCGGCGTTGAGCCACTCCCCTACCGGAGTGACATGGGTCCGCAAGGCCAGGGAGCCGGCGCTGCTGGTCCACTCATAGTCAACCAACACCCCGAACTGTTTGTCCGCCGCTCCCATGCGCGTGCTGACGCGAAGGTGCTCGCCGCCGTCGGGCGTTGTTTCGGCGCCGATGCCCAGCAGGCGGGTGTGCAGCCGGTCGAGTCCCGCCTCCTTCCACTGGATGGCAAGGGGCCGCTCGTCCGCGCTTCCCCACTCCCGGCCGAGGTCGTTGTCCGTGGGTGCCCACCACAGGACCAGGCCCAGTTTTTCCACGGGCAGGCCACCGATGCAGGTGGGCATGCCGGTGGCCCGGTCGAATACGGCAGGGCCCAGCCGGAGTTCCTGGTCGGTAACGTCAACCGGTTCTTCGGCCGGCGGCATGGCGGGTGGCGGCACCGCCCGGACTGCCTGCCCCCACGCCACCTCATGGCCGGCAGAACCCCAGGCAGTGTCCGCGGCGAGTACGGCGCTGACCGTGAGTACGGCCGGCTGGCTCTCCGGCAGGCCCGCCACATACCGGGCCACCTCCGCCGGCAGCTCCACAACAGCCCGGGACTGCGGTGCGAGCGGCGGAACTGCCACCGTTCCCTCCAGCTGCGTGCCGCCGTCGGCCTCCACCTTGTACTGGAACCGGAAGGCGGATGTGTCCGCAAAGTCCTGCCCGTTCCGCACGGTGAAGCCGGCCCAGGTGTCAGCCACCCCGATGTGCAGCGGCTCAATCACCTTCTTGAAATCCAGCAGGCCGGGACGTGGGTTGCGGTCGGCGTCCACCAGCCCGTCCGTGACGAAGTTCCCGTCATGGATCTCCTCACCGAAGTCCCCGCCATAAGCGAAGTGGTGGCCGCCGCCAGGGGAGGGGACGGTGATCCCGTGCTCAAGCCATTCCCAGACGAAGCCGCCCATAAGCCGGGGATACCGTTCGAACAGCTCCTGGTACTCGCTCATGCCGCCGGGGCCGTTGCCCATGGCGTGCACGTACTCGCACAGCATGAACGGCATGGCGCGGCGACGCGCATCGAGTGCGGCATCCTCCAGGGGCGGCTCGATGCCCTGCCCGATGAGCTCCGTCTCGGCCTGGCTGGCATACATCCGTGAGTAGACATCCACGAAGGGCGACGACCAGTCGCCCTCGTAGTGGATGGGACGGGACGGGTCACGGTCCTTGGTCCATCGCGACATGGCCGCCAGGTTCCTGCCGGTGCCCGCCTCATTGCCCAGCGACCACATGATCACGGAAGGATGGTTTTTGTCGCGCTCCACCGTCCGCTGCATCCGGTCCAGCAGCGCGGCCTCCCACTGCGGATCATCGCTGGGGTTGTGTGCCCAGCCGGCGCTGTGGAAGCCATGCGTTTCGAGATCGCATTCAAGAACCACATAGAACCCCAGCCGGTCCGCCAGCGCAAGGAACTCGGGGTGCGGCGGGTAATGCGAGGTCCTGATGGCGTTGATATTGTGCTGCTTCATCAACCGCAGCTCGGCCTCCACCACATCCGGCGGCACAACGCGGCCAAACCGGGGGTGGTGCTCGTGGCGGTTTACGCCGCGGAGCAGGATCCGCCGGCCGTTCACCTTGAACTGGGCGTCCTCGATGGTGATGCTCCGGAAGCCCACCTGCAGCGATACTGTCTCGCCGGGGCTGCTGACAGTGGCGTCGTAGAGGCGTGGGGTTTCAGCAGACCAGGGTTCCACGCCGGGAACTTGCTGCTCCACCCCGGCGGCCAGTTCGAGGCCAAGTTCCGGAACGCGGACGACGGCGTCAATCGCCTGCCCCGAGCGGGTCACCTCAACGCGGAGCGAGCCGGCGCCCGTTCCCGGGTCGTAGCCCGCGTGGACAAATACATCGTCAATGCCGTGCTCCGGCCGGCCTTGCAGCGTCACGTCCCGGAAGATGCCCGGGAGCCACCACATGTCCTGGTCCTCCACGTAGCTCGAGGCGGAGAACTGGGCCACCCGGACCGCCAGGATGTTGGTTCCTTCGACCAGGACGCCGGAGACATCGAATTCGTGGGCCAGCCTGCTCCCGCGGGTAGTCCCCAGTTCCACCCCGTTCAGCCACACGGTCCCGGCAGAATCGATGCCATCGAACCGGAGCACGGCGTGCGGGAGGAACTCCGGGCCTGCCTCAAAGGCCACCAGGTGGTCGCCAATGGGATTGGCATCCGGCACGTGCGGGGGTTCCACCGGGAAGGGGAACTGGACGTTGGTATAGGCCGGGGAGCCGTGGCCGTGCATGTTCCAGCTCGAGGGGACGGGAAGGGCAGTGAAGCCGGACAGCCCGGTGCCGCGCTGCCACCCGTCGTTGGGTGCCGTCCGGATTCCGGGGCTCAGCCGGAACTTCCATTCCCCATTGAGTGAGAGCCTGGGTGCGTCGGATTCGAGGTACGCCCGTGCTGGAAGGCTTCCCCGCCCCGGTGCCGCAGAGGCCAATTCCCGGGCCTCCGCGGCACCAAGATCCAGGGAGCGGGAGGGGGCCGGGGCGGCGGAGCCGTTACCGGCAGTTTCGGCTCGGTTGTGCAATGGCATGTGTCTTCCTTGGCGGGGAGGAGTACGGTGCGTGAACGTTCACGGTGCTGCAGAAGAAGCCTAGCCTGTCGATTTCCATTTGAGTAGGGCTCAGGCGGACTGCCGGAGGACAAGCTGATGCCGGAGGGTCAGGAAGGCCTCGGCGCTGCGGTCCTTGATTGTGCCGGAAAGCAAGCCGTCCACGAGTCCGACGGCGGCGCGGCCCACCGCGCGAAGGTCAAGCGAGAGGGTGGTCAGCTCGGGGGTGAGCAGCTCACCGAGCGGTATCCCGTCCATGCCGATGACCGGACAATCGTTCGGGGCAGACCTGCCAGCTTCCTGGAGCGCCTTCAGTGCGCCTGCTGCCATCAGGTCGTTGAAGGCGAGAATGCCGTCGACCCGGCTGCCGCCCGTTGGGAGGAGGGCGATGGCTGATTTGGCAGCGGCCGCGGACGGCTCCGCCGGGAGGCGGGTGAGGTGCACGCCTGCCTGTTCGGCCTCGGCCGCTGCTGCCGTACTCCGGCTGCTGGCGTTATTGCCTTGGTCAGAGTCAAGGAAGATGATGTTCCTGCAACCCCGGGACGACAGGTGTGTGAGGGCGAGCCGGGCAGCGTGACGGTAGTCGAAGGAGATTCCGCCGGCAGTGTCCGTGCCCGGGTAGTCGATGGCGACGACCGGGCGCCGGCCCATCAGCGCCTGCGCTTCGTCAGGGTGCGGCGCGAAGTAGCCGATCAGTGCGTCCACCTGGGGCGCGAGCCGGGCAGCGGCAGTTACGGCGCTGCCGGTGCCATGGCCGTAGTCGTCCATCACCACGTTCCAGCCGCGCTCGGTGGCCGCCTCAACCACGCTGGAGGCAAAGGCCGGAAAATAGGGGTTTGTCAGGTCCGGGATGGCGAGTCCTACAGAAGTCCGGGCGCCCTGCACCAGGCCCTTCGCAAAGCGGCTGGGGACGTACCCCATTTCCGCTGCGAGTCCCTGGACCCGTTCCCTGGTTTCCTGGCTGATGCCGGCCATGTCATTCATGGCGCGGGTCACGGTCTGGCGTGATACACCGGCTGCAGCTGCCACATCCAGGATGGTGGCCCGCTTGCCCCTGGGTCCTGGGATCTGGGGGGTCATAGACGGTAAGTCTAGGCGGCTGAGCCAGATGCGCCATCAAATATGGCTGCTAACCGGGGGTTTTGGGGACCATACCTGATGGAGCAAGTCAGGGGTTGTTTTGTTTGTTAAATGTGGGAGGCCCCAACCGTGTGTGGTTGGGGCCTCGACCATGAATGATGTTCCGGCGGTGACCTACTCTCCCACACCCTCCCGGGTGCAGTACCATCGGCGCTGTGGGTCT
>NZ_JBWJAR010000041.1:0-5057 GCF_056389225.1 Pseudarthrobacter sp. rb | reverse complement strand
ACCACTTCACCCGTCTGGACCCGATCAAAGCCAAAAACAACGCGATCAAAAAGCTCAACAACCTCGGCTTCAATGTCACCATCACCCCGGTCACCGCAGCCTGACGAACCCTACTTTCGTATTAGACTCGGTATCCCGGGCGTCGTGAGTGAACATCCGGTTCTCTCCACCCGGCGGGCCTTCCGGCCACCGTCTTGGGCGTCGGTGCACGTTAAACGCGGTTCGGGCATGATCCCGATTGCTGTCCATTGTTCGTCAGGCGGGAAGGGCGGAATGACCAAACAGGACCGTACTGTCTTCCGGCAGGCGGCCAAGCCCCAGGCTGAGGGACTTTCGGCCGACGAGGTTGCCCTGCGCATCGACGGGCACTTGACCAACCTTGTCACCAATCCTTCCAGCCGAAGCGCCTGGGACATTATCCGCTCCAACGTCCTGACTCTTTTCAATGCGATTGTCGCCGCCAGCTTCCTGTTGCTCATGCTGCTTGGCCAATGGCGGGATGCACTGTTTGGATTCGCGGCCGTCAGCAACGCCCTGATCGGAGTGGTGCAGGAATACAAGGCCAAGAAGTCGCTCGATAACCTCGCCGTCCTGACGTCCCCGCGGGCCCGGGTGATCCGGGGCGGGGTTGTTCAGGAGATTGGCGTCGAGAGCGTCGTACTCGACGACATCCTGGTACTCCGCGCGGGAGACCAGGCCCCTGCGGACGCTGTCGTGATTGACGAAACCGGCCTGGAAGTGGATGAGTCACTTTTGACGGGTGAATCCGACGCGGTGCAAAAGGGCGTCGGCACTGAAGTTCTCTCCGGTTCCAGCACCGTTACCGGACAGGGCAGGGCCCGCGTTATCCGGGTAGGCGCGCAGTCCTACGCGAGCAGGCTGACTGCTGAAGCCAAGCGCTTCTCGCTGGTCCAATCTGAAATCCGTCAGGCTTTGAACCGGATCCTGCGATGGATCACATTCGCATTGGTGCCCATTATGGCCATCGTTATTAACGGTCAGATGCAGGGCCAGGGCGGCTGGCAGCAGGCCATCGCGACCGGAAGCTGGCAAACTGCCTCCATCGGCGCCGTGGCGAGCGTTATCGCCATGATTCCTTTGGGCCTGGTGCTTATGACCAGTGTTGCTTTCGCCGTGGGTGCGGTCAGGTTGGCGCGCCAAAAGGTGCTCATCCAGGAGCTGGCCGCGGTGGAGGGGCTGGCCCGGGTGGACGTGCTGTGCCTGGATAAGACCGGCACCCTCACCGCGGGCAGGATCGTTTTTGATTCGGCTCACGATTTCGGCGAACCCCCACCGCCGGGCTGGGAGCGAGTACTCGGCTGGTTCGGGGCAGATCCGAACGGCAACGCAACCGCCCGGTGCCTCCAAGCGGGCTTCCGGGATGACGGCACCCTGCTCCCTCTCTCCTCCGTCCCCTTTTCCTCCGCCAGGAAATGGAGTGCGGTCAGCTTCCCCTCCGGCACCTCTGTCGCCGGGACTTGGTTGTTGGGAGCACCGGAAATTGTCCTTGCCGCGGGTACCGCCGCCGCAGATCGTGCACTTGGCGCCGCATCCGTGCTCGCCGCCACTGGCTTAAGGACGCTGGTCCTGGCCCATTCAGGCGTGGCAGCTTCCGGGTTGGACGGGGACGAAGCAGCGCTTCCGCCCGTTCCTGCTCCCGTTGTTCTCCTGACCTTTCGGGAGAAAGTCCGCCCGGATGCAGCGCAGACCCTGTCGTACTTCTCGGACCAAGGCGTCAAAGTCAAGATCATTTCCGGAGACGATCCCCGAACGGTCGCCGCGGTTGCACGCGAAGTCGGCGTGGTATCCGACGGTGGATTCGACGCCCGTCAACTGCCGCAAGACCCGGAAGAACTGGCCGATATCATGGAGCGCCAAACCGTTTTCGGCAGGGTCACTCCAGCCCAGAAAAAGGAAATGGTCCAGGCGCTGCAAAGACGGGGACACGTCGTCGCCATGACCGGTGACGGCGTTAATGACGCGCTGGCGCTAAAGGAATCCGACCTGGGAATCGCCATGGATTCAGCCGCAGCTGCGACCAAGGCAGTTTCACAGCTGGTTTTGCTTGATGGCCGGTTCGACAGGCTTCCGAATGTTGTCGCGGAAGGCAGGAGGGTCATCGCCAATATCGAACGGGTTTCGATGCTGTTCCTCACCAAAACCGCCTATGCGGTCCTTCTCTCCGTTACCTTCGGGGCTCTGCTCTGGGGGTTTCCATTCCTGCCGCGGCAGCTCTCGGCAACGGACGGAATCACCATCGGGATCCCGGCTTTCTTCCTCGCCCTGATGCCCAATGCCACCCGCTACCAGGCCGGATTCCTGAAGCGCTCACTGTCCTTTGCCATACCCGCAGGCCTCATCATCTGCCTGGCCGTCTTAAGCATCAATGCCTTGTCCCTGGCAGGCGGTTACGGTACCGGCACCACGGTTCGGACCATGTCCGTGGTTGTGCTGACATTGATTGCCCTGTGGGTGCTGGTGGTCCTATCCCGGCCTCTGAATGTGTGGCGCGTGTTGATCATTGGTGCTATGCACGTTGCGCTTACGATCATTGTGACGGTGCCCCCTATCCAAGAATTCTTCGACCTCACTCCATTTGCCGGGGAACACCTTGCAGCTCCTGCTGCAATCGCGTTCCTGGGCTGCGTCGCCACTGAATTCTTGTTCCGCCACCACCGCCGACGCATGAAGGCCGTCCTGGCAGCTCCCTCTTAAGATCAGGTCGGGCCGCAGCACTCCCTGTCCAGGTCTACGCTGAGTCATGAGCCACCAACAGAAAACCTGGCACGACAAACACAAAGCCACGCTAAGCAGGGGACAACGCGCTGCTGACATCATGCGCAATGGGATGGGGAGCTGGCCCTTCGTTTCGGGCTTCATCGGCTTCATGCTCGTCTGGGCCGCCATTAATACCTGGGCGCTCGCCTCGAACGCGTGGGACCCATACCCATATATTCTCCTGAACCTTCTGCTTTCCATGCTGGCAGGTCTCCAAGGCGCAATTCTGCTCATCGCCGCGAAACGACAGGACGCGATCGCCGCGGCCATGGCCCAACACGATTACGACACCAACACCGAGGCCAAAGAAGAGATTGAACTCCTGATATCCATCAACCGCATCCAACTGGAAATCCTGCAGGAGCTGAAGAAGTCAGCGGCACACTAGCCTCAGGTCCGGCACCAGCACGTTGCCCACCGCCGTCAGATGGAGGAGCTCAAAGCCGGCTGGGGCAGGATGGCACTTATGCACGGTAATCCCTTCGACTCGTGGTCCGCCTTAGCGAGGGCCTAGTGAAGAGCCGTGCAATAAATGGGACCTTGGCGCGCGGCCAGCGACGCTTGTAGGGGCCGAAGTCACGCAATCAGCAGGCGGCCCTTGGACGTCATAGTGGCTGGAGCCTAGGATTTCTCTATTTTCCGTGGATAGTCTGGGAAGAAATGCCACCCCACGTGAGGGTCAGTGAGAATGTGGTCAAAGCAGATGCTGCGGTAATCGCCCGAAACAACGTCACCTTATTGGGCCGGGAGGACGGGCCTGTATTGATGTTTGCCCACGGCTTCGGCTGCGATCAGACCATGTGGCAGAAGCTGCTCCCCTACTTCATGAATTACTACCGGCTGGTGCTTTTTGACCATGTTGGCGCAGGACACTCCGACATCAGCGCCTATGACTGGGAGAAGTACGGGTCCCTGAACGGGTATGCGACGGATCTGCTGGAAATTTGCGCCGCCCTCGAACTTGAGGACGTCATCCTGGTCGGACATAGTGTCAGCACGATGATCGCCGTGGTCGCCGCAGCGCAGGAACCAACAAGGTTTTCGCACCTGATCCTGCTTGCTCCATCACCCCGTCATACCAACGACCCGTACGACGGCTATGTCGGCGGTTTCTCGCGGGAAGACATCGAGGGCCTGCTGGCATCTTTGGACAGCGATCTTTTTGCCTGGGCCGCGGCTCTAGCCCCCATCGTCATGGGCAACCCACAAGAGCCGGAATTAGCGGAGGACCTGCGGGCCAGCTTCTGCCGGACAACTCCGGCCATCGCACGGCACTTCGCCGAAGTAACTTTCTTCTCCGACACCCGGCCTGAACTTGGAAAACTGCACACCAACTGCCTTATTCTGCAATGCTCCAACGATCGCCTTGCCCCGCCCGAAGTGGGCGCCTACCTGCACAAGAACCTGGAACACAGCACCCTGGTGCAGCTTCAGGCCACCGGGCACTGCCCCCACATGAGCGCCCCGAAAGAAACTGCACAGGCGATACTGGACTACCTCGACACCCAATCGTGACAGGCCGCGGGGCGTCTGAAGGCCTAAACTGCGGAACTGTGTCCAGACTGTGGAGAAGGCGGTCTCGGCACTCGAAGGTGTGGCACCGGCATCTGTTGAGCTCGTCCGCGGCGGCCGTTCGCGTCTGGTTGTCAACGCTCAAGCCAACATTGCCGTTGTCCGTGAGGCAGTCACCTCCCCTGGCTACTCCGTTACCAGCAACTGAGCCGCCGGAACACCGCGCTTCCCCTGCAGCCAACCGCCCGGAAAGGGTCTCCCCTGCGTCCCTTATTGCCGGTGCACACGGCATTCCCGTATCCCCACGCCTCGTGAGTCGATACCCATTGCGTGCGGTGCCGGCCGGTTCCAGTCGCTATGGGCCCCTCGCTACCCCAAATTATGCTCGGACGGTCGCGCATTACCTCACGTCCGATACCACCGCCACGTCACTGCTCTTTGCCGCCTACACCAGCGAACCCGCCCGGCTTTGTCAGCCCAAACCCCACGCCGGCAGAAGATCCACGCAACCGAAAACAAGGCCGCCAGAACTCCACTTATAGCTAGAACCAGCCCAAGCACTCAGCGCATTTGCGCGGAACCTAGATCAGTCATGCTGATTCCTTTCTCCAATAACTCTTCTTTAGTTCCTGCGTGCTGCTGTGTCAATGGCCATTAGTTTCTGCCCACCGGCGGCCAGTTAATCGGCCCGCTGGTGGCCCGTAAAACTGCCCGGTGATGGCCAACAGATCTGCCCACTGAGGGTTCTCGGTGGGGTTGGCCATCGT
>NZ_JBWJAR010000040.1:2171-5191 GCF_056389225.1 Pseudarthrobacter sp. rb | reverse complement strand
CCGCTTAAGACGCGGCAGGACAAGTAAGGAAGTGGGCAGATCTCATGGCCACCGGTGGGCAGTTCTACTGGCCGTCAGTGGGCACTTTCGTGGCCGCCTACGGGCAGTTTTTCATGGCCGCTTACACCATACGAAGCGGAACAACCCCCCGGGCTGAAATACCAGAACTGACGCGCACACGACACTTATGCACAACGGTGCGGCGCGATCTTTGACCGTAAATTTAGCCTTGTCTTCCATGTTTCTCCTCGACATTCACGCGATGTCTTCTTCCTGGGCTTCATGAAGAGTCTGACGACGTTCATGTCGAAAAATAAAATGGTGCCAGCATGTCACCGTGCGTTACAGTACGATTCGTCCATTATCTGTGGACCGCGGTGCGGAAAATGTCCCCCGCGTGAATCTTGGGGGCTTTCATGTTTGCTCGCATGGCTATCTTTCGGCGCCTGAACGCTGTTCTCGCCATTGTTCTCGGGACGTTGCTGCTGGCAGGAAACATTCCTGCGCAAGCGGCGGCGACTACCGCATCCATCAGCGGAACCATCACCGCACCAACGGGCGTCAATGTGGGCTCCGTCCACGTAACCGCATACACCGCTGACGCAAACTCCTCATATGTAGGGTTCGCATTCGTCGGCGGTGACGGCAGTTACCGTATCAGTAACCTGCCGGCAGGGTCCTACAAACTGTACTTTTCTGGAAATTCAGGTGCGCTGGACCAGTGGTACTCCGGTGCTTCCTCTGCTGACACCGCTACCGCCGTTACCGTCACCGACGGCCAGGCCCTCACCGGACTAAACACCGCCCTTATCAAGGGTGCCACCGTCAGCGGAACCATTAGCGCGCCGGCCGGCGTCGATCTCACCTCCGTGACTGCTTATGCGAGGACCCAAGACGGGACCTCGCAAGCGGGATCTTCTCCCGTCACCGTCAACGGAACCTACCTTCTCACTGGGTTGCCTGCAGGATCTTTCAAAATCTACTTTTCCGGTGGGAATTCCGGGGCGATGGGGCAGTGGTACCCCAACGCTTCCTCAGCAGACACAGCCACGGCAGTGACCGTGACCACAAGCCAGGACCTCGCCGGAATAAACGCCACCCTCGTCAAGGGCGCCACGATAGGGGGCACCATCACCGCGCCCCCGGGGGTCAACCTCACCTCTGTCTACGTCAATGCACGCACGAATGATGCTGCGTCTCTGTACGCAGGATATTCATCCGTCGCTCCGGACGGAAGCTACCAGGTGAAGGGGCTACCGGCGGGATCCTACAAACTCAACCTTTCGGCTGCGAGTTCAGGAGGGGTCGATCAGTGGTACCCGAACGCCGTAACTGCTGACACTGCCACCGCCGTCAGTGTCGGGACCGGTCAGGATCTCACTGGAATTAACACCACTCTGATCAAGGGCGCCACGATCAGTGGAACCATCACGGCGCCAGCCGGGATCAACCTGAATTCGGTCTACGTCTACGCCCGTGCCGGACAGTTGTACGCGGGATACTCCCCCGTGGCGGCCGACGGGACATACCGCATCATCGGCCTGCCAGCTGGGTCCTACAAGGTGGATTTCTCTACAGGGTCTTCAGGCGCACTGGAGCAGTGGTACCCCAATGCTTCCTCTGCTGACACCGCCACCGCTGTCACCGTCGCTTCCGGTCAGGACC
This sequence comes from Pseudarthrobacter sp. rb, assembly GCF_056389225.1. Lineage (NCBI taxonomy): Bacteria > Bacillati > Actinomycetota > Actinomycetes > Micrococcales > Micrococcaceae > Pseudarthrobacter > Pseudarthrobacter sp. rb. The sequence goes on along the minus strand of NZ_JBWJAR010000040.1, from coordinate 3,526 downwards.
TGACCGGAATAAACACCACCTTGGTCAAGGGCGCTACTATCAGCGGAACCATCACTGGCGGCAGCGGCTACACCCCCGTGACCGTGCTGGATAACTCGGGCAACACCGTACAAAGAGGGAGCACAGACCTGACAGGTGCCTACAGCATCGGGGGACTTGCGCAGGGCTCCTACAAGATCGCCTTCAACCGGGCGAGCGGTTACTCCCTCTCCGAAGCGCAGTTCTACCAGAACAAACCTGAATCGGCGGGCACCGCAGCCGCCACCCCGCTCACCGTTTCTACGGGACAGAGTCTGCCGGACGTCAATGCCGCTCTCGTGACCGGTGGAAGCATCAGCGGAACAGTGACCGACGATACCGGCCAGCCACTGCCGCAAGCGAAAATCCACGCCTACACCAAGGACGGTTCACTCGTGACCCGGTCCACCCAGACAGATGCTGCCGGTAAGTTCAGCGTCCCAGGCCTCAGCACAGGGAATTACCTCGTTGACGTCACCCCGCCCACCAGCCGGGCTTCCCTTGGAAAGCTGTACGCAGGAAACGTCACCACGGAGGAAGCCTCCACACCGGTAAGTGCCAAGGCCGGCGCCGATACGGCGATTGGGGAGCTCTCCTACAAAGCCACCCCCAGCCCGACGCCGGTCACCCCGGCTCCCCCGACATTTGCGGACGGCGCGGGCAGTTACACGATTCCTGCCACAACCGGGGTTGACTACCGCGTGAATGGGACCAGCGTGACGGCAGGCACTTATCCGGGAAGCGGAACTGTAGGCGTAACCGCCCAGGCGCGGGCAGGATACGTCCTAGCTCCAGGAGCCGTGGCCTCCTGGAGCCACACGTTCACGGCAACTGCCGCGCCTGCCTTTACCGACGTGCCTGCCAACTCTCAGTTCGCCACCGAAATTTCGTGGCTCGCGGCCAAAGGCATTTCGACCGGTTGGACCGAAGCTGACGGCACCAAGACCTACCGTCCGCTCCAGCCCGTGAACAGGGATGCGATGGCCGCCTTCATGTACCGGCTGGCTGGTAGACCTGCATTCACGGCCCCGGTCACATCGCCCTTCACGGATGTGCCCACGAGTTCACAGTTCTATAAGGAAATCACCTGGCTCGCCGGGCAGGGCATTTCGACCGGTTGGACCGAAGCTGACGGCACCAAGACCTACCGTCCGCTCCAGTCCGTGAACAGGGACGCGATGGCCGCCTTCATGTACCGGCTGGCTGGTAAACCTGCATTCACGGCCCCGGTCACATCGCCCTTCACGGATGTGCCCACGAGTTCACAGTTCTATAAGGAAATCACCTGGCTCGCCGGGCAGGGCATTTCGACCGGTTGGACCGAAGCTGACGGCACC
>NZ_JBWJAR010000040.1:0-2071 GCF_056389225.1 Pseudarthrobacter sp. rb | reverse complement strand
AAGACCTACCGTCCGCTCCAGTCCGTGAACAGGGACGCGATGGCCGCCTTCATGTATCGCTTCAACACAAAGTTCGGCGCCCTCTAAGAGTCCATCAGGCCAACGCCGGGTTCCGGAAGTCCGGAGCCCGGCGTTCGCCGAGCGACTAACCTGGCCTGGTTTTACCGTTCAAGGATGTGTCTACTGCCCAGCAGTTCTACAAGGCGATGACTTGACTGGCTGATACCGGTATCTCGTCCGGATAGGTCAACGCTGATGGCAGCCGCTCCTACCAGCCTCTGCAATCCATCAACCGGGACGCCAGGGAGCCTTCATGTACCGGTCCGCCTAGAGGTAACGCGTTTGCTGTGAGCGGTTCAGTCATATGAGTCGAAGGCTCCCGCGTCGCTACCTGGTGCAGGTACGCGTCGCCGGCCCAGCTTTCGACGACAAAGCTTAGATACAGCTGAAGCAAGGGGTGTGGTCTTCTCCTTGCCGGCGGCGGCTGTCGTTTCCAAGGCGTTGGGTTGGACTGCTATTGATGAGCCTTGCTTGCTGAACTTCAACACCCCGCAGGTCGCCGCAACGGGGCCACCGTCAACGGCAAGATCCGTGACCAGCGGGTGGGTCATTTTGGGTTGATGTCCAGGGCAAGATAGGCAGCGGCACGGAGGGGACCGCACGGCAGGATCCCCGCAACACCCCGCCCACGGATTCACCATTCAACGATGTACTGACCACGCAGCAGTTGGACAAAGAAATGGCATGGCTTGCACAGAGCGGTATCTCGACCGGATGGTCGACCCTGACGGTAGCCACTCCTACCAGCCGCACCAATCCATCAACCGGGACGCCATGGCAGCCTTCATGTACCGGTTCGCCCGCAGGTAGCGGGTCGGGTCGGCTGTGAGCGGTTCGGTCACCTGGACCCGGTCTACGGATAAGGCAACGATCTCTGGCCGGCCCTCCCAGCTACCTGTTGTAAGTAGTCGTCGCAGGCGAGGCTGTCAGTGACGACGCTTACCCACCGCACCCACCGCAGGGCGTGTCGTCGTACCTAGGCAGCGGAGGTTGTCTTTTCAAAGCGTGGGGTTGGGCTGACGTTGATGATGTTCTCGATGCCAGGCGAAGTACTGGCCCGACGCTTGGTCGTGCGCCCGACATCTTCGCTGAATGATGTCCTCTGCCCGCTCTTTAACTGCTGTGGGCGCAGGTCGTCCGGCTTCGATAATTCCTGCTCCGTTGACGATGAGGTAGCCGAGTTCGAAAAGTGCATCACAGCCGAACAAACACGCCAGCATGGCGACATTTCGAATATCCATGCGTTCCTTCTCTGAACACACGGAACGGGGCTTGATGTGGGCAGCGATAAGCAGTTCTTCGGGCAACTCACTCCCGCAAAGGGAGCACGAACTGCCGCGGTACTCGATCTGTTGACGCCGCAGAAAGCGTTGTTCCACTCGGTCAACACTTGTACTCCATCGGTCTGTAACGCGAGCTACGTCGTCTCTTGATGGAGGCTCCCATTCCTCGCTTGGGTTCTCGGTCAGGAAGATCAGACCTGCGGCTTGTAGCAGATCCAAGGCAGCCTGATGGTTTAGTGGGAAGAAGTAGCCGTTTCTCGCCTCTCGCGCCGAGGTGAGCGGTCCTTCTCCTGATGGCAGCATCTCGCGTGCGTGGGTCCACGGAATGTGAACTTCTCGGAGCGGTTCCGTGAGAACCAGGATGCCCTCGGTGTCGGAAGGTTCCTTATAGCCTCTAGGCGGAAAAGCAGGACGAGGACGGGCAGCTACCCGGCTGAGGCCGCGGATGTAGGGGTTTGCGTAGTTCAAAACGATATCGTTTTGACGAACGTCGTTCAGAGTCTGCCAATGGCTGACCCGGTACCCTCTGCTGTTCTTTAACGGGGCCCGCCCACAACGTTCCGTCCGGGTAGACGATTTCAAAGTTCTCCCGCTGCATGGCTGTAAGCGGCCATGAAAAACTGCCCGTAGGCGGCCACGAAAGTGCCCACTGACGGCCAGTAGAACTGCCCACCGGTGGCCATGAGATCTGCCCACTTCCTTACTTGTCCTGCCGCGTCTTAAGCGGC
>NZ_JBWJAR010000039.1:0-5210 GCF_056389225.1 Pseudarthrobacter sp. rb | reverse complement strand
GGCGGTCCGCCGCCGGCAACCACCAGCAAACGCCGGCCACGACGGCGGACCGCCCGCGGTGACCGGCCCCCAAAGGGACCGGCCACCACAATGGGTCTAGCTGGCGAGCAGTTCGGTCAGCTCGGCCGCGTCTGTCACCAGTGCCGCGCCGCCTTCTTTCAGGAGCCGGTGGCAGCCTGCGGAGTTGGCGCTGTTTATCTGTAGCCATGGAACAGCGTCCTCGGTTGTCAGTGACAGGTTGGTTCTTCTTTGTGGTGGACACGTCGGCTTCGCTGTCAGTGGCTGCCTTTAGGGTGCTCCCATGATTGCTCTTGGAGCGTTCGGGTTTCGTTGGGTGCGGTCCACTTCCGGAGTGGACTTGGCCGTCGTGTTCGACCGGCGGAGCGGGGTGATTCATCCGGGGGCGTGTGACTGGTTGCGGTCTTTGGTTGAGTGCGGCGCTTCGCCGAACACGGTGCGCAACTACGGGCTGAGGGTTGCGGGGTTCCTGAGCTGGCTTCCAACTCAGGGGCTGGCTTGGACTCAAGCGAGGTCCTCGGTGATGGTGCGGTGGAAGAACCATCTGTCGGTGACCCCCGTGCAGCATGGGGCGGGGGCGGCGACGTTTAGACGTCCCGCGACGGTCGGTGCGTGGCTGGTTGCGGTGGTCGAGTTTTACCGGTGGGCTGCGCTGGAGGGTCTTGTGTCAAAGGATTTAGTGGCCCGTTTGTCGGAAGAGCAGTTCGTTCGGCCTGGTCCCCGGGGTGGGGAACGCGGCCGGATGCGCAGTGTTTCCGCGAAGGAGCTGCGGGTCAGATCGGTGGAGCCGCCGAGGGCGCCGGCGTGGTTGTCGGAGGAAGCGGACCGGCGGGCGTTGCTGGCGCTTTCGTTGCGCCCGCGGGACCGGTTCTTGGTGGAGTTGCTCTACTTCGCAGGGTTGCGTGTTGGTGAGGCGTTGTCGTTGTTCCGGGAGGATCTGCACCTGCTGGCGGACAACCGGCCGCATGGGTGCCAGGTGAAGGGGCCGCATGTTCATGTGGTGCGCAACCGTTCGGCGAACGGGGCCCGTGCAAAGTCCCTGCGGGTGGTCCCGTTGCCTGCGGAGCTCGCGCTCTCTTACCAGGAGGCGCTGCGGGAGCGGATCGGCTGGGTCGGTGATGACCGGGGTCCGAACGTTTTCGTTGCCTTGGATGGTCCGACGGCGGGACAGGCGCTGAGCTACGCGAGGGTGGTGGACTTGTTCAGGCAGTTGTCGAAGCTGCTGGGGTTCAAGATCCGTCCGCATGTGCTGCGGCACACGAGGGCGACGATCTGGTTGCGCGGGCTGGAGTGCGAGCCTGTAGATCTTGACGTCGTGCGGGTTTTGCTGGGTCACCGGTCGATCGCGTCGACGCTGATCTACACGCACGCCTCCGAGGAGTCGCTGCGGGCGGCGGTGGCCAACCCGGCAGTCCAGTTTCCGCAATTCTCGAGGGCGGGCGCATGAGTGCCGTCGCGCAGGAACTTGTTCCGTCCCCATCCGGTGCCGGCACCGGCTGGTGCGAATTTCTGGCCGGAATGATCAGTGATGACTGGGAAGTCGGTTCCTGGGACCCGGGCCGGGGCGTGTTGACGATCGACCCGTTCAACGAACTCACCGATTTCAAAGTCTGTGACCGGCCCGGCTGCGCCAACCAGGCCGCCCGCCTGGCGTATTGCCAATCGTGCGTGAGAAGGGCCCGGGCGGCAGGGTTACCGGTCGACGAGTACGCCCGGACCCGGCCGAAAGTGGATCCCCTGGAAGGGCGGTCCACGCGGGGCTTCGCGCTGTGTGGGGTTCACGACGAGACAGGACGGCGTTGCGGGCGGGCGCAGACGACCCGTGGGCTCTGCCCATCGCACTACTACCGTTTCACCAAGAGCTGCAAAGCCCTGGGCCTGCCGGTCACCGATGAGTTGTTGGCGGCGTTCGTCACCGACCGGCGAGGGAAAGTGGCCCACCCCTCGGTGCCATGCCCGGTGCAGGGCTGTGACCGGGTTTTCTCCATGCCCCTCTCCAGCGGGCTCTGCGACTATCACGACTCAGGGCTGCGGGCGGCACAGCGTCTGGACCCCGCGCTCACCGTGACGGGGTTTACCGAATCCGACAGTGTCCTGGAACGCCATCAGTTGCCGTTGCGGTCCTTGCCGGAGCCGATGCGCACTGAACTGCTGTTCGTCCTTCAGCAGTACTCGACCCGTGGTTACGGGAGGCTGATAGTGAACAAGTTGCGGCCGTTTATCAACGACGCCCGCCATGACGAGCACACCGATCTGTTGGAGTGTTTCCGCGCGCACGAGCACGCCACACGGCTCAAGGGAGTCCGGTCGGTCGGGATCCTGGTCTTGGAGAAGGGCCTGCGGAGGTTCACCGGGTATGAGTCGCTGCAGGCGGATCTGGTTTACTTGCAGGACCTCCCGCTGCGGGTGACGAACTCGCACCCCAACGCCGACCTTGCCGGGTCTCCGCTGGACATGACGGAGATCTCCCAGCCATGGCTCGCCGCGGCTTTCCGTGCCTGGCTCGGGTCAACGTTGGAGCCCCGACCCCGCGTCCAGCGATGCTTCGCCGCCTGCGCCGAGGCCTCCGCGGTGCTCCGTGCCAAACGCAGCGACGCGGGCATCGAGCCAACCCGGCTGGCCTACGAAGACATGGCGGCCATCTCAAGCCGCTTCGATGCCCGCTGGCCCATCAGGGCCTCACAATCAAGCCATGCCGTGTGGTGGGAGCTTTGCCGGACCGCCAGGCGGCTGGGTATCTGGGAGCAGATCCCGGAAAGCTTCGCGCAGAACTACGCAGGCCATAAGAGGGCGGCGCGGCGGGACCGGAACGACCAAAGAGTCGAAAACGACAGGGTCACCCCTGCCGCGGTGATCGGGCATCTGCGCAACCATACCGCTCAGATGACGGTCGGTAGGCACACCAAAATGTATCGGTGCGTGCTGGAGCTCTTGATGGAAACCGGGCGACGGCCGGGCGAGATCACCTCTCTGGGCACGGACTGCCTGCTGCAGGACCGGCACGGCGGCTGGCTGCTGCGCTACACCGCTCACAAAACCGGAGGAGCCATCAAAGAGCTCCCGGTCGAAGCACCGGTCGTGGAATCGATCCGCCGCTGGGAAGGAGTCCGGGAAGAACTCGGCATCCGGTCCTCCTTCCTGTTCCCGACCGGTCGGCGCCGGCTGAAGGACGAGAACATCCCACACGTCGGCGAGACATACCTGGCCCGGATCCTGCATAAGTTCGCCGAGTCGCTCCCGCCCGTTCCCGGTCCGGTGCTGGATCCGGACGGGAACACGGTCGACTTCGACCTCGCCAGCGTCCAACCGTATGACTTCCGCCGCGCTTACGCGCAGCGGCATGCGGACAACGGCACGGACCCGGACGTGCTGCGTCAGCTCATGGACCACGTCTCCATGGCGACCACGATGGGCTACTACCAGGTCAGTTCAAAACGCCGCCGCCAGGCAGTGAGCACCCTCGCACCTCTGGCCCACGACCGTCACGGCCGCCAGATCGGGATCGGTGACGGGCGAGTGCAACTGAAAATCACCCCGGTCCCCTACGGAGACTGCGCAGAACCAAGCAACGTCGCCGCCGGGGGCACCGCATGCCAGCTCCGGTATCAGTGCGCCGGCTGCGGGTTCTTCCGCCCCAACCCCTCCCACATCCCGGAGATCGAAAAGGAGATCCTGAAACTCCGGTCCCAGTTGCGCATCGCCGAAGCTTCCGACACAGCCGCCTACCTCCTCGACGCCCAACGGGGCCTGATCACGGACTACGAAAAAGTGCTGGCAACCATGCGCGCACGGCTCGCCCAGCTCCCGCCCGAACAACGCCAAGAAATCGAGACCATGTCCGAAGTCATGCGCCGCGCCCGCAGCGCCGCACTGGCCAACAAACAGATCGAGCTGAGGGAGCTATGACCACCGGCCACACCCCGGCCAAGGGGAACGCCGCCGCGCTGGCCCGGGCACGCGCGCAGGCATCGGCACGTAAGCACCACGACGTTGTGGCAGCCTTGAAAACCGCTGCGGACCGCGGACTCTCCCTCACCGCCTCCACCCTGGCCGCGGCCGCGGGCGTGAGCCGCCAATACCTCTACAGCCAACCAGACCTCGTCGCTGCCCTCCGCCGGCACCAACAAACACAAACCGGTCTCGATGATCCGCCGCTGCGGGCCGCCCGGGCAGCTGATCTGGTCAACGCGCACGAGACCATCAAACGGCTCAAAGGCCACATCCGTGAACTGAACCTCAAACTCGACGCGGGGCTGGCAGCGCAGCTGGAGCTACGTGACGAGAAACGGCTCCGGCAACTCTACGAACAACGCGGTCAGGAGATCGACCGGCTCATCGCCACCAACACGGACCTTTCCCGGACAGTCGCCCAGCTGCGGCAAACCGTGCGCGGCCTCGAAGACGACCTCACGATCGAACGCACGGCACTGCGCGAGCTCGCAGGCCAACCCTCAAACGTCACCAGCATCCGGTTCGGCGACGCCCCAAACCCATCTGACCTGGCATGAGGTCACAAACACAGCCACGTCCGGGGCCAACAGGAACGAGGTCCCGCCCGTCCACACCACGGGAGAGAATGGATGCATGAGGTTGGAACTGCTCCACATTGACCATTGCCCTAACACAGCCAGTGCACACAGACTCCTCGAAGAAGCGCTGGCTGCCTTGGATCACACCGATACCAAAATTCACATGCGCTTGCTACAGTCCGTTTCTGACATTGAGGGCACCGGATTTGCCGGGTCCCCCACCATCACCGTCAACGGAGCCGATATCTTCCCCGACGGGGCACCCTCAGCCGATCTGGCCTGCCGCATCTACATGACCCCCAACGGGTTTGCCGGCCTGCCAACAATGGACCAACTCACTACAGCCCTCCGCGATCATGGATTCTGAATCCGTGGCCTGCTCGTGCTGCAGGAGGCTGAAGCACCGTTCCAAAATGCACGCTCTTGGGTCGGAACCCGCTTACATATGCCGGCGCTGCGGCCTATGGGTTGCACTCCGGATCCGGCGAGACCCTCCCGGCGAACGCTGACCGGAACCACCACTGACAAACACCCCAAGTCGTGGACGTCGTTGACACAACGAATCCGCGGAATCTAGCGCAGAACTGTTGACAGCACACAGATAACGCTGTGGACGCTGCCGGGGACGGCGGCGACGTGCCGGGCGATGGTTTCGGCGTGGTG
>NZ_JBWJAR010000038.1:2045-5436 GCF_056389225.1 Pseudarthrobacter sp. rb | reverse complement strand
GGGGGTTGTTGGTTGGGAACCACATAGTGGACGCAAGCAGAATTTTGTATGTATCTGTGTGGTGTAAGTTATTGGCCTATTAGTACCGGTCAGCTTCACGAGTCGTTAGTCCTCGCTTCCACATCCGGCCTATCAACCCAGTGGTCTGGCTGGGGGCCTCTCACACATAATGTGTATGGAAATCTCATCTTGAAGCGAGCTTCCCGCTTAGATGCTTTCAGCGGTTATCCCATCCGAACGTAGCTAATCAGCGGTGCACTTGGCAGTACAACTGACACACCAGAGGTTCGTCCGTCCCGGTCCTCTCGTACTAAGGACAGCCCTTCTCAAATTTCCTGCGCGCGCAGCGGATAGGGACCGAACTGTCTCACGACGTTCTAAACCCAGCTCGCGTACCGCTTTAATGGGCGAACAGCCCAACCCTTGGGACCTACTCCAGCCCCAGGATGCGACGAGCCGACATCGAGGTGCCAAACCATGCCGTCGATATGGACTCTTGGGCAAGATCAGCCTGTTATCCCCGAGGTACCTTTTATCCGTTGAGCGACGGCCATTCCACAATGTACCGCCGGATCACTAGTCCCGACTTTCGTCCCTGCTCGAGATGTCTCTCTCACAGTCAAGCTCCCTTGTGCACTTACACTCGACACCTGATTGCCAACCAGGCTGAGGGAACCTTTGGGCGCCTCCGTTACTTTTTAGGAGGCAACCGCCCCAGTTAAACTACCCATCAGGCACTGTCCCTGACCCGGATTACGGGCCGAAGTTAGATGTCCAAAGTGACCAGAGTGGTATTTCAACGATGACTCCACCCGAACTGGCGTCCGGGCTTCAACGTCTCCCACCTATCCTACACAAGCCACTCCGAACACCAATACCAAACTATAGTAAAGGTCTCGGGGTCTTTCCGTCCTGCTGCGCGTAACGAGCATCTTTACTCGTACTGCAATTTCGCCGAGTTTATGGTTGAGACAGCGGGGAAGTCGTTACTCCATTCGTGCAGGTCGGAACTTACCCGACAAGGAATTTCGCTACCTTAGGATGGTTATAGTTACCACCGCCGTTTACTGGGGCTTAAATTCTCAGCTTCGCCGTGAGGCTAACCGGTCCTCTTAACCTTCCAGCACCGGGCAGGAGTCAGTCCGTATACATCGTCTTGCGACTTCGCACGGACCTGTGTTTTTAGTAAACAGTCGCTTCCCCCTGGTCTCTGCGGCCCCGATCCCCTCCCGGACGCGAAGTCCGATCAAGGTTGGGGCCCCCCTTCTCCCGAAGTTACGGGGGCATTTTGCCGAGTTCCTTAACCATAATTCTCTCGATCGCCTTAGTATTCTCTACCTGATCACCTGTGTCGGTTTGGGGTACGGGCGGCTAAAACCTCGCGTCGATGCTTTTCTCGGCAGCATAGGATCACCAAATCCCCCCAAACGGGGGTCCCATCAGATCTCAGGCCATATGAGTGGCGGATTTGCCTACCACTCGCCCTACATCCTTAGACCGGGACAACCATCGCCCGGCTCGGCTACCTTCCTGCGTCACACCTGTTAATACGCTTGCCTCCCAGGATCAGGTCCCGCGCTCCACCAAAACCCTTCACCCACAAGGGGTGTCGGGCAGGTCTCGGGCGGTTAGTATCCCCTGTTCAACATGGACGGTTTTTCGCCGGTACGGGAATATCAACCCGTTGTCCATCGACTACGCCTGTCGGCCTCGCCTTAGGTCCCGACTTACCCAGGGCAGATTAGCTTGACCCTGGAACCCTTGATCATTCGGCGGACGGGTTTCTCACCCGTCTTTCGCTACTCATGCCTGCATTCTCACTCGTGTAGGCTCCACCGCTGGTTTACACCGCGACTTCACCGCCCACACGACGCTCCCCTACCCATCCAGACGCCTGAACCACAAGGGCTTAGCTAAATATCTGAATGCCACAACTTCGGCGGTGTACTTGAGCCCCGCTACATTGTCGGCGCGGAATCACTTGACCAGTGAGCTATTACGCACTCTTTTAAGGGTGGCTGCTTCTAAGCCAACCTCCTGGTTGTCTGGGCAACTCCACATCCTTTCCCACTTAGCACACGCTTAGGGGCCTTAGTTGGTGGTCTGGGCTGTTTCCCTCTCGACTATGAAGCTTATCCCCCACAGTCTCACTGCTGCGCTCTCACTTACCGGCATTCGGAGTTTGGCTGACGTCAGTAACCTTGTAGGGCCCATTAGCCATCCAGTAGCTCTACCTCCAGCAAGAAACACGCAACGCTGCACCTAAATGCATTTCGGGGAGAACCAGCTATCACGAAGTTTGATTGGCCTTTCACCCCTACCCACAGCTCATCCCCTCCATTTTCAACTGAAGTGGGTTCGGTCCTCCACGACGTCTTACCGTCGCTTCAACCTGGCCATGGGTAGATCACTTCGCTTCGGGTCTAGATCACGCCACTCACACGCCCTATTCAGACTCGCTTTCGCTACGGCTGCCCCACACGGGTTAACCTCGCGACGTAACACTAACTCGCAGGCTCATTCTTCAAAAGGCACGCCGTCACCAGAATCAGACTGGCTCCGACGGATTGTAAGCACACGGTTTCAGGTACTGTTTCACTCCCCTCCCGGGGTACTTTTCACCTTTCCCTCACGGTACTGGTCCGCTATCGGTCATTAGGGAGTATTTAGGCTTATCAGGTGGTCCTGACAGATTCGCACGGGATTTCTCGGGCCCCGTACTACTTGGGATACTCTCACAGGCGGTACAAACACATTACGGTTACGGGACTAACACCCTCTCTGGCCGGCCTTTCAAAACCGTTCACCTATGCGCGCACATCACACCCCACCAGCCCGGCAGAACTGGTATGGAAAGTCCCACAACCCCGACCATGCAACGCCCGCCGGCTATCACACATGGAACGGTTTAGCCTGATCCGCGTTCGCTCGCCACTACTAACGGAATCACTATTGTTTTCTCTTCCTGCGGGTACTGAGATGTTTCACTTCCCCGCGTTCCCCCCACGCACCCTATGTGTTCAGGTACGGGTCACCAAGTCACTCGCGCGCTTGGCGGGGTTTCCCCATTCGGACACCCTGGGATCACAGTCCGGTTATCGACTCCCCCAGGCTTATCGCAGATTCCTACGTCCTTCTTCGGCTCCTAATGCCAAGGCATCCACCGTGTGCTCTTAAAAACTTGACCACAAAGATCAAAAACATTTTCGAGAGAACCATGAAAACCAACCACACCCAAAGAGTGCAGCCAGATCCAGGTTCATTTATCTTGGAAATTGCTTCTTATACAAGATGCTCGCGTCCACTATGTAGTTCTCAAACAACAACCCCACACCACACACCCCACACACACGTGCGTGGACCGTCATGGCAGGGAAACCAGAAACAAACA
>NZ_JBWJAR010000038.1:0-1945 GCF_056389225.1 Pseudarthrobacter sp. rb | reverse complement strand
CTCAGGACCCAACAGTGTGCCAAACACGAAAACCACCACATCACCACGCCCACCGTTCCAGAACCACCACCAGGTGGGGTTCGTACTAGAGAAGGACACGACAACACAACGGCCGCTATTTGTTGATATTCCACCCATGAGCACCCGCCGCAGGACAATCGCCTGCGCAACGGGCTTGCTTCCTGACAACCCCCACACCCGGACATACATCCAGGCCGGTAGCTGTAGGCGCTCCTTAGAAAGGAGGTGATCCAGCCGCACCTTCCGGTACGGCTACCTTGTTACGACTTAGTCCCAATCGCCAGTCCCACCTTCGACAGCTCCCTCCCACAAGGGGTTAGGCCACCGGCTTCGGGTGTTACCAACTTTCGTGACTTGACGGGCGGTGTGTACAAGGCCCGGGAACGTATTCACCGCAGCGTTGCTGATCTGCGATTACTAGCGACTCCGACTTCATGGGGTCGAGTTGCAGACCCCAATCCGAACTGAGACCGGCTTTTTGGGATTAGCTCCACCTCACAGTATCGCAACCCTTTGTACCGGCCATTGTAGCATGCGTGAAGCCCAAGACATAAGGGGCATGATGATTTGACGTCGTCCCCACCTTCCTCCGAGTTGACCCCGGCAGTCTCCTATGAGTCCCCACCATCACGTGCTGGCAACATAGAACGAGGGTTGCGCTCGTTGCGGGACTTAACCCAACATCTCACGACACGAGCTGACGACAACCATGCACCACCTGTAAACCGACCACAAGTGGGGGACCTGTTTCCAGGTCTTTCCGGTTCATGTCAAGCCTTGGTAAGGTTCTTCGCGTTGCATCGAATTAATCCGCATGCTCCGCCGCTTGTGCGGGCCCCCGTCAATTCCTTTGAGTTTTAGCCTTGCGGCCGTACTCCCCAGGCGGGGCACTTAATGCGTTAGCTACGGCGCGGAAAACGTGGAATGTCCCCCACACCTAGTGCCCAACGTTTACGGCATGGACTACCAGGGTATCTAATCCTGTTCGCTCCCCATGCTTTCGCTCCTCAGCGTCAGTTAATGCCCAGAGACCTGCCTTCGCCATCGGTGTTCCTCCTGATATCTGCGCATTTCACCGCTACACCAGGAATTCCAGTCTCCCCTACATCACTCTAGTCTGCCCGTACCCACCGCAGATCCGGAGTTGAGCCCCGGACTTTCACGGCAGACGCGACAAACCGCCTACGAGCTCTTTACGCCCAATAATTCCGGATAACGCTTGCGCCCTACGTATTACCGCGGCTGCTGGCACGTAGTTAGCCGGCGCTTCTTCTGCAGGTACCGTCACTTTCGCTTCTTCCCTACTGAAAGAGGTTTACAACCCGAAGGCCGTCATCCCTCACGCGGCGTCGCTGCATCAGGCTTGCGCCCATTGTGCAATATTCCCCACTGCTGCCTCCCGTAGGAGTCTGGGCCGTGTCTCAGTCCCAGTGTGGCCGGTCACCCTCTCAGGCCGGCTACCCGTCGTCGCCTTGGTAGGCCATTACCCCACCAACAAGCTGATAGGCCGCGAGTCCATCCAAAACCACAAAAGCTTTCCACCAACCACCATGCGATGATCAGTCATATCCGGTATTAGACCCAGTTTCCCAGGCTTATCCCAGAGTCAAGGGCAGGTTACTCACGTGTTACTCACCCGTTCGCCACTAATCCACCAGCAAGCTGGCATCATCGTTCGACTTGCATGTGTTAAGCACGCCGCCAGCGTTCATCCTGAGCCAGGATCAAACTCTCCGTTGAAAACAAACAGACACAACCAAAACCACCGGAAATAACGGCGACAAAGACTGCACAAAATTTGAAACCAGCTAAAAACACCAAACCACACCACAGGGGCGGCACGATTCGGCAAATTCAACCAATTACATACATAATCGGTATCAACAAACTTGGCACACTATTGAGTTCTCAAACAACAGACACA
>NZ_JBWJAR010000037.1:0-5632 GCF_056389225.1 Pseudarthrobacter sp. rb | reverse complement strand
GTCCTGTTAACTGAACTTCATCGTAGAGTCTGGATCAGGGTTCTCCGGAGAGGTGGTTCTCGTGGACGAAGTGCGGCTCAAACTACTCGAGGGACAGATTGGCCTTATGGCGATAGGCGTAGTGGTCCCAAGAACGGAGGGCCTCTTGCCCTACGTCGTCATCGACGACAAGGGGCAAGAGATCGAGGACTTCTCAGTGTTCCTCCGTGATCTCGTTCTGAGCGATATGAGCCCTTTGACCGTGCGCTCTTACGGTAATGACTTGCTCAGGTGGTGGCGTGTTCTTGGTCTGCTCGGCGCTGGATGGGAGCAGGCGACTCGTGCGGAGGTCGAGGTCCTTGTGGGGTGGATGCGGTCCGCTGTGAATCCTCAGCGGCGGGGGACCGGTAGCCGGGGGAGGAATTCGCGCACAGGTAAGCGTCCCTTGCCCGGGGGCTATGCTCCGGCAACGATCAATCACGCCCTTACGGTGCTTTCGTCCTTTTACTCCTACCACGCACGATTCGGTCGTGGACCCCTGATAAACCCGGTCCCTGAGGCTGCCGGGCGGAGACGCATGGTTCATCACGGCCGGACGGAAACAGCGCCACGGGCGAATCGGGCTCCTTTGCGGCAGAAGAAGTCCGAATGGCTGCCCCGTTCCATCCCGGATGACCTTTTCGAAGATTTGATGGAGGCTCTGCGGACTAACCGTGATCGTGCCCTGGTGAGTATGTATGTGTCCTCCGGCGCCCGGGCGAGTGAGCTGCTCGGCGTCCACGGTGATCAGATCGACTGGGCCGGGCAACGCGTATGGGTCGTATCTAAAGGATCCCGTGTCCTGGAACCGGTGCCTGTCTCACCGGAATCCCTGCAGTATCTGACCTTGTACTTCCATGAGCACGGAGTTCCGAGGCCAGATGAATTGATCTGGCGGGCGCTCCATGGCAAACCGCGGCCGTTGACATATCACGCTGCCCGCCGGATGCTGCAACGGGTGAATGGCGTGCTGGGTACAGATTGGTCACTGCATGACTTCAGGCACACGACTATCAACCGCATGGTCTCTGACCCGAATCTGACCTTGCCTGAAATCATGGCCGTGAGCCGGCACCGACAAGTCTCCTCGATGGCTCCCTATTTACGCCCTCGGGTCGATGAGGTCTTCCAAAAAGTACAAGAGCACATGGCCTCTCCACGGCCTCAATCAACGCTGACCCCGGGCTACGACCCCGACGATTTCTCAGTGGTGTTCGGTGCCTAAGGCCCTCAAGCGGCCACAACAGCGGCCGGTAAACGCAGCTGTTCCCGGCAGAACCCGGAACCAAACCGTCATCATCGCAGCTCCTGCGCCGAGACCGGAAATTCCGCCATGGCCTCGCGGTGACTTGGACACGGCAAGCCCCGAGAGCATCATCGCCTTGACGGACACGATATGGCCGCGCAAGCAGCCACGTGAATCACTGCGCCACCACGGGCTGAAATGGCTGCTGTCCTATCTCGTGAGGCACTCCGGACGGACCTGGCAGGAGAAATGGATCTCGTCGGGGTTCAATGATGGTCACCGCAAAATACGCGAGCTGACCACGGGAAACTTCCGTCTGGACGGCGAGCTGGGGCATTCTCTGATGCTGCTGTGCTGCCTGCGTGTCATTCGCCCTTCGCTGGAAGCCTTCAAAATCAACTCGTTCGTCCGCTACCACGAGCATTTTGAGCAAGCACAAAACGATTCCGATCTGGACCGCTTCCTTGCCCTGGTTGAACAGCAGGACACATCTGATCACTTCAAACGCTGCGCCCGGATGGATGTGGCATCAGCACTGACGACGCAGGGAATCCGGTTCGCTGACCTGAGCGCGGAAGCATTGCTGCACTACGCCATCGCCACGCGCGAGGGCGGCTGGGGCGGCGGGTATGAAACTCACGTCGGTTACCTTGCCTGGCGGGTGATGTCCGAATCCGGGCACTTTCCCGCCCAGGTCCCGCCAACTCTCCGCGCGGCGATGCGATCCCCGGCCCAGACGCCGGCTGAGTTGGTCGACAAGCACAGCGTCACTAATCCGGACATCCGCGACGTCTTCGTTGCCTACCTGACCCGGCGCAGCCACGACATCGACTACGCCACCTTACGGGACCTTTCAGAAGACATTTGCGGGAAGTTTTGGACAGGCCTCCAAAAGATCAACCCCGGCCAAGCGACCTTCGTCATCTCACAAGAGAACTACGAAAGCTGGCGGGCGGTTGTCGCTGTCCGCCGCGATGGAAAGCCACGCCTTCAGCTCGAAGCCGTCATGACGAATATCAGGGCCTTCTATCTCGACCTGCAGGGCTGGGCGGCCGAAGAACCAGAACGCTGGGCCCGATGGGTAGCGCCGTGCCCGATCGCTGGCAGAGAGACCCGGACGCTGGGCAAAGCCGCCCGCCGCGCAAAAGAACGCATGGACGCTAGGATCCGCCTCCTCCAGCCAGTACTCCCGGCATTCATCGCCGCCGCCACAGAACGCAAAGATCACTTCCAGGAACTTCTGAAAGCCGCCGGCGAAACCCGCAAAGACGAGATCATTACCGTCGGCGGCAAACAGTATCAACGCCTCTACACCGAGGGCGACGCCAGGCACCGCCGCTT
The DNA here is from genome assembly GCF_056389225.1 of Pseudarthrobacter sp. rb. Lineage (NCBI taxonomy): Bacteria > Bacillati > Actinomycetota > Actinomycetes > Micrococcales > Micrococcaceae > Pseudarthrobacter > Pseudarthrobacter sp. rb. Next base: position 3,027 of record NZ_JBWJAR010000037.1, on the reverse strand, counting down.
CCATGGAGTATCGAACGTCCGCGTGCTCGACCTGTCCACCAACCGCAAGATCAATGTGACGTTCACCGAGGATGGCGTGTTTTGGCAGTGGGCGGCTGTTGAGACCTTGAGGCATACCGGCCTCCGGTGCGACGAACTGCTGGAACTATCGCAGCTGAGCATCCGTCAATACATCCGGCCGAACGGCGAAATCGTCGCACTCCTGGTCGTCGCTCCCTCAAAAAATGATCGGGAACGAGTCATCCCCATGAGCCCCGACCTTTTCCACGTTATCGCCACCATCATCCGGCGCCTGACCAGGAACAGGGAGAACGTGCCACTGGCGACCCGCTTCAACCCATCGGAAAGAGTCACCAGCGAGCCGCTGCCGTTCCTCTTCCAACGCACGATCGGACAACGCACCGAGGTAATCAACGCGGGAACGCTCCGAGATGAACTGGCCAAACTCAGCGACGCCGTCGCCCTCGACCATCCCGAGCTGGGCGGTTGCCGGTTCACACCGCACGATTTCCGCCGTCTTCTGGCCTCTGACCTGGTCAATAACGGCCTACCCATCCACATCGGCGCCGCACTTCTGGGACACCTCGATATTCAAACAACCCACGGTTACGTCACGGTCTTCCGGGAAGACGTCGTTAGGCACTACCAAAAACACCTCGCCGAGCGGCGCGCCGCCCGTCCAGCACGGGAATACAAGGCTCCAAGCAGGACCGAATGGGCTGAGTTCGAAGAACACTTCGACAAACGCAAAGTGGAGCTCGGGGACTGCGCACGACCCTACGCCACCCCGTGCGAACACGAGCACGCCTGCATCCGATGCCCCATGCTCCACGTGAAGCCTGACATGGTCTCCCGGCTCGACGAGATCCACATCGATCTCATAGCGCGCCGCGAGCTGGCCCACGCGAAAGGCTGGCTGGGGGAGATAGAAGGCATCGAGCTAACCATGCAGTTCCTCAAACAGAAACGCGCCGACGCTCAAAGACTCGGTGGGTTCGGGCAGACGATGCTAGGTATCCCAACAATCCGATCTGAGAAGTAGCTAATTCGCCGCGCCAGGGGGCGGAGCTAGCCCAAAAATCTCCGATACTCGGCACAGACCCATATACGGGTTCAACACTCGGCAAGCTGGTTCGGGCAACCGCCGGCGAGCCCAGTGAACCTCTGGATGCTCTCCAGGCTAGAGGTGTCAGGGATCGAGGCGTTCACTCACGAACTGCAGTCATGTAAAGATTCGACTGAATATTTTTAAAGCTATTGTGCCGCGGCATCCAGTGGAATATTCTCACCCCATATCTCATACAGAGGTATCCGGGGGGAAATTGGGGGAGAACATTTCAGGCAACGATGCCGGATAAACGCGTGTAATTCGCAAGAATCCTCTGCTTCAGGGGGATGGCCAGAGCTACTACGCCGAGATCCAGCCTTCGAGACGAAGCTGGTCCATGCACTCATCGACCTCGAACTTATGGGGTATCCAGAACTTATTGATGTCTGCTGATTGCGGAACTTGTTGGATTCAATTCCACCTAAATTCCATTTGTTGGGCCATATTTGCCTGCCTGCCAGAAGTGAGGCACCCACTGCACCCGTCTTCATTTGAGGAAGGAATTATGCACGTGGCAATCAGAAACAAGCGTATTTTGGGCCTAAGAGGGATGGCAGCCGGATTGGCGATATTTCTGGTATCAGTACTGGGAATGAGTCCGGCTCAGGCCTACTCACTTGAAGGGGTCCGATGGGAGAACACGCCCACCAGCGGGTGCTGCGCCTACATCAGCGTGCAGTATCAGCCGAACATGTACGGCATTAATATCACCGGCTGGGACAACGGGCGCTGGGCGTGGAATGCCAGCCCGGACAACCTCTATCTGAACGCGGGTAGTGGTGCGCTGACTGTCGACGACGCTTACAGCTCTACCGTCGGCTGGGACGGTATTACCTATTACGCCTGACAGGGTGTTCAACCGGGAACTGTTTCAGCTATGCCAATGCCTATTTGAACTATTACTACACGTCGGGGTATTCGGCAGCCACCATTCAGGGAGTCGCCGCGCACGAGTTGGGGCATGCAATCGGACTTGCTCACACTAATGGCTGCGTTTTGATGACTCCCAACACACCCACGCGTAATTCCTGCGGGATTTACATGCCCACCGCGGATGACAACAACGGCTCCGTTGCCCTGTACTAACACGATCGACCCAAGAGGATGATGAAAATTATGAAGACTCACTCCATGAGGATGCTGGTGACCGGGACGGCATCAGCAATGGTCGCTATCGCTGCTGTCTCAGGCCTGGTCGGCTGTTCGAGCACACCGGGAAACACAAGTGCGACTACATCTGCCCAAACGGTCGGAATGGACGCCAGCTGGGCTGAGGCCTACAACAACCTGGGCGATCTCAAGGCGCATAGTGCGGTCGCGGTCCGGGGCAGCTTTACGCGCGTCATCGGACAGTCAAGCATCAAGACCATTCCGGTTACTGATTTCGAATTTACCGTTGAACAGGTGGTCCACGACCCGGGAAATATTGTGGCTGTTGGAGCGAAACTGACCGTACGCCAGACTGGCGGACTCGTGGATGGCGTCCTTCACCAAACCGATGATGACCCGCTGTTCAAGGTTTCAGAACAAGTCTTGTTCCTGAAGCAACCCGAACCCGGCCTCTTTTACGTGATTGGAGGACCGTCGGGAAGATTTGAGGTTGCCAACGACAAGGTCACCCCATTCGCTCCTGGTGGGGTGAAATTCACCGGGACAACCGCAGAATTTGCAGCTGCGGTAAGAAACTCCTAACCGCCGGAACCACAAGGCCTGACCATGCCCCCGACAACAAAGAGTCAGGGGTATGGTCAGGCTCCACAGGACAATTTCGCGTGCGACTGCCCTTGACCGACCCGGCTCGAGGCAAGCAGTCACACGACCAGAAAGCCCCGTTCTCAAGACCCGTTTGATGGCTGCAGAAAGTGATATGTCGCTGCGCCTGAGCCGAATCCATGCCGGTTGCAAAGTGCAGAGAAGCT
>NZ_JBWJAR010000036.1:0-7950 GCF_056389225.1 Pseudarthrobacter sp. rb | reverse complement strand
AGGAGATTTCCTGGCTCGCTGCTGAAGGGATCTCGACTGGTTGGGACGTCGGCGGGGGAGTACGGGAGTATCGGCCCCTGCAGAGCATCGCACGGGATGCCATGGCTGCCTTCCTGTACAGGAAGGCTGGTTCACCCGCCTACACGCCCCCGGCGTCCTCCCCGTTCACGGACGTTGCTCCTGGTGCAGCGTTTTACAAGGAAATCACGTGGCTGGCCTCGAAAGGCATCTCCACGGGCTGGGATGTCGGCGGTGGTATGCGTGAGTATCGACCCCTGAACCCGATCGCCCGCGATGCCATGGCAGCATTCCTCTTCCGCTTCGCCCAGCCCGGGGAGTTCACTGCGCCGCCCCAGTCGCCGTTTACGGATGTCACGACTGGTGCCGCCTTTTACCGCGAAATCACCTGGCTCGCTTCTGCAGGTATTTCTACAGGCTGGGACGTCGGCGGGGGTCTGCGGGAGTACCGTCCGCTCATCGGCATCGCCCGTGATGCGATGGCGGCCTTCCTCTACCGCTACTCAGCCACCAAAGTCCCGTCCAACCCGCTGGACCCGACCGGCGGGACGGTGACCCTTGCGCCCGAGGTCCAATTGCTTCAACCTGCGGCATTGGATGCCGCGCAAGTTTCGGGAAGCGCAATAACCCTTCCATCGACCAACGCGCAGAACATCCACCCTAATGACGTACTGGTCGCGGGCATCACTCCCTCCACGCCAGATGGCCTACTCGTTCGCGTGACCGAAGTCTCCCGCGATCCGGCGGGACCAACAACACTGACCACACAGCCCGCAACGCTTCCCGAGGCCGTGGTCTCGACCCCGGGGCTCATCGATGTAAGCGGAATTCCCGAATCCTCGACCTTTGTTCCCGAGGCGGACGTAACGACGACTACCGCAGCGGCCCCCCAGGTCGCACCGCAGGCCCTGTCTGCCCAGGCCGACATTTTTTCGCAGTCGTTCAAATGGGAAAAAACGCAAAAAGCAGAGCTGGGATCGTCGACCCTGAGCGGTTCCGGTTCTGTATCCGTCTCCACCACGGTTACCGCTGCAGCCAAAGCACGCATGACGCTGGACACCAGCTTCCTGAAGTTGAAGGAAACCTCGGTAGTTGTGACCCCCTCTCTTTCGGCTAAGCACGAGCAGAAATTTTCGGGGAGCCTGAAGGGGACCATCAGTGCGCCTTTGGGCACGCTCTGGGCAAAATTCCGGTTCATGGTGGGACCCGTCCCGGTGATCGTGACGGCAGACCTTAAAATTAAGGCAACCCTCAGCGCGGAAGGGGCGGCGGAGGTTACCTATACCTCGTCGAATACTGTCTCGAGCGACCACGGCATGAAATACAAAGATGGCAGCTTCAGCCTGATCAACACCAAGCCGGTAAGCACCGTGACAGACAAAACAGTGCAGGCAACAAGCTCTTTGACGGCACGGGCATCCTTGGACTTCGATGCCACCATCAAGTTCTATGGTGTCGCCGGCATTACGTTCGGCGCCGGTCCCTATGCCTCAGCCGCCATAGCAGTCACCACGACCGATGGCGTGAAAACGTGGTCGTGCCCACTGGAATTCGGGCACGAAACAAGAGTTGGAGTCGTCGCCGGAATAGAAATACTCGGCCTAAAGGCCGAATGGAGGGACATCACCACAGCAACATGGAAACTCGCCGAGGCCAACCCCTGCGAAGGAACACCGGTTACGTCTCCGGCGCCCAACCCGACACCCACACCAACGCCAACCCCCACACCCTCACCCACCCCCACACCAACAGCACCCACCCCGTTCCCAGCTCCCTCAGGACTCACCAACGTCAAAACCATTCTCAGCTCAGGGCTAACGGCATACGCGATCAAGACGGACGGCACCGTCTGGTCCTGGGGCGCGAACTTCTACGGTCAGCTCGGGAACGGCACCACCAACGACAGCAGCACCCCTGCCCAGATCAGTGGCCTCACTGGAGTCACCAGCCTCACGGCCAGCGCTGACACTGCTTACGCGTTACTGACAGACGGGACCGTACAAGCCTGGGGTTGGAGCGGAGGTGGCCAGCTCGGGAATGGAACTACCACCAACAGCAGCACGCCCGTCCAGGTCACCGGCCTCACCGGCGTCCAATCCATCTCAACGTCAGGGGATACAACCTACGCCCTACTTCAGGATGGGACACTCCGCGCTTGGGGCTCCAACGCTTTCGGGGAGCTCGGAGACGGCACTACAATCGACAGCAGCTCCCCCGTCCAAGTCACCGGACTCACTGGCGTCACGGCACTCTCGGCCGCCGGGCACACCGCCTTCGCGCTGCTGAAGGACGGCACGGTCCGCGCTTGGGGCTCAAACTGGAACGGCGAGCTCGGCAACGGTACCAACACCAACAGCAACACCCCCGTCCAGGTCATAGGCCTCACGAATGTCGCCGCCGTTACAGCCAGCGGTGACCCGGCCGACGGTACGACCGCCTACGCGCTGCTAAAGGACCAATCGGTCCGTGCCTGGGGATGGAACCGACACGGGCAGCTCGGGGACGGAACGACCACGAACAGCAGCACGCCAGTTCAGGTCACCGGACTCGTCGGCGTCACAGCACTGTCCGCCACCCCGCACACGACATACGCGCTATTAACAGATGGCGCCGTCCGCGCCTGGGGAGATAATTACTTCGGGCAACTTGGCAACGGCAGCACTACCGACAGCAGCACGCCGGTCCAGGTCACCGGACTCACCAGCGTCACAGCACTGGCCGCAGCGCCCGGTGCCGCCTACGCACTGATGAAGGACGGGACAGTCTTCGCCTGGGGCGCGAACGACTACGGTGAGCTCGGCAGCAATACCACCTCCCGCAGCAGCATCCTCGTACAAGTCACCGGCCTCACGGGCGTGACAGCCCTCTCAGTCGGATACTACGGGTGGAATGCTCATGCGCTGATGTCGGACGGGACCGTCCGTGCTTGGGGCTATAACGCCTCAGGCCAGCTGGGCAACGGTACCACCGCCGACAGCAGCGTCCCCGTCCAGGTCGGGGTGACGGCAGGACCATAGGAACTCGGGATGACGGGGTGCTGCACCGGGAGATGGGTCTCTACGGCCGAGACGGGGAAGGTTGGAGCGACGCTCGGTAATGTGACCGCGTTGTCCTGGTATGACTCAGATGGTGCTTCGGTCGCAGCGGAGGCTGTTTTATCGGGACCGGTTGGGCTGCAGGGCCAAGAAGCTGTTGGCTAATCCGGTTGCGCTGCCCTACCGCAACCTTGTACTAACGTTGCCGTCTTCCGGATTCGAGGACCTGCTCACCAATGTGTACACGAAGCCCAACTGACTACACGGTCGCCGTCTGGCTTCCCGATGGAGCCCCGGACCGAACCTTGGTGATGTACAGACTCCATCACGCCGGAGAAGTTTCCGAGTTCCAGATTGACCAAACAAGACACGGTGGCCGCTGGAAGCAACTCGGCTCAGGCCTCCACAAATTTGATGCTGCCGCAACCGACCTCCTTGAACTCCCTGTAGCGGATGTAGCGCCCGGCGCAGATGGCGCAGCCGTGTATGTGCGAGCAGACGCCGTCCGCTTCGCTTCTCCTCCGCCCCCATCCCCGCAGTAGCAACGAATATCAGGGTGAAGAATGCGCCCAACTTCATGGAGCTCAGCTGGAACCCTATCCCTGGCGCCGAGACGTATCTTCATCCATCGAAACACCGAGGGATCAAACACGACGGTAGAACAGGCTGTAGACAGCACTAATTACTTAGACCTGGACGTTGACAACAATTCTGCCTACGCCTACCAGATAGCGGGCACGAACGGGGCAGGAGCAGGCCTAGCGAGCTCCGTTTCTGCGACTCCACCGAAAGCGGCACCCCTTCAAGCTGTCCAAGGACTCGAGGTGAGAACCGTCGGTCGAGTCCCGTTACTCTCCTGGCGACCCACAGCCGATGCCTCCTCCTAAGTCGTGGAGAGAGCCGACACCTGTGGCGGCAAGTTCACTGCCATAGCAAGGGTCAAGGAAACGGAGTTCGCTGACTTTCTGTCCGGCAATATCGCCCACTATAAAATCCGCGCCGCCAATGCCATCGGAAACTGCACCCTGACGTCATGTCAAATGAGCTGGCGGCGGCAAACAGCATTTACCTGATGACGCTTCCTGGAATCGAAATTCCCGCGTATCCGGGCTGCCCACTATGATCGGCGAGGGAGCGTGTAGCCATATTCGATGGGCAGTCCCAACGGATAAGGGTGTGGTCTTGTTGTTGTCATCTATTTTTGTTCCAAACCGGCGCCCCGCGGGTTCCCGGGCCCTGGCCCTGATCACCGCGATCGCGCTTTCGACGTTGGCGCTTGTCGGTAACGGCATGTTTGCTGCGAACAGGGCCCACGCCGACGAAGTTGTTTCCACAGTTGCGGTGGGATCCAGCCCTTATGGCGTAGCGACAGCTCCTGCGGGTACTCACGCTTACGTCGCCAACCATGCAGCGGGCACTGTCTCCATTCTTGACATCACAGACGGCAACAGCGTGAGGGTATCGGAAGTGGTCACCGTGGGCGACTATCCAGTTGGTCTCGCCTTGAGCACGGATGGCCGTTTCGCATACGTTACGAACGAGGGGTCGGCGAGCGTCTCGATTATTGATAGCTCCACCAAGTCTGTGGTCGGGGCTGTTCCGGTTGCTGCAAATCCCTACGGCATTGCTGCCAGCCCTGACGGCAAGCAACTGTACGTCACGCACCCCTACAGCAACTCAGTGAGCGTGATCGACATCTCGACCAAGTCAGTGACTGCCACGATCCCCGTGGGAAGCTACCCCTTTGGTGTGGCGGTGACCCCTGACGCAAGCCGGGTACTCGTAACCAACAACTTCTCCAATGACTTGTCCATCATCGACGCTGAAACGAACACGGTGGTCGGCATCGCAACCGTCGGGCGACAGCCCTTCGGTCTTGCCATTGACCCAGGAGGAAAATTCGCCTACGTGACGAATCAATCCGCTGGCAGCGTCTCCGTTGTCGACATAGCAGGAGCCACCGCGGTCCAGGAAATCCCGGTCGGGGCGAACCCTGTTGGCATCACTGTGAATTCCGACGGGAGCAGGGTCTACGTTGCCGATAACCGCTATGGGGACGTGGCGGTAATTGACACGGCCGGCGGGAAAGTCCTCCACAACACCCCAGTCGGCGCCTTCCCGTTCAACGTCGCCTTGTTCGCCGACAGCCGCTTTGCACTGGTGACCAACAGCGGTTCAAATGACGTCTCCGTAGTAATGCTGGACCTGCTACCTCCCGGCGCCCCGGGGGCGCCCGTCGTCACCGCTGGCCCGAATTCCATCTCCATCGCCGTCACGCCACCCAGCTCCGGCGGGAAGCCCGACTTCTACACTGTGCACGCGGTCGACTCTGTCGAGTCATGCACGGTCCAGGGGCCAGCCGGATCCTGCACAATCAGCAATATCACCGGGGGCCGTTCTTACACTTTCACTTCAACGGCGGTCAATAGTGCGGGCTCATCGCTGAACTCCCCACAAAGCAGCCCCGTCCTAATACCCCATGTCGTGTTCGCGGACGTGCCTTCCGGCAACCAATTCCACGACGAAATCACGTGGATCGGAGACCAACGCATCTCGACCGGTTGGGCAGAAACTGATGGGACCAGGACTTATCGTCCGCTTAACCCAATAACTAGAGACGCTATGGCTGCGTTCCTTTACAGGTTGGCGGGCAGGCCGTCGTTTACCGAACCCTCTGTTTCCCCCTTTTCAGACGTCAGCCCGTCAAACCTCTTCTACAAAGAGATCACTTGGCTGGCCTCCACCGGTGTATCTACGGGATGGGCTGAAGAGAACGGTTCCCGCACTTTCCGTCCCCTTCAGTCAGTGAACCGGGACGCAATGGCTGCCTTCATGTATCGAATCGCAGGGTCCCCTGCCTGCGAGCCGCCCATCATTTCTCCCTTTAGGGACGTGCCTTCCTCCAGTCAGTTCTACAAGGAGATTTCGTGGCTGGCTTCCACCGGCGTCTCGACAGGCTGGACGGAAGCGGATGGAACCAAAACCTACCGACCGCTGTTGCCTGTTGCCCGCGACGCAATGGCCGCCTTTCTCTACCGATACAGTCTGCACGCCCGGAACTGACACTCTTCCAGCTGCCACAGCACGGACGCCAACGAACATCTTGCCGCTGCCTCACAAGTAAGGAGTCGGCGACAGCCCTTCCTACTATTCTTCCGACGCAGAAGCCCATGGATTGTCCGACTGCAGCCCGAACCGCACCGCCCCGCAACGCATGGAAAGTCCCCGCAACCGCAAACGAAGATGACAAACACAAAAAGCACTGTGCACGTCCAGCCGTTTACCGCTGCTACGAAAGAAGACATGACCACGACCGCTCTAACTCCACGCTCCTCGGAGCTCCGCATCACTTCTGATACCAACTTTTGGTGGGCCATGTGTCAATGGCCATTAGTTTCTGCCCACCGGCGGCCAGTTAATCGGCCCGCTGGTGGCCCGTAAAACTGCCCGGTGATGGCCAACAGATCTGCCCACTGAGGGTTCTCGGTGGGGTTGGCCATCGTCGGGTTCGTTTAGTTCAGTTGGGTGACTCCTTTTCCGGCGAGGGCCTGGGTGAGGCGGATGGAATCCCCGCTGGTCTGGCAGACGTGGGCGTGGTGCAGGAGCCGGTCAACGGTCGCGGTGGCGAGGGTTTTGGGCATGAGTTCGTCGAAGCCGGCCGGGTGCAGGTTCGAGCTGATCGCGACGGAGCGTTTTTCGTAGGCGGCGTCCACGACCCGGTAGAGACCTTCTGCGGCATCGGTGGCCACCGGCAGCAGGCCGATGTCATCGATTACCACGAGCTCGGCGCGCAGGATCCTGGCCACGGCGCGGGTGACGCTGTCGTCGGTGCGGTGGGCGCGGATCAGGGCGCCGAGGTCCTCGAGCCGGAACCATGCCACGCGCATGCCGGCTTCGACGGCTTGCTGGCCGAGCGCTTCGAGGAAGAACGTTTTCCCGGTGCCGGAGGGCCCGCAGACGACCAGGTTCTCCCTGCGGCCGATCCATTCCAGCGTCCGCAGGGCCTGCTGGGTCGGCGCCGGGATCGAGGAAACTGCCGGGTCCCAGGCCTCGAAGGTCTTCCCGGTCGGGAAGCCTGCGGCCTTGCGGCGGGTGGCGAGCATCGACCGGGCCCGGCCTGCGGCTTCCTCGGTGAACAGGGCCTTGATGATCTCGGTCGGTTCCCAGCGCTGCGCACGGGCGGTCGCAATCAGGTCCGGGGCCAGCGCCCGGGCGTGGGGCATTTTCAGCTGACGCATCAGCGCTTCGAGGTCGGCCGGCAGTGGCGGGGCGGTAGTGTTCGTGGTGCTGACCGGGCTCATCGGCTCTGCTCCTTCACCGTTGTGGGTTCAGCGCCCAGGCCGGCCCACGCGCTCGTGCCTTGGGTGAGAGACCTTGTTTCGTCCGCGATGTGGGTGGTGGTGCGGCGGATGTTCGCGTTCAGGATCGAGGGCAGGTCGCCGTGGGCGAAGCGGCCATGCAGTGCAGCGTCACCCAGGGCACGGTCCACGGCCTCGGTCCCGGCGATCTTGGCCAGGGTCACGGCCTCGGCCATTTTCACGTTGATCCGGCCCGTTCCTGCCGCGGCGGCTTCCACGAGCCAGGTCTTGGCGCCGGCGCCGATGGCAAGGAACTCGGCTTCTCCGGCGGTGCGTGCTTTCACGGCGTAGTCGCCCGGGATCCTGGTCCTGGTTTCGGGGAAGTGCTCATCAATGATCGCAGGGCTGCCAGGCCTGGCCCGGCCATGGCGTGCGACCTCGACCGGGCCCGACGGGCCATGGTGGACGATAATGACCTGCTCGTCAGGCCCGGTGCCGTGGGAGCGGACGAACACCCTCGCCCCGAGCAGATGCGCCGGGACCGAGTATTGGGAGTTCTCGAAGGAGACCATCGGGGTGTTCTCCGGGACGGTGCGGGC
>NZ_JBWJAR010000035.1:0-11415 GCF_056389225.1 Pseudarthrobacter sp. rb | reverse complement strand
GTTTGACGCCGTTACGACGACGTTCGGTGCTGCGTTTCCGCTGGTCAGAGCTGGGTTAAGTACGGCCAGCGGGGCAGTGAGTCAGCCGCCCGCGATTGATTCATCCGATGCAATACGCAGACTAGTACCTTACATAAGCATTGTTATCGGCGGTCAATCGGGACGAGTCGAAGCAGATGAGAGAGCCCGTCCCATGGAGTCGGTGACCCGCGACCTCCCCGTAGCACTCACACACACGCGCCCCCAGATCGCCGAATTCGCGCGGGCCAACAGCAACTACAGTTCGGCGGCATGGGGCGCGTCCAGGGGCATTACGAGTGGGCGCGCAGGGACACGCCCCCCGTTGCTCGGACCGCCGCCGATCTTCCGCCCGGCCGGCGCGAGACGCTCGCGTGGCGCCTCAGCGATCGCGATGGCTTCCACCTGGCTCAGGCACTCGACCACCTGGAGGACACCTGTGGGGCGAGCCTGCTGCAGTTCGAGCAATTGCCGCCGTTTGATCGCGCTGTCGCGGACCGATCCGGCATCTACCATCTCTTCGCTGGCTCACGCGCGGCCTGCCTCGGACGGTTCACCGAGTCACGCTGGTGCGAGGCGCAAGTCTCGCGATCAGGCGCAGAGCCCGTCTCCAATGTGGCCAATATCCCGCTCGAGCTTCGCTGCGATCGCGCAGCTGGCCGCTGGCCGCCCCAGATCGACGGCAAAGGGCCGCGCGCAAAGATCCGACGCCGGCTTGTCGAAGAGCTCGGGTGTGGGTGCGCGACGTGTCCGGATCCATGGGCGACCAAGATCGATCATGACCACCTGACCGGACTGGTCCGTGGCTACCTATGCGGAGCCTGTAACACGGTGGTCGACCTGTGTCGACACCTGTCGGGCTGCCGATTTGCCGACTACCTCGCCAACCCTCCGGCCGCGCCTCTCGGCATCGAGTACCCCGGTTGGAGGGCCCAGCTCGCGAGTCCGAGATACGTCGCCCGCTGTCGGCGGCCACGAGAAACTGCCCGGAGACGGCCACGAAGCTGCCCGGTGGCGGACATGAGAACTGCCCACTGACGGTCATGGGATCTGCCCGACACGACGTCGTCTGCCTCACCGGTTCCCACGGTTGAGGCCCCTCCTCAGGTGCGGTTGGCGTGCTGATGCGCCGTTCGCCCCTGAGGAGGGACATGTGAAGTCTGCCGAGGAGATCATGGAAATCTTGGATGCCTACGACCTGACTGGGTCGTTTCGTGATGCCGGTGAGTTGGCCGGCTGTTCGCACCACACGGTGAAGCACTACGTGGACCGCCGCGCTGCCGGCGGGGAGCTGGACCAGACCGCAGCCCGGCTGCAGTTGATCGATGAGTACCTGCCCAAGGTCGAGGAGTGGGTCGAGCGGTCGTTCGGGAAGGTCCGTGCCGATGTCGCCCACGAGAAGCTCGTGGCGTTGGGCTACAAGGGTTCGGAACGCACCACACGCCGCGCGGTCGCTAAAGTCAAGGCGTCCTATCGCTCTGGTCGGGTGCGGGTGCACCGGCCCTGGGTCACCGAGCCGGGGATGTGGCTGCAGTACGACTACGGCGACGGCCCGGTCGTCGACGGCGTCAAGACGGTGCTGTTCGTGGCGTGGCTGGCGTGGTCGCGGTTCCGGGTCGTGCTGCCGTTGCGTGACAAGACGATGCCGTCCGTGTTCGCCGCGCTGGACGTCACGTTCCGCCGACTCGGTGGAGTGCCGACCTACGTGCTGACCGACAACGAGAAGACCGTCACGGTCGAGCACATCGCCGGGATCCCGGTCAGGAACCAGCAGTTGGTCACCTTCGCCGAGCACTACTCGGTCGTGGTGCACACCTGTGTGCCCGCGGATCCGGCGTCCAAGGGCGGCACCGAGGCGTCGGTGAAGATCAGCAAGGCCGACCTCGTCCCCAAGGACACCAACCTGCGGGAGGAGTACGCGAGTTTCGCTGAGCTCGAGGCGGCCTGCGAGGCGTTCTGCGAGAAGGTCAACACCCGTGCCCACCGGACGACGAAGCGGCCGCCGATCGAGATGCTCGCCGAGGAACGAGCTCGGCTGCACCCCGTTCCGGCGCGAGCGCACACGGTCGCGTTCGGCACCACCCGCATGGTGCCGGCGAACACCCCGATGGTGATGTTCGAGTCCGGCCAGTACTCGGTCCCACACACCCTGCTCGGTGCAACAGTGTGGGTCCGCACCCACGGGGTCGGTGAGGACGAGTGGGTCGTCATCGTTCATGTCGGCGACGACGGTCCGATCGAGGTCGCCCGCCACCGTCGCGCCACGCCGGGAACGCCGAAGATCGATGACGGGCACTTCCCGCCCCAGCCGTCCGGCCCGCTGGACCGCCAGCCCCGAGCGAAGAACGCCGCGGAGTCGGAGTTCCTCGACCTGGGTGAGGGGGCCCGGCTGTGGTTGGTCGAGGCGGCTGCCGCGGGCACGCCGCGGATGCGGGTCAAGATGACCGAGGCGCTCGCGTTGGCCAAGTTGTTCGACCCCGTCGAGGTCGACTGGGCACTGGGCCACGCCGCGGTCCATGGCCGGTTCGCCGAGGCCGACCTCTCTTCGATCCTGGACCACCACGCCCGGCAGCCCGGCACAGGTGAGCATCGTGCCAGCGAGGACTCCTCGCTGACCCAGGGCACCGCCGCGTGGGCACGGCTCGGCCAGCGGTCCACCGCGGACGGCGACGGCGAGGTGACCCGATGACGACGAGGAGCCCCATCAGCACCGCGCCGCCGTTGCCGGTCGAGTTGGAGGAGCTGCTGCGCAAGCTGCGGCTGCCGCACATCCGTCGCCACGCGCCCGAGGTGGTCGCGACCGCGAAGGCCCAACGCTGGGAGCCCGCCGAGGTCCTCAAGGCCCTGTTCGCTGAGGAGGTCGCCGGCCGGGAACGCTCCGCCTTGGCCACGAGGCGGGCGGCCGCAGGGTTCCCGACCGGCAAGACGTTCGATGCGTGGCAGCCCGAGATCTCCTCGATCCCGGCCCCGACCCAGCAGGCGCTGCGGACCTTGGAGTGGGTCCACCGGCGAGAGAACCTCGTGGTCTGCGGGCCATCCGGGACCGGGAAGACGTTCCTGCTCGAAGCGCTCGGACAACAAGCCGTCGAGCAGGGACTCAAGGTCGCCTGGTTCACCCTGGAAGACCTCGGCGTCCTGCTGCGCCGGCACCGTGCGGACGACACCGTCACCAAGGCCATCGCCCGAATCCTGCGGGCCGACCTGGTCATCGTCGATGACATCGGGCTCCTGGCCGTCGCCGCCGACGCCGCCGAAGGCCTCTACCGCCTCGTCGACGCCGCCTATGAGAAGCGCTCGGTCGCGATCAGCTCGAACCTGCACCCGTCCGGGTTCGACGAGCTCATGCCCAAGACGCTGGCCACCGCCACAGTCGACCGGCTGCTCCACCACGCCCACGTCTGCCAGACCAGCGGCGACAGCGTGCGCCTGACCCAGGCACTCGCCGGCCAGGGGGTGAGCCCGTTGAGCTGAGCACCCCGGTCGGTGGTGGCCACCGCCCCCTTGGGCAGATCCCGTGGCCACCACCGGGCAGTTCTCGTGGCCGTCAGCGGGCAGGTTTCATGTCCGCCCCTGGGCAGTTCCTACTGTCCCTTGACACGCTACCACGACTCACCTCAGCCTTTGCTGTCGATTGGGAGTCACGGCAAGCGCAGACCCCATCTGAGAACTTCGTTCATTGGAGTTAGACTTTCACACAGCGTAAGCCGTGCCGTCCCAAGGTGCGCGGCCGACGACGGATGGCGGGCAACTCCGCCGCCCAAATCACCGGGTCGGATGGCCCGAGACCGACCGAAAGGGTCAACATGGAGTCGATGACTCGGCAGAATATCTCGTCTGGGTCTCACCTCGAGAGCCTCCGGGGCTACTCGCGGGCCGTCTGCAAGGGGCCGTTTGTGTTTGTTGGTGGGATGACCGCAGGGTCGAGTGAGGGAGCCGTTGGCGGCGACGACGTCGTCGCACAGACGCGTGAGACTCTTACGCGAGTCGAGTCCGCGCTGAAAGAAGCGGGCGCGTCGATCGCGGACGTGGTCCGGACTCGGATCTTCGTCACGAATATCTCGGACTTCGAGGCGGTGGCCGCCGTCCATGGTGAGGTGTTCGGGGAGGTACGGCCAGCGAATGCGCTTGTTGAGGTTGGCGCACTGGCTCTTCCCGACCTACTCGTCGAAATCGAGGCAGACGCCATCATCGGCTAGCCGCCACCGGACCAATGTATGGTCCGTCCGGCTTGCCGGAACCAAACTAGGCATCGGCTCTGCGGTTCGGTGCCTACCTTCACAGGCCATACCCACGAAAGACCAGCGCCCCAGTCAGATTGTCTGGGGCGCTGGTCGTTTGAGCGATCGGCTCAGCCGATGGCACGTCCCGCAGGCAGTTGCGCCTGCCTGCCGTCGTGCGGGCTCCCCAATCCAGAGCGCCTCCTGCAGGAGCCGCCGAGCCGACGGACAGTCCTCACGGCGCGATGGTCAGATCCACCGACTTCTCGACGTCGATCGGGTGGTCGACGTAGTCGCCGTCCTCAAGAATCTTGGCCGTTTCCTCGTAGTTGTCCATGGGAATCTGGCCCCAGTTGTCTGGAGGCGTGTCTCCATCCCAGAGGACGTCCTTCATCGCGTCCAGCGCAGAGGTTTCGACTGGTCGGCTGGCGCTGGGCTCCTCTGCGAGGATGGCGTCAACAGCCTCGTCGGGATGCGCGAAGGCGTAGGTCCACCCCTTCATCGTTGCCTCGACGAAAGCGGTGAGCGCGTCGGGGCTGGACTGGATGGCGCTCTCGTTGGCGATCAGGCACCCGTGGAGAATGCCGACGTCATAGTCAGAAGGCTTGAAGAAGACAAGGTCCTTGTCTGTGTAACCAGCGTGATAGACCTCCTGGAGCTGCCCAAACGATGTCATCTCTGCGACGGGGTACTCGTCGTTGAGCCACGGATCCATCGTGAATCCCTGGTAGAACGTCTTAACATCGCTGGGGTCGACGCCCATCGCTGTGAGGAGGGCGTCGGCCTGGAACTCGTCGTCTGCGAAGATTCCTACCTTCTGCCCGACAAGGTCATCAGGTGAGTTGATTCCGCTGCTCTTCTTGGCCACGAGCCAGAATCCGGACTTCTGATCGAACTCCGCGATGCCCTTGATCGGGATGCCCTTGTCACGCGACAGGAAGAGGGTGCTGACGCGGTCGACGGTGAGGTCGGCCTGACCGCTGGTCAGTTGCTGAACGTTGTTGACGTTCGGCCCGCCGTAGAGAAGGTCTACATCCAGGTTTGCGTCCTCGTAGAAGCCCTGCTCCTTAGCCATCATGTATCCAGCGAACTGTGCGTTCGCCACCCAGCTCAGCT
Source organism: Pseudarthrobacter sp. rb (assembly GCF_056389225.1). Taxonomy (NCBI): domain Bacteria; kingdom Bacillati; phylum Actinomycetota; class Actinomycetes; order Micrococcales; family Micrococcaceae; genus Pseudarthrobacter; species Pseudarthrobacter sp. rb. The sequence continues at coordinate 6,064 of NZ_JBWJAR010000035.1, read as the reverse complement.
GCATCCGTAGCCTCGTCGGCGCGCCGTTTGATGTGGTGGTGCCGCCTTCGCTGTCCTTGCCGCATCCCGCGATGGAGGCAATGATCAGGAGTGCGACCGCGAGCGCGGCTGAAACCCGTCGAACTGCCATCGATATCGATCCTTTCAAGTGGGAAATCCGTATCAATTCGCCCGAGCGGGCATCGACGGCGAGCAAGAGCGTCGATGACGTGCGTGTGGCAAGGAACTTGGGAGCACAGATGCTCGGCGTCCAGTACCGCCGTGACCCCTACTGCAGGGGGCGCAGGGCACTACAAGTTCTTGGGAATGAGTGCTGTCGTATTCGCGACGATGCGTTCGAGATCTGCCAGAACGGGTCGTTCGTTCTCGACGAGCACCTGACCATTCACGACCACCAGGCTTGCCCGGTCTGAAAGACCAGTCATGATCAGGCCGATCGCCGGGTCGTGCACACCAACCCGGTCGACTCCATCGAGGCGCCAACAGGCGATGTCCGCAGCACGACCCTCCTCGAGGACGCCCAGGTCGGGCCTGCCGAGGCACTCCGCTGATCCCCTGGTTGCCATTCGGAGCAGCTCGCGTGCCGACAGCCACTTCTCGGGCTCGTTGGGGTCAGCGGGGCGGTGCGCCAGCGCAGCCAGGCGCAGATCGCCAAGCAGGTTCCCGCCATCGTTGCTGGCGGACCCGGTCGTTCCAAACCCAACCGTGATTCCGGCGTCGAGGTATTCCCGGATAGGCGCGAGTCCCCAGCCCAACCGAAGGTCCGGCGCAATGAGATGCGCGATCGCGACGCCTGCGTCGGCGAACTCGGGGATCTCCTCCCGTGGAGGTACCACAGCGTGAGCCAGCCATACTCGGTCGCTGGCCCAGCCGTGCTTCTCAAGGAAACGCCACGGCGTCATACCGTAGAGGTGGTCGCTCATTCCCGCGTCGAGCGGTTCGTAGAAGTGGGTGTGGAGGCGCACGTCGTAGTCCGCCGCCATCTGTGCGAACGCTTCGAAGAGTTCGGGCTTGTCGTAGGGGACGCCGCAGGGTCCAAGAGCGATTCGAACCATTCCAAACGGTTCCGGCTCGTGGTACTGGTCGATGAGACCCAGACAGTGCTGGACGACTCTGTCGACGGGCTCGACGAACAGGTCGTCGCAGAAGCCACCTTCGCTCTTGCCGAGCGTCATCGATGACCTTGCCGCATGGAACCGGATCCCGAGGTCGGTGGCGGCCTCGATGGTTGCGTCGATATAGCTATCGACATAGCTATCGGCCGTGGCACCGGGGAAGAATGGGTGCTGGTCGGCGACCGTGGTGATGCCACCGAGGAGCGACTGGAGGAGGACGGCGCGCGCAACCTCCCGGATGACATCTGGACCGAACTTCCCGTCGCGCCACCATCCTGTGCTTCTGGTCAGGACGCCTTCGAGCCAACTGGCCATCGTGACCCGCTCGAGTTGGGGAATCGCCCGCATTGCGCCTTCGAACAGGTGCTGGTGCGAGTTGATGAGACCTGGCAGCGTAATCATTCCACGCCCGTCGATTGTCCGTGAAACGCTGCGATCCGACAGGTCCTTTCCGACGGCGACGATCTTCGGCCCGTCGATCAGAATGTCGGCGTCTTCCAACTCGCGTTCTTGATCGTCGAAAGTGATGACACGTGTCAGTCCGCGGATCAGGATCATTCTCTCTCCTTCGTGCAGGGCTCTTACGCCCGGGTACGACTTGCTGACGGCGTCGACCTCGAGCAACGGCGCGTGGCGGTCTTCGGTCCGTCCTAGGTCCGGTGCTACTTGCGTCATGTTCCCTCGCGGAGGTCTTGTGTGCGGTGCGTCACCCCACTGAGCGATGGACCCTAGACGACATCCGAAGTTGGATGCAATACTACCCGCCACGACGATCAGAGTCAACAGACTCTTGACCGTCTCCTTGCCGGGCTCGGCGCGCTGTTCCCACGCCATCCGAACGCCGCCGATGATGACGGACACGACGGCGGCCGCGCCCATGTACCACCACAGCGACGACTGCAGAAACAGCACGGCACCGCCCGCGCCCTGCGGCCCGTTCGGGAGCAGACCAGACACCAGCGCGGTCGCGCCGCTGATGAGGAAGATCGCACCGAGCACGATCCCCAGTCGGCCCGCGGCCTGGAAGCCCTCACCGCTGCGCATCCGCGTAGCGATGAGAGCACCGAGGAGGATGATCGAGATAGCCGCGAGCACGATCGCAATCCAGGTCACCCAGCCGAGCACCTGAATGATGCCGTCAGAGTTCGGAGCGGTCGCACCCGCAGCGATCGACGAGCCACCGCCCGTCCCGGTCAGGTTCGGCGTGCCGACGTTCACCCAGAGCGTGCCGAGCGAGGCGACAGCCTTCCCGAACGCTTCCATGACGGCATCCGCCATGTTCTGGATGGCATCGCCGACGACACTGTTTGCCCACTCGCCGGCCTTGCAGCCGAAGTCGAGCGGCGCACATTCACTCGCGGCCATGTTCTACCCCTCCGTCCAGCTCACATAACCCGAGAGGTCCGGCAACTCAGCGAGGCGTGCAGGCTCAGGGTTCGAGGCGTCGAGCTTCCAGTCCCCGTCCGCCCAGACGAGTTCGAGAACGGCGGAGCCGTTGACGCTCTGGCCGTTGCTGCTGCCGCGGAACGCGATGTCGACACGAGCGGACTCGCCGTCGTACGCGAGCATGCGAAAGCCGGCGATAGATGCCCGCACGTCGGATGGCGCAGCCGCTCCCTGAGCGTTGAGCAGGGTGTCACGGTACGGGCCATCCGTCAGGGCGTACTCGAGAAATGCCTGTCGCTGCTCGGCGGGTCCGAAACCGATGATCGTCACGTTCGCGGCTGCGAACAGTGCACCCTCAGGCGAGTGCTGGAAGCAGTACGGGTAGCCCTCTGGGGCCGTGTCCCCCGGCCCCGCCGTGGAAGAGGTCGGGAAGGCGTAGACGTCCTGGAACCGCCATTCGGCGGCGGGAGCTGTCGTCACCGTCCCGGATAGCTCCTCGCCCGCCAGGCCACAAACGCTCGCGCCGCCCGCGACCCCGGAAGGCTCCGGGGAAGGGGCGGCGCTGCTTGTGGCACTGGACGACGGGTCGGGAGCCGGCGGCGCGGCGTCGTCGTCTCGGTTCAGGTTGAGAACCGTCAGAACGATGCCCGCCACGATGAGCGCGACCACCACGACCGCCCCGACGATGAAGCCGGGGCGCGTGAACGGGTTCTGCTGCGTGTCGTCGTCCTCAGCCATGACGGCTCCTCTCAGGCCCCGGCGAGGATGCCGACGAGAGCGGCACCACCACCGATCACGATCGCTCCGGCCATCGGCCAAAGGATCTTCGGCAGAGCATCGTGACCCTCACCGCGGCGGAAGCTGACGGCGATGAGGATGCCGCCGACGATGATCGCGCCGCCGACGACGACGTAGCCGATCCACTTCAGCCAGGACAGGATGATGGTCACGCCTTCGGTGCCCGGAGGCTGTACGGGGTCCGGGTCAGGAATGACGCCGGCGAGGTTCACGGCGGTGTCGGCCGCCGCGTGGAACACGTCGATAACGGACATGCTGTTGCCTTTCAGTTCGAGGTGCCGGCGGCACCGAGGATTGCGGTCAGCTCGTCGACGAGACGCTGAGCTTCGCGCGGAGAAGATGAGAGAGCCGGCGGCTCTCCCACGCGCCATGCATCGACCCACGGCACCGACCAGGTGCGCGGGACTCCCCCGCTGACGACCTGCATCAGGTCGCGCAACGAGCGAGGCAGTCGACCAGGTGCGTCAGCCATGACGACCAGGCCCAAGACTTCAACAGACGGGACGAGGCCCGCGGCCCACTGCCGCATCGCGGCCTGCGCCGCGCGCAACCCGCGAGCGTCTGAGCGGGCGACGAGAACCGTCCGTGCGGGCGTCGTGGAGGCGGTGCGCGGCCACGAGTGGCCCGCCGCCTGCGAGCCCGGCATCAGCGCCGCCAGCGTGGACTCTCCCGCGCCGCCGTGTGCGCCTACCCACCACAGCGCAGCCGTGGTGTTGCGGTCGTAGATCGGCAGCTGGTCGACGCGATCCGGTGCGGGGATTCCTCGCTGCGGAGCCACCGGGCCGAACGTGTCGGGCACGGCCGCGATCGGGGCCGCCTCGGTAGGCGGCGGCGTCGTCGGCCGAGAAAGCCACGGGTTGAGCGGGTCGCTCATGTTGCCCCCCTAGGTACAGTGAGATTCACCCTAATAAGGGAATCCTACGCCCAAGCGCCCAAACAAGGAAGGGTGAACCCGAATGAACCCGAACCTATACAAACATGCCCTAACCGGTACACTAGGACCGTGGAGCCAACAGGAGGTCTCACCGTGAGCAGCGACAGCGGTGCGTGTGACGCGCTCGATCGCCTATTCGAGCAGAGCCCTCCGACCCTCGGCCCCACCGAAGTAGCAGAACGACTCGGAGTCTCTAACAAGAGCGTGTACACGTGGCTCCGCGAGGGACTGATCCCCGGCTACAAGGTCGGCTCGACGTGGTTCATCATCCGCGACGAGCTGAAAGACACCTTGCGCCGGGGTGCGAATGTCCCTCGCGACACCGGCCCGGTCGTCGTCATCAACTCAGAACGGCACGAAGGGGACTGACATGCGGAAGATCGGGACGGCGCTACTCATAGTCGTCACCGCGGCGGCCCTGACCGCCTGCACCGGCCAGAACAACGCGCCAGCGCCGACCCCCAGCGCCAGTAGCACCGGCCCGATCTATCCCGACCTCGACCAGTTCACCCCCGCCCCCGAAGGCCTCATCGACGAGGACAGCGGAGAGACGCACGGCCCGCGGCCCGTGCCCACGTGGGATGACGAATCGCGCGAGAGCGCAACGGCGGCCGCGGTCGCCGTGATGACCGCCTACGCGCGCCCCGATCTTCCGTTCGAGCAGTGGTGGGCCGGCTTGCAGCCCCTCCTCGACAACAAGGCCACCCAGGACTACGCCTACATGGACCCGGCACGCATCGTCGCGACGAGCGTCACCGGCCCCGCCGTCATCACCGACGACACGAGCGCTTACGTCGCGTTCGTCGACGTCCCCACCAACGCCGGCACCTACGGCGTCGTGCTCAGCCGTGCCGACGCTGACTCCCCCTGGCTCGCGGGGCGCTTCATCCTCCCCGAAGGGGTGAACTGATGGCAGCGCCCAAGGGCAGCGCCGCCTACGCGATCGCGGCGGTGCCGCTCCTCATCGTCGGCTCCCTGTTCGGGCTCCTCCTCATGGGCGAGGACGAGTGCGGCCCGAGCGCCGGCAACGGCGGATCGAGCGTCTCGATCGACCCCGCATCCGTCCCCGAGACGGAGATTGCCGGCTACGGCCACGAGCAGCTTGTGAACGCCGCATATGTCATGCAGGCGGGCAAAGACCTCGGCCTGAACGCGCGGGATCAGACCATCGGCGTCATGACTGCGATGGGTGAATCCAGCCTCCGGAACATCGACTACGGCGACTGGGAAACCGGCGGGGTCACCAACCCCGACGGCACCCGCACGACGTCGATCGGCCTGTTCCAGCAGCAGGACGGATGGGGCACCCGCGAGGAGCGGCTGGACCCCTACATCTCGTCGACGAAGTTCTTCAACGCGATGACCACGAAGGTTCCCGACCGCGAGTCGCTGGAACCGACGATCGTCGCCCACCGCACTCAGGTGAACGCCGACCCGTACCACTACACGAAGTTCTGGGACGGCGCGGTGCAGATCGTCGAGGGCCTGAGTGGTGTCCGCACCGGCCTCGACTCCGGCGACGGCAGCGCCAGCGGCGGCGCATGCGAGGGCCTGCTTCCCGGCGAAGTCAGCGCCGAAGGCTGGGCCTCCCCCGGCGCCGGCCCGGTCAGCAGCCCCTACGGCATCCGCGTGCACCCGATCTACGGCACGCAGCGACTCCACGCCGGCACCGACCTTGCCGGCGGCGGCTGCGACGGCCCGATCTGCTTCTGGGTGCGTAGGTCCGCCGAGAACTCCTCGACAAGCGCGGGCGTCCAGTTCCACGGGTCTTCGTTGACGTGGCTGATGAAGCGCTCGACCATCCGGAGCCGTTGGTCGATGGTCGCGAACT
>NZ_JBWJAR010000034.1:0-11997 GCF_056389225.1 Pseudarthrobacter sp. rb | reverse complement strand
AGTTCGCGACCATCGACCAACGGCTCCGGATGGTCGAGCGCTTCATCAGCCACGTCAACGAAGACCCGTGGAACTGGACGCCCGCGCTTGTCGAGGAGTTCTCGGCGGACCTACGCACCCAGAAGCACGTTGCCCACTCGACGCTGCGCGGCTACCACTCCGCGTTGCGTGCCTTCACTAGCTACATCAGCAATCCCGACTACGGGTTCGACGTCGTGTGCGAGCGGTTCTTTGGCACCCACCCGGCGCAGGTGTTCTTCGACTGGAACACCGCTCCCCACGTCCAGGAGTACGACGGACGCCCGAAGAAACGTCCGTACACCCGTGATGAGATCAGTCAACTCTTCGACCACGCCGACGACGAGGTTGAACGGATCGGCAAGTCGGGCCGCAAGGGCTGGCAGGCCGCCTACCGGGACGCGGTCATGATGAAGATCGCGTACGGCTACGGGCTCCGGTTCAACGAGTTGAGGCACCTGCAAACGGTCGACTTCGCCCGCAACCCACACGCCCGAGAGTTCGGCGCGTTCGGCGTCTGCAAGGTCCGCTACGGCAAGGCAAAGCGGTCCTCGCCGCACAAGCCGCGCAGCGTTCTCACTGTCTGGCGGTGGACGCCCGGCATCATCGAGGACTGGCTCGCCAACGGCCGCGGTGATCCGGGCACCCTGGATCTCTTCCCCAGCGAACGCGGCGGACTGGTCGTCGAATCGACTCTGATCCGACGGGTCCGGCGCTACTGCGAGGAGTTGGGATTCTCCGATGGGCTCGATCTCCACTCGTTCCGTCGTTCGTACGCCACTCACCTGCTCGAAGCTGGATGGGACCCGCGGTTCGTGCAGGACCAGATGGGCCATGAGCACGGGGCGACAACCGGCATCTATCACTTCGTGTCCGACGAGTTCAGGCGCTCCACGCTCAGGAGCGCCTTGGACCGTACGGTGAAGGAAGCCATGGCCCGCAAGACCGAGGACGGAACATCATGAAGCGCAAGGTCGACTACACGTGGCGCCTGGCCGAGCTGATGGCCGCCCGAGGCCTGCACAACACCACGGATCTCATTCCCCTGCTGGCCGAGCGCGACATCAATCTGTCTCGACCGCAGGTGTACCGGCTGGTGAACCAGCGGCCGGAGCGCGTCTCCCTGATGTTGATCGCGGCGCTGTGCGACATCTTCGAGTGCGAGTCGACGGACCTGTTCACGACGACGGCGACGGATGTACGCGTGCGCAAGACGGGCACCGCTTCCCCGCCGAACGTTGTCTCGCTCGACCGCAGCGTGCGGCCGCGGCGCGCAAACATCCTCGACGAGTAGCGCCAGGAGCATCGATGGATCCGAAGCCGGCGGGCCTCTCCCCTCGCTCGACCGTCCAGGGTCGTCCGCGCGCGACGAGCACTCGCGACGATCCGTGTGCTCGCTGCGGCCGGAACATCCCCAGGCTCGCAGCCAACTGGCCAGAAGGCCGACTCTGCAACATCTGCTACTACGACGCCGTGCACACCCGCGGAACCTGCCCAGAGTGCCTCCAGGATCGGCTCCTGCCGGGCCTGCGCGCCACCGATCGCCAGCCGATCTGCTCGACATGCGCTGAGATCCCCGTCGACTTCCACTGCGAGCGCTGCGACGTCGAAGCAGCGCGACATCGCGGACGGCTCTGCGTCCGCTGCGCACTCCGCGACGACCTCCACGCGCTGCTCGGCGGCGCGCCAAGCGATCCCGCACTCCTCGGCCTTGTCGATGCTCTCTGCGCGTCAGACAGGCCCGAGTCCATCCTCGTTTGGAAGCGGTCGGCCAAGGTCCAGGAACTGCTTCGCGGGCTCGGTAACGGCGCCATCGCCGCGTCGCACGAGGGTCTCGACTCCGTGCCCGGCAAGCCCGCCGAGCATCTCCGGGCACTGATGCAGCACCACGGTCTACTCCCCCCTCGCGACCCCTACCTGCCGCGCTTCGAGCAATGGATCGACGCCAAGCTCGACGGACTCCCCGACGAGGTACGGCAGCCAGTTCAGCACTTCGCCACGTGGCACCACCTGCGGCGCATCCGCGCCAAGACCGGGGCTGGCGCACCCACTCGCGGGCCAATTCACTCCGCGAAGCAGGAGATCACCGAAACGGTGAAGTTCCTCGTGTGGCTCCACGAGACGTATCAGCGCACCGCGGCCACCTGCACTCAGCAGGACGTCGACGAGTGGCTCGCGGCCGGACCGACGACGCGCAGTGCGATCAGGACGTTCTTCGTGGTCGCGAAGCAGGCGCGTCTCAACACGGCGGTGACTGTTCAGCACCGATCCGCGAAGAGCAGCCCATCTCTCAGTCAGGACCAACGGCTCGCCTGGATCCACGAGCTCCTCACGGGCACCAGCGAGTCACTCCCCTACCGCGTCGCCGGGATGCTCCTGTTGCTCTACGCCCAGCCGCTGGTCAAGGTCGTCACCTTCCCGACCAGCATCGTCGACGACGCCGACTCTGGGATGAGCATCGTTCTCGGCACGCATCCGACCGATGTTCCCGAGCCGTTCGCCTCGCTCATCAGGGAGCACCTTGCCGCACGGCCGAACCTACGCACCGGCGCCGGATCCGACAGCCCGTGGCTGTTCCCGAGCACGCTTGCCGGCCGCCACCTACACCCCAACACTGTCATGGACCGCCTCCGCGACGTGGGCATCAACCTCCTCGGTGCCCGCAACCGTGCCATCGGTGAGCTCGTCCTTGAATGCCCGCCCTCCCTGGTGGCAGAGGCGCTCGGTTACAGCGCCCAGGTCGCGTTCCTCCACGCCGACAAGGCGGGCGAGCCGTGGGCCCGGTACGCCGGCCGATCCATCAAGGCCACTTGACCGTTGGCACACGCCGCTCTTTGCCGCCGTCACCCGGAATGCGAGGATCCTCGTCGTGTCTAGCGAATCGCCCGACCACTGGGTCTATGTCGTCACGGACATCGAGGTCGACGGACCGTGGCCAGGGCCGAACTCGATGCGATCGTTCGCGTCCGTCGCCATCACCCTCGACGGCACGGAGCACGGGCGCTTCGAAGCCGTTCTCGAAGAACTGCCCGGAGCCGCACCGAACCAGCAGACCCTCGCGTGGTTCCAGTCGATTCCCGACGTGTGGGAGGCCGCCACGACCGATCCGGAACCAGCGCCCGATGTGATGGCCAGATACGCGAGTTGGGTGAAATCACTGCCCGGCCAGAAGTGCTTCGCTGCCTCGCCCTTGGCCTTCGACGGCCTGTGGATCGACTTCTACCTTCGCCGGTTCACTCGCTACGGCATCATCCAGGGCCCATACGAGGACGACCGTGTCTTCGATGGCACTGGCCTCTGCCTTCGGAGCTACGCAGCAGCCGTGACCGGTCGCCCTGCGTCGGAGATCTCGCCAGCGAGCTTGCCGACCGAGTGGTTCGGCGACGTACCGCACACGCACCGCGCGATCGACGATGCTCTCGGATACGCCAACCTCCTCGTCACCCTGGGACGGATGGCGCAGTCGGGAGAGCGCGATGCCTGAAGACACGCGAGTCGCAGTTCGGATCGTCCTCCTGGACCAGTCCAGCCGCGTGCTCCTCTTCGAAGGCCGGGACCTCTCCGACACCGGTGACACGGTCCGATTCTGGTTCACGGCCGGCGGCGGAGTGGACACGGGCGAGTCGCTCGCGGAAGCCGCGGAGCGCGAGTTGCTCGAGGAGACCGGCCAGGCAGGACTGACTCTGATCGGGCCCTTCCATCGCCGGGAATTCGACTTTCTAAACCACGGTCAGCCACAGCATCAGATCGAGCACTTCTTCGCCGCAAGGACGAACAACAGCGCGCTGAGCGCCCACGGATGGACCGAGCTGGAACAGCGAGCCGTGACCACGTGGCGATGGTGGTCGACCGACGACCTCACAAGCGCGGACGTACAGGTCTTCCCCGACAACCTGGTCGATCTCGTCCGACAGGCGTCTGAGCTCGTTCGCACTGAGGCGGCCAGCCCGCCTGGCGAGCTGTAGTCGGGTCAGGCGGCAGGGTCGTTGAGGCGCAAGATCTGAAGGCACTCGTCGGAGGTGAGGTCGGACTCCGCGAGGACCTTCTGGAGAACCGCAGACTTTCGAGCGATGTAGGTATCGATGTCCATGTCGGGCTCCGCTGCAAGCGCCAGCTTCACGGCTCCGTACTCGTCACGCAGATCTTCCCGCACACGAAGGACGTCGCGAACCGCGAGGTGGTTGCGGACGTTCAACGTGCCCGCCCGGCAGACATAGACGTTCCGCCGCGGGTTCGCATCAGGAGCATGGAAGGCCTCCCGATCGACAACTCCCAGATCGCCGCGGTGAACGTACCCGGCCGAACCCAGGGCGGCGACCGCTGCCGACATCTCCGCTCCGTCGACGATGACGTCGATATCGAGGATGGGCTTGGCCGCCAGCCCTGGCACTGAGGTTGAGCCCACATGCTCGACTCGCGCGGTCGCCAGTCCAGCGAGAGCCTGCTTCAGGTCGCCTGCGACCAGCGCAAACTGCGCAGGCCACGATGGCGAGGACGCGACCACTTCGATAGGCACTGGGCGATGCTAGCCGCCGGTCTCACCGGGTCTCATACCCGCCGAATACGCGCGGACTTGATACGCAGCCTGTCCACTAAAGTTGCTATAGATAATCCGCTTGTCAACGACATTTGTCATCGCTCATACTGTCACTGTAGCAACTGGCTGCCGATGAAGGGAAGCGCGATGGGCTGGTTTACCGAGGGCAGCGAGCATGAGGGCTACGTGGTCTGTGTCTTCGCCGACGGCATGTACGGGTCCGGTGGCAGGTGGATGGAGATCAACCTGATGACGCCCGACGGCCGGCCGGTTGGGCATGAGGAAGATCCGACCCGCGAGGCGTGGCGGCCGCCGTCGCAGGTGGTCGGCTGGCGGGTCGCCTGCAGCTGTGTTCCGTTCCGGGAACACGTCATCCTGGACCCGTTGTGGACGCGGGTTTGGGACCCTTCCGACGAGGACGTCGCCGCGGGGCGCATCTACGCCGGACCGCCGACCAGCGCGGACGCCGCTGATATCAGCGACCGGGAGGACCTGGAGCCGCTGTTCCTGGATGTGTGGCATCGCCATGTCGCCCCGGACCTGTCGCTGCACCGCATCCGCACCCTTGGTGGGAGTCTCAAGGAGCTGGAGGCCCAGCTCGATGAAGCCGTTGCCATGGCAAGGGCGGGTGGCGTCTCCTGGGAAAAGATCGGCAGGGCCTTCGGGATCAGCCGGCAGGGTGCCCAGAAACGCTGGGAGGGTGTATCCGGGGATGAGCGCACGCCAGTGTAGGGCGCTTGGAGCGCCGCCGGACCGCCCCGGAGGACAGGGATTTCTGCCCCTCTAGCGTCCCTATTCCCCTTCCGGCACGTCGTCCGCCAGTTCGTCCGCGGCGATCCGCTCGGCGGTGCGCCGGTAAGCATCTGCGATGTAGTCCTCGAGATCCTGGCGCCCGACGCGCCAGAGCCCCCTTGCTCCAACCTGAAAAGCGCGAAGCTCTCCAGTATGAATGAGGTTCCGGATGAGGCTGCTTTTGAAGTTCAGTTCTTCGGCGACCTGCTCGATGGTCAGAAAGCGGCGCTTGCCGTGTTCAGCGGTCACCCGGACATCCTAATGTGATTAGCACCCTGCCGGGGCCAGTTTGCGGCCCCGGCCATCCGGTGAGATTTCCTGGGCTGGACGGCCTGAAGGACTTACCGGCTCATGCCCTTTTGGAGGAGCTTTGCCGGGCCGTTGGCTCCGCGCGTCTTGCGGGCCTTTGCAGGCCTTGATCCCTTGCCTACGGCTGCGCTGGGCGGTGTGGCCTGGTCTTGATCGGAATTGAGCCGCGCTTGTACAGCCTCACGGTCAGCAACCCCTTCGAGGCTGGCCGCCAGTTCCTGTCGGCGCTCGGCTGAGTCGTATGCGGCTCCTGCTTCATCACGCAACTGCTCGGGGCGCTCATTGGCACGAGCAGCTGTCCAGTCTGTGATCAGCCGCCTCTCCATGTCGTCCTCCACGGCCACGCTATCCGCAAAATTATGCCGCTGTTCCCAGTTGTGCGCCTCGATGGGTTTGGTCTCCCGGAGCCAGGCCAGCGCTGCGTCCAAGTCCTCCTTTGAGGGCCGATCAACAGCCTCCGCGCGTTTCCTGTCTTCCCGGTCGGCCTCAGCCAGCAGTCGCACAGCCTGGGCGTTGTTATCACGGCCGGCACGGCGTTCCTGTTCTGCCTGTTCACGGTCCCGCTCGGCTTTAGCCAGGGCCTCCGCCACCGTTGCTTCATTCGCGCCGAGGTTGTCCACATCCAAGCCGTAGCGTCGCTGCACATGGTCACGTATCACCTCGGCCGCGTCGCGCGCGGCCGGGTCATGGTCTTTCCACGCTGTGGCCGCCTCATGTGCCCTTTCGATGTCGCGGCCGGTGGCTGTGTCCCACCACCGGTTGTCCATGACCGGGGCGAGCTGTGCACGAGCAGCCGCCCGCTCCGCATCGAACCGGGCCTGCAGTTCGCGGGCCTGTTGTTCTTCGGCCGCTTGGGCGCGGCGCAGCTCTTGCTCGCGTGCCCTGGCCAGTTGCTCACCGAGCCGGCCGGCGACGGTCAGCGCAACGCGCGACATTCCCTCAAGAGCCTCATCAATGCCGTCAGATTCGCTCATGGTTCCCCTCCTTGGTGTTATCTCTCAATGTCTGGGCGGGTACTCCCGCTTCGGGTGCTCGCGTGGGTGCGTGCCTGCACGTATTTGGGCGGCAGCACGGAGCCTGCGGACCGGCCGGCAACCTGGCCGGCTGTACTAGCGCGTACCGCGGCGGCAGCTTCGCTGTCCGGTGTGGGCGCGGTCGCTGGGAGGCTGGGTAGTGCGGCTGCGACCTGGCTTAGGTGGTGCTTGACCATGTGGCTGATCTGGCGTGCTTTGCGCAGGTCATTGGATGCCTTGTGCATGTCGTGGACGGCCTTGGCGACGTTGAGCAGCTGGCGCAGCATGATTGCCTGCGCGGCGGTTCCGGTGCCGCCCATCGAAGCCGCCATGAGCATGAGCGAGGCGCCGCGGGCGGATGGTCCTGCGCTGCGGATGGGGCGGACCGGGTAGCGCCGCAGTTGTGCTGTCTTGGACAGCTCGTCGGCTGCTGCTGCGAGTGGTCCTGGCGTTGCCTCTGTTGCCGTGGACCAGGCTGCGAAGGCGCCGGATGTCTCGCGTGCAACGTGCGCCCAGGTCGCGTGATCGTCCAGCGGCACGGTGCGGAGCGTTTCGCGGAGCCGGGCAACTTCGTCGCTGTAGTGCTCCCACATTTGCGGGTCAGGTTCGTGGGCTTCGCGGCCGATCGTGACCGGGCGGCGTCCGCGTGCAGCTGCCTGCCATTCTGCGACCGCCTCGGCGGCACCTTGTGGGCTGTCGGGCCACTCGGCACGGAGCTTGGGCAGGGCAAGGTCTTTGGCGAGGTGACCGCCTCCGAACCAAACGGGTCGGCCACCTTTGGGGGGACGTTCTGCCACGCTGTAGCCGACCACGACGTCGTCACGTCCGGACGCGTACCGCGGCCTGACCAGGGCGCCGGTACGGCGCAGGCGTCGAATGAATTCGGCCTCATCCTGGGCCGACGTCGCGCAGGCACGGACCTTGCGTTCCAGGGACCGGCGTTCCGGTTCCGGGGCTCCCCGCCGCTCGGAGGCTTCGCGTTCTCCTGGCCGGAGGCCGCGGGTGGAATGCGTGGGCGAAAGTTCTTCCAAGCCGTACTTTTTCTCAAGCTCCCGGGCGGCTTGTTGTGCCCGGGGGAAGTCCCGCCAGCTGCTCCACTTCGTGCCGTCCTCGCGGACCATGGACGCAGCGATGTGGATGTGGTCGTTTCCGGCTTTGCTGTGGCCATGACGGATCGCCACCCACTGGGCCGGTGCCCGTCCGCTGGTTTCAGTGAACCCCATCTCGTCCATGAAGTCCTGCGCAATGTCCGCCCACTTCTGGTCGGTAAGGTCGCCTTCCTCGGCGCGCAGCGACAGGGAGCAGTGCCAGACATGCCCGCCGGGAATCTCGACACCCAGGACGCTTCTGGCCCGGTCCAATTCCTTGGCAATGCCCTGGGCGGCGTCGGCGTTCAGTTCGTCGTCGTTATGCCAGGCCATGATCGACGGTGAGCCAGCGACAAGGTGCGGGTCGGTATGTTCGTTCGCCCGGCCGGGCCCGGCAAGGTACGCGATAAGCCCGTGCATGCGGGTGCCCTTGGTGATGTTGGGAATCATCAGCGCATCATCGAATCCAGCATCGTATTGATCCGGTCAGCGACGGCACGCACCCGGGTCAAAACGGTACGTGCTGCTTCCGGAAATTCGTCCGTGGCGTTCGCGTGCCGGGCGAGCTGGTTGACGTTGTTCGACAGGGCAGCAAGGTAGCGGCGGGCTGCAATGAATTCCACGGCCATCGCCCGCCGTTCAGCCAGCGACTCGGAGTTTTCCGCGTACAGGGCAGCACTGACAAGGATCTCCGACGGGCTGCGCCCGGTCCGCTCCTCCAGCACCTTCAACTGAGCGCGTTCGAACTCCGACATCGACACGCGCACGTACTGGGTGTCACCGTCAATGTTCGCGCGGCGGCGGCGGGACAACCGGCGCGGCGACTTCGGCTCTTCAGTCATCCCAGCCCCCTCCCCCAATGCCCAGCGCAGCGCCCCGGAATCTCCGGGCCACACTGACGAGTGTGCCGCATCAAAGGCCGCAGGCCGTGGATCAACACGCGGGTTATGGCACATAACCGTATAGCTTGCTCCGGAAAATCACCTGCGCCCGCATTTGGCGCTTGTGATGGTTCCTGGGCACTGCCCTGCAGGACGCTGCGCGTCTGACTTGTTCAAAACGACTGCGTCGTTCCGTTTCGGCTGGTTGAGGCTACTGCCCGGTCCTTCCTTGGCAAGTCTCCGCAGCCGGCTTTCGCGGCATATCCTCGCTTCGCTCCGGTATTCCACGGTCCGGCCGCTCCAACTGGCCAATTCCTTCACCGGCCAAGTTTCGGCAAGCGTGCCGAAAGGAACGCGGCATAGGGCAAGCGAAAGGTACAGTTTTGGCTCTCATCTCACCTAAGAAAGTGGCCAGGCAATACGGGGTTTCCCCGATGCAGCTACGGCAGTGGCGGCGGCGCGGCATCGGACCCGAATACTTCCAGTTCACAGCGCGAACCGTCAGCTACTCTGACGACTATCTGCGGGACTGGTTCAACGATCCCCGGAACGCCCATCTCCTGGCGCAAGATCCTCCGGTCACCTCGGACATGTCATGCCAGGATGGGCGCGTCCGTCGGAGCCGGCGTCGGGATGATCGTTAGGCTGGATCCATGGCTACCCTCGACATTGAACAGACACGAAACCAGGCCCGCGCGTTGCTGGACTCCCGCATTGAATCCGTCACTGCCCTGGTGAAGAGCCGCCAGCGAATCACCGAGTTGCGGGACCAGCTTGTTGCGGCCGAACGCGATGACAAGCGCGCCTACCTGCAGGCCACCCGGGATGGATGGAGCGCGGAGGAACTGAAGAAACTTGGCCTTGAACCATCTGGGGTAAAGCGCCGGCGGACGGCAAAGCGCTCCGCCGGATCCGCACAGGATGCCGCCCAGGAACCTGGCACATCCTTCAGTGAAGAGTGAGCTTAAAACCCACGCTGTTGTGAAACCCAAGCCGCCGCGCTGACACCCCTGAAAAGTCGCTGCACACAAAAAAGGACCGGAACATTCCGGTCCTTTTTTGTCCTTCGGCAAAAGGAAATCTTTCATTCACTCTAGCGCACCCATGAGGGGTGCATTGGTTAGGTACCCATGCGTTGCCGGCGGCTTTTAACACCGCGACCCGGACGACGCCAGGTACCCGTCACGTTGATAGGCGCGGCACCCCTGGTGGTCTTCTAACCCAAGCCGCGCCTAATGGCGGTCCGCCGCTGGTGAGTGGCTGCCGTGGTTCGCCCCGGGCGGCGGACCGCCCGACGTTTGCGAGGTTCCCCGCCCTACCTTGGTGATTGGCGGACGACCTTGCCGGGCGGTGGTGTTCCGCCCGGCAAGGGTTGATCTTAGGCCGCTTGGGTTTCATCCTCGGCTGGCTTGCCGCTGTCGATGATCAGCTGTTCAACAGTTGATGCCTTGTACCCCCAAAGAACCAGTTGGTTCAGGTAGTTCCTGTGAGTCTGGGAGGGGGAACGCCACGAGTCCTTTGCGACCGTCTTCTCATACCCTGCGCAGATCAGTGCGATCAGGGAGAATTCAGGCCGTGCGGTGGATTTCGCCACGTGCGTCCGGAGCGGGTTCCACGCCCAGGTCTTGGCCTCGTCAACCTTCGCCCCGATCATTCCAGCGGCCACCTCGCCGTCGTAGCCGCTGGCCGTTTCGGGGTGGTGCGTAATCGCGTGGACGGTGAAGTACTGCCAGCCCTTGGGTGGCTGCTTCTTCGCCAGCAGGCCGGTCACGAATTCACGGCGTACCACCTGACGGACAGCATCGCTTTATTGTTCTCAATCAGGGTTTTGCGCTCGGCCTTTTGCTCCTCGGTCATGGGGCCTTTCTGCGCTGGGCTGCCGCCGTCGTAGCGTTCGTACTTCGGGGCGAAGCCCGTCTCCTTCCACCCCGCGATCACGTCGTGGGTCCGGTGCTGGCCCCGGTAGTCCGTGGTGATCAGAACGGCGTTGGCGTCGGCCTCGGTGGCCGGTTCCCCGTCCTCCCGTTTGGCGGCGGTGACGTAGAGGTTGTCGTCGTCGGCGTAGTGTCCTGCGTCCTCCACGATGGTCTTGCCCTGAGCTTCCAGTTCGGCGATCAGCGCGGTGAGGGCGGCGGCGCTTTCGCGCCTGTCGCGCAGCTGCTGGGTGACGTGCAGGAGCTGGTCTGGTTCGTCCATGATGACCGACTCGAGCTCGGCCGAGGCTTCTTCATCTGACTCAAACTCCGCCATGATCAGCGCTTCTTCGATGGTCCATCCTTTGCCCAGGGCGGCGGCTCCCGCGTCCGAGGATCTGGCCTTCAATGCGGACTCCACCGTTGTCTTGGTGCGCCCGGTCTTCTTCGCGATCGCGGCCGCCGAGACACCGATCAGTGACAGCTGGTGGTAGGCGTCGGCCTCGTCCGCTTCGGTCAGTTCAGCGCGCTGAATGTTCTCCACCACCTGCGTCACGATACGTTCGGCCTCCTCCGGGGATTCGATGATCATCACCGGGATCATGGGCCGCTGCGCTTCCACGGCGGCGCGGGTGCGGCGCTGGCCCATCAGCACGTGCACAGTACCGTCGTCCTTGCGGTGGGCGATGACCGGTTCCATCACGCCGTGTTCTTTGATGCTGGCAATGAAGTCAGCGGTCAGGGCGGCGTCCTTGCGGACGTTAACGTCGACGGTCAGGGTTGCCGGGTCGAGCATTTCAAGCGTGGGTGCTGCGTTCATGTGGTGTTGCTCCTTTTTTGCCGAAAGGGTTGGTGGGTGGGGCGGCTGAGGTGACCGGCCAGCGTCCCCTCTCCCCCGTTGATTTTTGGCTGCTGGCGAAGCTTGCGGAGCTGTGGCCGACGGAGGCCTGTCTACCCGTGAGGGCAAGGGGCGGGAAATTCCCGGAGGAAATCAGCGACGAAGGAGCGCCGCAGGGACATTTCCTGAACCGCAGGCCCCGACGAAGGAGGGGCTAGACCGGCCGGAGCGGACACGTACAATCCGTCAGGACAGCAGCCAAAAAGCGTCGCAGACAACACAGGGCCAGGGGGTCCGGAGCTCTGCGACGGCGCCCCCTGGACCCAACAGCCGGCCGCGCCAGCGGACGCCCGTCAACTGGTTGAAGCACAGCGGAAACCAGGGCGAGCCCAGCGAGCCTTCCCTTTCACCCCGGGCTAGGAACAACCCAACGACACCACCAGCTTTTGTCTTGCCGCCGGCGGCTGGCTGCTGCGGGATGGGCGGTCCGCCGCCGGCAACCACCAGCAAACGCCGGCCACGACGGCGGACCGCCCGCGGTGACCGGCCCCCAAAGGGACCGGCCACCACAATGGGTCTAGCTGGCGAGCAGTTCGGTCAGCTCGGCC
>NZ_JBWJAR010000033.1:0-26161 GCF_056389225.1 Pseudarthrobacter sp. rb | reverse complement strand
TGGTGGTCACCATCGGCACCCCCACGCTCTGCGCGCCGGCGCGCTGCAGCAGGCTCCGCATGATGTATTGGGCACGCTCGGTGCCCTGTTCCCTGATCAACGCGTCCAGGGACTCAACCCACTCGGCCGTCTCTTCCGGATCACGATCAGGCAGCTGGTTAGTCAACCCGCTGAGGATATGGGAGGTATCTTCTCCTGCAGCCACGGCAGCCTCTTTTCGTCTTTGAATGCGGTAGGCACTGTTTTCGTACTGTGAGAAAACATTATTGCTATACGAGATTAGGGGGAGGCTGTCGGTGGGTCAACGTGATGGAGGCCACCATTGCGGCGATTGCCGGGTGCAGCCCTGAAGGAACGCATTGTGACCGCTGGGATACGCCGGCAGCACTTGACCCGCAGTGACCCAGGTCATACTCTTATTTCACTATTCAATATCTCGTTTCCGCAATGTGGAATAACAGAAACGACCCAGGTCGGCCTCACCACGCGGAATACTCCAAAGAATTGAGACCCCTATGCAAACCCCTCCCACGGCGGGCGTTGATGAGGAGCAGGGCGTGACAGTGCCGTCCGCTCCTGCAGGACATCCCTCCGGCAGCGTTGAAGCCCTCTGCGAATCAGCCAGCGCCGCCTCGGGTACGGCCATCAGCCCTTCCCTGTATAACTCCGATCTTGCCCCCACCAAGCGCGCCGGCCGCAGCTGGACCAGCTACAGCATCTTCACCCTCTGGGCGAATGACGTGCACAGCCTGGGCAACTACGCTTTTGCCATTGGACTGTTCGCCTTGGGACTGGGTGGGTGGCAGATCCTTATGGCGCTCGGCATCGGGGCGGCGCTGCTGTTCGGACTCCTGACGCTTTCCGGATTCATGGGCGTCAAAACCGGTGTTCCCTTTCCGGTCATGAGCCGCATCAGCTTTGGTATCAGGGGAGCGCAGATTGCCAGCCTCCTCCGCGGTGCCGTGGCTGTGGCCTGGTTCGGCATCCAGACGTACCTCGCTTCCGTGGTGTTCCGCGTGATGCTCGTAGCCATGTTTCCTGCGTTGGCAGACTTGGACAAAGACTCCATCCTGGGCCTGTCCACGCTGGGCTGGATGGCATTCGTGACCCTCTGGGTGGTCCAGTTGGTGATCGTCAGCTTCGGGATGGAAATGATCCGCAAATACGAGGCCTTCGCCGGCCCCGTCATCCTTGCCACCATGGCCGCGATGGCCGTCTGGATCTTCGTGGAAGCAGGAGGAAGCATCGCCTGGTCCTCGGACAAGGCACTGGAAGGGCCGGAAATGTGGCTCACTATTTTCGCCGGCGGCGCCCTGTGGGTGTCCATCTACGGCACCTTCGTCCTGAACTTCTGCGACTTCACCCGCTCCGCGGTCTCGAAGAAGGCTGTAGTGCGCGGCAACTTCTGGGGCATTCCCATCAACATGCTGCTCTTTGGAGCCATTGTGGTGGTGATGGCCGGCGGCCAGTTCAAGATCAACGGCACCATCATTAAGAGCCCGTCGGATATCGTCCAGACCATCCCCAACACGCTGTTCCTGGTCCTGGCCTGCCTTGCCCTGCTGATCCTTACGATCGCAGTGAACCTGATGGCCAACTTCGTGGCCCCCGTGTATGCGCTGACCAACCTGTTCCCCAAACGGCTCAACTTCCGCAAGGCGGCGATGGTCTCCGCCACGATCGGCCTTCTCATCCTGCCCTGGAACCTCTACAACAACCCATTGGTCATTGTGTACTTCCTCGGCGGCCTCGGTGCGCTGCTCGGCCCGCTGTTCGGCGTTGTCATGGCTGATTACTGGCTGATCCGGCGTGGCATGGTCAACGTGCCGGAACTCTATACGGCGTCCCCGGACGGGGCGTACTTCTACAAGAAGGGCGTCAACCCCAGGGCGGTAATCGCCATGGTTCCCGCTGCCGTCCTGGCCCTCCTGATCGCCTTCGTTCCGGGGCTGGCCGCCGCGGCGCCCTTCGCCTGGTTCTTTGCCGCCGGCATCGCCGCGACGCTCTACTTCTTCATCGCCGACCGCAACCAAAGACTCGTGGACCACGACGGCGAGGCCATCGCCGTCGCCAGCACCCACTGAGCCCACCCCCTAAGGAACCACCCCATGCGCATACTCGTCGCAAACGTCAACACCACCGAGTCGATGACAGATTCGATTGCGGCCTCTGCGCGCAGCGTGGCCGCTGCCGGGACGGAAATCGTCGGTATCACCCCGAGGTTTGGCGCGGACTCCTGCGAAGGAAACTTCGAAAGCTACCTGGCTGCCATCGCCGTCATGGATGCCGTCACTTCCTACCCGGAGCCGTTCGACGCCGTTATCCAGGCCGGCTACGGCGAACATGGCCGCGAAGGGCTGCAGGAGCTCCTGGACGTGCCGGTGGTGGACATCACGGAGGCCGCCGCCAGTACGGCCATGTTCCTGGGCCATAAGTACTCCGTGGTCACCACCCTGGACCGCACGGTTCCCCTCATTGAGGACCGGCTGAAGCTGGCCGGGCTGGACGCCAGGTGCGCGTCAGTCCGGGCCAGCGGCATGGCCGTGCTGGAGCTTGAGGAGGAGCCGGACCGCGCCGTGGAAGCCATCATTAACCAGGCTATGCTGGCGGTCACCCAGGACAAGGCCGAGGTCATTGTCCTGGGCTGCGGCGGCATGGCCGGGCTGGATGAACAGATCCGGCAGCGGGCCGGCGTTCCCGTGGTGGATGGAGTGGCCTCCGCGGTCACCATCGCTGAATCCCTGGTCCGGATGCGCCTGTCCACCTCCAAAGTGCGGACCTTCGCTGCCCCAAGGCCCAAGACCGTCATAGGCTGGCCACTGAACACGCCGGCCGTGCCGGCACAGCTCTGAGCCAGGAGGACACCGTGAGCACCCCCCAGCAGGTCCGAAGAGTAGCCGTCGTCACCGGGGCCGGATCCGGCATCGGCCGGGAGGTCGCCCGGCAGATGCTGGCCGACGGCTACCGCGTGGCACTTGCCGGCCGCCGGGAGGCGCAGCTGAAGGAAACCGCGGACGGCAGCCCGGACGCGCTCGTGGTGCCCTGCGACGTCACCCGGCCCGACGACGTCGAACGGCTTTTCGAGGCGGCCCGGCAACAGTGGGGGCGGGTGGACGTGCTGTTCAACAACGCCGGTGTCTTTGGTCCGGCGGCCAGTGTGGACGAAATCAGCCTGGAGGACTGGAACACAACGCTGGCCGTGAACCTCACCGGATCCATGCTGTGTGCGGCGGCCGCAGTCAGGGCCATGAAGGCCCAGGAGCCGCAGGGCGGGCGGATCATCAACAACGGGTCCATCTCGGCCTATTCGCCCCGGCCCCGGACCGTGGCGTACACCGTCACCAAGCACGCCATGACCGGGCTGACCAAGAGCATTGATCTGGACGGCCGCGGTCACGGCATCACGTGCGGACAGATCGATATCGGCAACACGGCCACGGAGATCATGGACACCATCGGCGTCGGCTCCGGGGCGCTGCAGGCGGACGGCAGCCGCAAGGTGGAACCGATGTTCCCGGTGGCGGACGCGGCGCGCGCGGTGCTGATGATGGCCAACATGCCGGCCTCGGCCAGCGTGGGCTCGGTAGTGGTCACCGCCGCGGGCATGCCCTTCATCGGACGCGGGTAGCCACCCCGCGGGCGGCGGCAGGTTAGAGGGGGAGCAGGGCCGAGAGGTCCGCTCGCAGTCCGGACGCCGCCACCTTGTGGGCAGCGACGGCGTCCGCCCATGCCATCCTGCCGGTAACCATGGCAAGCCAGGTGGCGGCGTCGCACTCAATGACGTTGGGCGGGGTGCCGCGCGTATGCCGCGGGCCCTCCACGCACTGGGTGACGCCAAACGGCGGCACCCGCACTTCGACCGAGTTGCCCGGAGCCCGCGCCGTCAGCTCCTCCAGGGAGTACCGCACGGCAGTGGCCAGGACGGTCCGCGGCAGGGGAGCGCCCGACGGCGGCTGCGCACCTTCCAGCCATGCCTTCAGCGCTGCCTTGCCTTCCTGGACGTCAATACGACGGCGGGCTACGGCCATGCTCTCAGTCTTCCTTTCGCGTCGGGTGGAGAAGGGTGTCAGTCCAGGAGGGCCGAAACCGCCGGCCCCAACCGGATCTTGCCGACCGGCCGGCCGCCGCCCAGTACGGGTTCCACCACCTTCTCCAAGGCGCTGGCAACCCCCGGGATCTCCGCGGCCCCGGCAGCGGCAAGCAAGGTCAGGGCCACCAGCGACGTCGCCCGGATGTTCCCGTCCAGGATTTTCACGGCGACCGAGACCCCCTGGGGCGTGGCCATGGCAAGGACACCCTCGGCCCCGATCTTGGCGATGACCTCCAGCTCGTCCATCACCACGGTGTTGGCTTCGCCGCGGCCCTGAACGGCCCACGGGTAATCGAGCATCGACGTGGCGATGGTGGCGGCCCTGGCGCTGAAGCTCTGGTCGCCCGGGGCCTTGGCCAGCTGTGAGTACGCCTGGGCCAGGCCCTTGAGGGAAACCGCCGCCACGGGGGCACCGCAGCCATCAATCCCCAGATGGGCGATCTTCTCGCCGGTGTATTCCTCGATGACGCTGCGAACCCGCTGCTGCAGCGGGTGGTTGGGCTCCAGGTAGCTGTGCGTGTCCCACCCGTTCTCGGTGCAGGCCCAGAGGAAAGCGGCGTGCTTTCCCGAACAGTTGTAGGCCAGCCGCGACTTCCCCTTCTCGGAGCGCACCAGCCAGTTCCGGGCCGTTTCGTCCTGCGGCCACGCTTCAGGGCATTGCAGCTGGTCTTCGCGGACGCCGGCCGCCTTGAGCATTCCCGCCACCACGTCCATGTGGTCCAGGGACCCTGTGTGGCTTCCGCACGCGATGGCAACCTGGGCGCCACGCAGCGGAACGCCGGACTGCATGGACGCCAGTGCCTGGAACGGTTTCAGCGCGGACCGGGCGTAGATGGGCGTAGTGATGTCTCCCAGCTCGGTCACCACCGCGCCGTCGGCGGACAGGAGGACGGCGGAACCGATGTGCCGCGACTCCACAAAGCCGCTGCGTTCAATCACAGCCAGTTCGACGGCGGAGTCCACGGTAAAGGTTGCGTGCGGATTGTGCGGCATACGGCCAGTCTATGGGCCAGCCCCTACTGAACCGTGGTCATCTACTTGGGAGTGGCCAACTACTGAACCGTGACCTTCTACTGAACCGTGACCTTCTACTGAACAGTCACCTTCTACTGAACAGTGACCATTACCGACTGCCAGCCTGAGGCGCCGTCGGGAACCGGATCGGCACGCTTGTCAGTCTGGACCTCACCGGTGCCGTCGGTGGCGCGGACCTTGATGTAGTGCGGGCCCGGCGTGGCATCCCACTCGTAGGACCACTGGCGCCAGGTGACGGTGGAGGCCTCGGTGGAAAGCGTGGCCTCCGCCCAGTCGCCGTTGTCGATCTGGATTTCCACCTTCGCGATGCCCCGCGTCTGGGCCCAGGCGGTACCACCCACGGCGACCTTCCCGGCAGGCACTTTCGCGAAGGACTTGGGCACGTCCACGCGGGCCATGGTCTTGATGGGACCCCGCTCTGACCAGCCACGCTCGGTCCAGTAGGCCTTGTTGTCCGCGAAACGGGTGACCTCCAGGTCCACCACCCACTTGGTGGCGGAGACGAAGCCGTAGAGCCCTGGAACCACCATCCGCACCGGGTAGCCGTGCTCCAGCGGCAGCGGTTCGCCGTTCATGCCGATAGCCAGCATGGCGTCCCTGTCATCCTGCAGGACCTCCAAGGGGGTGGAGGCGCTGAAACCGTCGATGGACTTTGACAGCACCATGTCGGCACCGTCCTTTGGCTTGGCGCGGGCAAGGACCTCGCGGATGGGAAGGCCCAACCATTTGGCGTTGCCGGCAAGGTTGCCGCCCACCGGGTTGGACACGCAGGTGAGGGTCACATGGGATTCGATCAGCTGCGCGTCCAGCAGGTCCTGAAAGGTCAGCGTGACCTCCTGCTCCACGAGGCCGTGCACGCGCAACTGCCAGTCATCAATGTTGATTTCCGGGACGCTCAGGGCAGTATCGATGCGGTAAAAGTCATTGTTGGGTGTCAGCCACGGCGTGACGCCCTGTACCGGGGACTGGACGCCAGCCGGCACGGGGGACGCCGCCTTTGCCGGCGCCGGCAGCGTGAGTGCATCGCGCGCCTTGGTGACATTACTGCGGGCCGCGCCCAGGAGCCGCCCGCCTGTGGCGGCGATGCCGGCGGCCACCGCGGTAACCCCGGCAGCAGCAAAGAAGCGCCGACGGTTGGTGCCGGCACCCTGCTGGGTGGCGTCGTCGTCGTCCGCCTGGTCCGCCGGCGCTTCAGGCCACGTCTTCAGCCCCCACAGCGGCACCATGAGCCGGCGCAGGACCGCCAGGCCGGCAACTGTTCCCAGAATGGACGGGATGGCGTCCGCGCCGCTGACGCCGGAGCGGGTCACCACGCAGGCCACGATCACGGCCCCCATGAACAGGACCCCCAGGACTCCCAGGGCCCACTTCCGGTAGGCCACCACGCCCAGGATGCAGGCCAGCACAGCGATGGTCAGGCCCATGCCCACGAACAGGGCGGCCTTGTCATTCGTACCAAAGGTGGCGATCGCAAAGTCCTTCATCCACGGCGGGGTGAAGTCGATGAACGTGGAGCCCAAGGCAAACAGGGGCGTTGCCCGGGCGGTGAAGAATGCGCCAATCAGCTCCGCAACGGCAAGTACGACGGCGGCCGCCACCACGCCTGCCAGTGCGGCCATGGGGGCGGGGCCCGTAATCCGGTTTCGAAGCTTTGTCATGAATATGGTTCGGAGCGGCGGGCGGCACGGATTGACCGGGCGGGGAAGGACACAGCTTAGGAGCGGAAAGGGTGCACAAAGTACCCTTGGACACTGTGAAGGTACTCGTCATTGGCCCCGGAGGCCGCGAACACGCCATTGTCCGCTCCCTGCTTGCCGACCCCAACGTGTCCGAAGTCCACGCGGCGCCCGGCAATGCCGGGATCAGCAAGCTGGTCCCCACATACAACATCAACAGCAATGATCCGAATGCGGTTGCGGAACTGGCCACCCGGCTGGCCGTGGACCTGGTGGTGGTGGGCCCGGAGGCTCCCCTGGCCGCGGGTGTCTCCGACGCCGTTCGTGAAGCTGGTATCCCCGTCTTCGGACCCAGCAAGGCTGCTGCCCAACTGGAGGCCTCCAAAGCTTTCGCCAAAGAGGTCATGGCGGAGGCCGGCGTCCCCACTGCCATGGCCCTCGTGGCCACCAACGCCGAGGAAGCAGCGTCCGCCCTGGACACCTTTGGTGCCCCGTACGTGGTGAAGGACGACGGCCTGGCTGCCGGCAAGGGCGTAGTGGTCACCAGGAACCGTGACGAAGCCCTGGCCCACGCCCAGTCCTGCTTTGACGCCGGCGGCTCCGTGGTCATCGAGGAATTCCTGGACGGCCCCGAGGTTTCCCTCTTTGTCCTCTGCGACGGCCAGAACACCGTGGCGCTCTCGCCCGCCCAGGATTTCAAGCGCATCTTCGACAACGATGAAGGGCCCAACACCGGCGGCATGGGTGCCTACACCCCGCTCGAGTGGGCGCCCGAGGGCCTGGTGCAGGAAGTCCTCGAAAGGGTAGCCCAGCCCACGGTCAATGAAATGGCCCGCCGCGGAACCCCCTTCGTTGGCGTCCTGTTCGTCGGCCTGGCCCTCACCTCCCGTGGTACCCGGGTCATCGAATTCAACGTCCGCTTCGGCGACCCCGAGACGCAGGCAGTCCTCGCCCGGCTCAAGACCCCCCTCGGTGCGCTGCTCATGGCGGCCGCCAAGGGCGAACTGGACAAGGCAGAAGAGCTGCGGTGGGCCAAGGAAACCGCCGTCGCCGTCGTCATTGCCTCCGAGAACTACCCGGACAAGCCCCGCACGGGCGACCGTATCCGCGGGCTCAAGAAGGTGGAAGCCCTGGACGGCGTGCACGTCATCCACGCCGGAACCGCCCTGGACGCGGACGGCAAGGTGGTTTCCGCCGGTGGCCGCGTCCTGGCGGTCGTCGCCCTGGGCAGCGACCTGGTGGAGGCGCGCGAACGGGCGTACGACGGCGTGGAGCTGGTTCAGCTGGAAGGCTCCCAGTTCCGCAGCGACATTGCCGGCAAGGCCGCCCGCGGCGAAATCAAGGTGCCCTACGGCGCTACGGGCTCGATGCCCATCGTGAAAGCAAAGGCCTGACATGACTACTCCCGAGAACCGCGGCTACGCCACCGACACCCTGGACCTGCCCGGCTGGAAGCACATATATTCCGGCAAGGTCCGCGACCTCTACGAGCCCGCCGACGAAGCCGTCCTTCAGCGGTTCGGGCAGGACTGCGTGCTGGTGGTGGCCAGCGACCGCATCAGCGCCTACGACCACGTGCTGTCCAGCGAAATCCCTGACAAGGGGCGCATCCTCACCCAGCTGAGCCTCTGGTGGTTCGACCAGCTTGGCGTTGAACACCACGTGCTCGGCTCCACCGTTGAGGACGGTGTGCCCGCCGAGGTTGAAGGCCGGGCCATGATCTGCAAAAAGCTGGACATGTTCCCGGTGGAGTGCATTGCCCGCGGCTACCTCACCGGTTCCGGGCTGGTGGAATACAAGGCGTCCGGAACGGTGTGCAACATCCCGCTGCCGGAGGGGCTGGTGGACGGATCCCGGCTGGAGCACGCCATTTTCACCCCGTCCGCCAAGGCCCTGATCGGCGAGCATGACGAGAACATCACCTACGACGCCGTGGTGGCCCTGGTGGGGGACGACATCGCCGGCCGCCTCAGCGAGCTGACCCTGAAGATCTACACGACGGCGGAAAAGATCGCCCGGGAGCGCGGCATCATCCTGGCGGACACCAAGGTGGAATTCGGGTACGACGCCGTCTCTGGCTCAATCACCCTTGGCGACGAGGTTCTGACCCCCGATTCCTCGCGCTTCTGGGACGCAGCCACCTACAAGCCGGGACAGGCCCAGCCGTCCTACGACAAGCAGTACGTGCGTGACTGGCTGACCTCGGCCGAATCCGGCTGGGACAAGTCATCCGACACCCCGCCGCCGGCACTTCCGGCAGACGTGGTGGACCGAACCCGCAGCCGGTACGTCGAGGCGTACGAGAAGATCACCGGTAAGACCTTTTCCTAGGACGCAACCAAAAGCCAGGTGAGCCCGCCGTCCGCGGGCTGGCCTGGCTTTTCGGTTAACTGGCTTTCTGGTTAGCGGGCCCCGTGGTCAGCTGGCTTTGGAAGCCGCCGCCGCGCGTTTCTGCGCCAGTTTGATTTCAAGGATGGCGTCCAGCGCCTGCTGCACCCGGTCCTGCGCGCCGGCTGTAGCGAAGGCCTTCCGGGCTTCTTCCAGATGCACGAGTGCCTCTTCTGTGTCGCCTGCGGCCTTGAGCGACTTGCCCAGGAGGAGCGAAACTTCACCCGCGGTGTGTTTGGCGAGCTCTGCACGCTCGGCGTGGATTTCGCGGAGTTTTTCGACGGCGGCGACGATGTCACCGGTTAAGTAGAGCCATCGTGCGCGGATGAAGGCGACTTCGAGCTCATCGCTCTTGGTGCCGCTGACAATGGAGAACGCCAGCTCGGCGCGCTCGATCGCAGCCAGCGTCTCGGGCTCGACAATTCCTGAGGAAAGCCTGACCGCTGCGGAGGCTTTGTTAAACCTTGCCCACAACTCAATGTCGTTCGCGGGGGAGAGCAAGCGTGCGGCCCGCTCGTGGTGCTTGACGCCTTCCGCGTAGTCGTGACGCATGAAAGCGACATTGCCAACTACCCACGCCACTTCGCCGGCCAACTGGGACATGGAATTTTCGTCGACCTGGGCGACGAGGGTTTGACAGTATGACCAGGCCTGGTCGAGCCTGCCGCTTTCAGCCAGAGCGCCGATGAGGGCCCGAAGAGCTCCGGTGATAATTGTCGAACTCTTCGGTAGCTGCTCTGCGAGCTTCATGGCTTCCATCGCTTGGTCGACAGCGGCCGAGAGTTGCCCCTGGCGCTGGTACACGGTGGCAAGCATTTGCCGGGCCCGAACTCCGAGTCCTACGGACTCCCGAGCCATAGGGTGTTCCATCAAGCGTTCGATGATTTGTTGGCACTCTTTCAAGTCCCCATGCTTCATGAGGCATTCGGCCTGCATGTAGGTCATGTTCCACCAGGCACTGGTGTTCTTGGCGTCCAATGCGATTTGTGCAGCTGACGCTGCGTGGCTGGCCGCCAAGGGGTAGTCCCTAAGGTCCCAGGCCTGACGGGCATAGAGGCCCGCAAGTACGTACTCTGCGTCGCCAATAGATATTGGCTGGCTCCACGCCTCCAGCGCTTTGGGTGCGAGTTCCAGGCGCCGGGCGAGCTCTTCGATGACTTCTGCCGTCGGTTCCCTGCGTCCTGTTTCGAGCAAAGAAATGTAGCTAGGAGAATAGAGGTCCTTGCCGAGTTCAGCCTGCGTCATTCCGCGCTCGAGCCGTTCCGCGCGGAGCTTCTCTCCGAATCCGTTTCCCATTGGATCCTCCCTTCGTGGGCTGTCTTGGGCCAAACGCTTGACAGCCCCTGTGGAAAATATTTTACAATGTGTGTCAACAAGGACAGTGCTGGCTTTGTAACGAATCCGACTCGTATTGAGGAACCTAACTATGTTGAAGAAGATCGCAACTGCGGCCGTCCTTGCTGGCGCGCTGGCATTTTCTGCGGCTGCTCCGGCCGTCCTTTCTGCCGGTTCCCTCGCGGACGCGACTGGTTCGTCGGTCGCAACCGGCAACTGGCCGGACCCGATGTCCAAGCCGGTCAAGGGCAAGAAGGCCACGTCCACTACGGACACCACGTACACCACGTACACGGGCAACTGGCCGGACCCGATGTAAATAGCTTCCTCACAACAGGAGGCGAAGGCGGCCCTGGAGCAACAGCTCCGGGGCTGTTCCTTTTAACTGATGGGTGTCACATGTGGGGATTTGCCGTAACCACATCGAGATACAAAAAAGAGGGCCTCCGTAAGGAGACCCTCTTTTCGTTATGGTCGGGATGACAGGATTTGAACCTGCGACCTCTTCGTCCCGAACGAAGCGCGCTACCAAGCTGCGCTACATCCCGATCCGCTGCAAAAGCAACTTTACAAGGATAGCCGATCCAGGGTCCCGATGCGAAATCCGGACGCCGGGGAACCCCCGGGAACCTTAAACCAACGAATCCTTCCATGCCCCGTGCAGGTCAGCGAACCGGCCACCCCCGCCGATGAGTTCTTCAGGGGTGCCGTCCTCCACGATCCGACCGTCGTGGACCACCAGGACACGGTCCGCCGTCTCCACCGTGGAAAGCCGGTGGGCGATGATGAGCGCGGTCCTCCGCGCTGCTTCCGTTCCGGCCAGCAGCCTGGCCAGCCCGGCCTGTACCAGGCGTTCGGACGGGATGTCCAGCGAGGAGGTGGCTTCATCCAGGATCAGCACCGCCGGCCGGGCCAGGAAGGCCCTGGCAAAGCTGATCAGCTGGCGCTGGCCGGAGGAGACCCTGCCGCCGCGCTTGTTGACGTCCGTGTCGTAGCCCTCGGGAAGTTCCAGGATGAACTCGTGTGCTCCCACTGCCTTGGCAGCCTCTTCGATTTCAGCGCGTGACGCCTGCGGCCTGCCCAGGGCGATGTTGTCCGCCACGGAGCCGCTGAAGAGGAACGCTTCCTGGGTGACCATGACGATGTTCCGGCGGAGGTCGGAAGTGGCCAGGTCCCGGAGATCCACACCATCCAGGGTGAGCGTGCCGGAGGTGACGTCATAAAACCGGGCGATGAGTTTGGCGAGGGTCGATTTCCCGGCACCCGTCTGGCCCACCAGGGCCACGGTCTGCCCGGCGGGAATGTGCAGGTCCAGGGTGGGCACCACCACGGGGCCGTCGCCATAGCGGAACTCAACGTCGTTGAAGTCGATACGCCCCGTGGCGTTGGGCAGTGCGATCGGGTTCCTTGGCGGCCGCACCGTTGGCACCTCCTCGAGGAGTCCGGAAACTTTCTCCAGGGCTGCCTGCGCGCTCTGGAACGAGTTGTAGAACATGGCCATCTGGTCCACGGGCTGGAAGAACCGTTTGGTGGACAGAATGAGGGCCAGGAGCACGCCCACGGCAAGGTCGCCGCCCAGCACGCGGAACCCGCCGAAGAGCAGGACGACGGCGACGCAGACGTTGCCGATCAGCACCAGGCCGGGCTGGAAGATGCCGTTGAGGTTGATGGAGCGGACGGTCACCAGCCGGTAGTCCTCAGCCAGTTTCCCGTAGCGCTCCGAGTTTTCCCTCTCCTTGCGGAAGGCCTTCACAGCGCGGATGCCGGTCATGGTTTCCACGAAATGCACAATCAGCCGGGCAGAGACCACGCGTGATTCCCGGAAGGCGATCTGCGAGTGCTTCTGGTACCAGCGCGAGAGGAAGAACATGGGCACGCCGGCGGCCAGCACCAGCATCCCGCTCCGCCAGTCCAGGGCAAAGATGGTGGCAGCGGTGAAGGCCATGAACAACATTCCGGAGGCCAGCGAGCTGACGCCCGAGTCAAGGAGCTCCCGCAGCGCCTCAAGGTCAGAGGTCTGCCGCGCGATGATGCGGCCTGAGGTGTACTTTTCGTGGAACTCCAGGCTGAGCCGCTGGGTGTGCCGGAACACGCGGACCCGGAGATCCAGCAGCATGGCCTGGCTGAGCCGCGCGGTTGAGGTGACGTACAGGGCGGTGAGTCCCGCCGTCGCAACCGCTGCCAGCAGGTAGGCGACTCCGGTGAACATCAGCGGGAGGTTGTTGCCGGTCTGGAGGGCGGGGAGGGCGTGGTCGATGCCGAAGGCGATCAGGGCGGGCCCCGCCACCCGGGCGGCCTGGGAGAGCACCACCATGGCGATGGTCAGCCAGAACCGCACCCGCACGGGACGGATCAGCGACCCCAGCAAGGCGAGCGACCGGCGTCGTACTGCCCGGCTCTCCGCCTTGGTGAGGTGGGCGTTGTCTTCGTTGGCTGTGCCGAACGATGCGGTAGTCATCGGGTCACTTCCTCAGCCTGGTCCTCAAGTGCCGACAGTTCGGTGTCCAGGTCCCGCGGCTCCCGGTCCAGGCTGGCGATGACGTAGCGGTAGTGCTGGTTGCGGGCCAGCAGTTCGGTGTGCGTTCCCACGGCGGCAATGCGCCCGTTTTCCAGCAGCGCCACACGGTCAGCGAGGGCTACCGTGGACGGCCGGTGGGCCACGATGAGGGTGGTGGTGTCCTTCAGGACCTCCCGGAGGCGTGCTTCCACCAGTTCCTCGGTGTGGACATCAAGGGCGGACAGGGGATCGTCCAGGACCAGGACGCGCGGACGGGCGCCGATGGCGCGGGCCAGGGCGATGCGCTGCCGCTGGCCGCCGGACAGGCTCAGGCCCTCCTCGCCGATCAGGGTGTCCACGCCCTGGGGCAGGGAGTAGGCGAAGTGGGCCTGCGCCACGTCGAGGGCCTCGTCCAGGACCTCCTCGGAGCGGACGGGCGCGCCGAGCAGGACGTTATCCCGCACCGAATTGGAGAAGAGCGTGGTGTCCTCGAAGGCCACGCCCACAATCCTGCGCAGTTCCTCCACCTCGAAGTCCCTGATGTCCACGCCGTCGATGCTGATGGCCCCGCTGGTGACGTCGTAAAGGCGCGGCACCAGCTGGATCAGCGCACTTTTTCCGCTGCCCGTGATGCCAACCAGGGCCATGGTTTCCCCGGGCCTGACGTCGAGGTTGATGTCCTTGAGGATCGGCTTGTCCGGGGCATCCTCGAAGGCGAAGGTGGCGTTGGTGAAGTGGAGCGCACCGGCCAGTTCGCCTGGCCGCCGCGGCTCCGCGGGGCTGCTGATGGTGTTCCGGGTGTCCATCACTTCGTAGTGGCGGTCGACGGCGGTCTTGGCGGTAAGTGCCATGGCCAGCAGCATGCCGGAGAACTCCACGGGGGAGGCGATGACTGCCGCAGTGGCGAAGAACGCCACCAGGGCGCCGATGCTCAATTCGCCGCTCGCGCACAGCATGACACCCACCACCAGGCCGGCACCCAGCGCCAGCTCGGGAAGCAGGGTGACCACCAGGGTGAACGTTGCCTGGTGGCGTGCCTTCTCAATCTCCGTCTGGCGCAGTTCCTCAGCCTGCTCGTTGAAATTCTCCAGGGCTTCCCGGCTCCGCCCAAACGCCTTGAGCACGCGGATTCCGTGGACGGATTCCTCCACCGTGGTGGCAAGGTCGCCGGCCTGGTCCTGGCTGCGCCTGGCCACC
Organism: Pseudarthrobacter sp. rb; assembly: GCF_056389225.1. Lineage (NCBI taxonomy): Bacteria > Bacillati > Actinomycetota > Actinomycetes > Micrococcales > Micrococcaceae > Pseudarthrobacter > Pseudarthrobacter sp. rb. The sequence goes on along the minus strand of NZ_JBWJAR010000033.1, from coordinate 11,943 downwards.
TTGCTGAACCGGGTGCGGAACCGGAAGCTGTTGATGATGATGGGAACGGCGGCGGCAAGGAAGATCAGGGCCAGCTGCCAGCTCATCGCGAACATGGCCACGATGCCGATGACCACGGTCAGGGTGGTGACCACCAGCATGATGGCGCCGAAGGCCATCCACCGCCGGAGGAAGTTCAGGTCGGTCATGGCACGGGATAGCAGCTGCCCGGAGCCCCACCGGTCGTGGAAGGAGACGGTCAGTTCCTGGAGATGGTCATAGAGCGACACCCGCATCCGCGTTTCCACGGTGGTGGCAGGGTTGATCACGAACTGCCGGCGCAGGGCCACCAGTCCCGCTTCGGCGACTCCCAGTACCAGGATGACGCCTGCAGAGGTCCAGACCGCCTCCGCCGAACCCCCGGGCTGCAGGGCGGTGTTGACCAGGACCCGCAGCACCTGGGGGATGGTCAATGCCACCACACTGGCCAGAAGCGCGCAGAGAAGGCCGAGCAAAAGCCGGGGGATAATGGGCCGGACGTGCGGATAAAGACGGCTGATGGATCGGAAAAAGGGAGTCTGCTTGGCCATGCCCGCTTCTCAAGCTCTAAAACGAATGTAGTTTCCTCTAGCACCAACCCTAAGCCATTGAGTGAGACGATTCACAGGGATGCCGCGGCCCTCTGACTGCTTCCCCGGTTATTGCACCCTGTAATGCGACGCTCAGCTGGGGGAGGTCAAGGTCAGCAGGACAGCCTCCGGCTTGCAGGCGATCCTGACAGGGGCGAAACGCGAGGTGCCGATCCCGCCGGAGACGTTGACCGGCGTCGTGCTTCCGTTGCTTGACCAGTCGTTGAGGCCCTTGGCCCGCCAGGTCGGAATGTCGCAGTTGGCGATGATGGCGCCGTAACCGGGGAGGCACAGCTGGCCGCCGTGCGTATGGCCGGCCAGCAGCAGGTCCGCGCCGTCCTCCGTAAAGTGGTCCAGCACCCGCTGGTACGGCGCATGGATGACGGCAATCCGGAGGTGGTCATTCGAATCCTGGTTGACCGTTCCCCGGGGCCAGCCGGCATACCGTTCCCGCTTCAGGTGCGGATCATCGACGCCGGAGAAATCGAAGCGCATGCCGTTGAGGACAACCGACTGGTGACGGTTGGTCAGGTCCACCCAGCCGCTCATGCCAAACCCTGAACGCAGGCGCGGCCAGTCAAGGGCAACAGGTTTGGGCTTCACCTTGGACGGTCCCAGCAAGTAGGACGCGGGATTCTTCGGGCTGGGTGCGAAGTAGTCGTTGGAACCCGGGACGAAGACGCCGGGGAACCGCAGCAGCGGCTTCAGGGCATCCAGCAGCGGGTCCACTGCTTTGACGTGGCTGAGGTTGTCGCCTGTATTCACCACCAGGTCCGGCCGGAGGTCGGCAAGTGACCCAAGCCAGTCAGCCTTCTTCTTCTGCCCGGGCACGAAGTGGATGTCACTCAGGTGCAGGATCCGGAAAGGGGACCTGCCGGGCGGGAGGATGGCCAGGGTTTCCTCGCGGAGGACGAATTGGTTCTTCTCCCACAGGCCATACCCGAAAGCGGCCATTCCGGCCGCGGCCCCGGCTCCGGCAGTGACGGCAAAGCCGCGCCCGATTGAACGGGCGCGGCTTGCCAGGCTATCGATATTCATGCGTGTTTAGCCGTTTCCCTTGCCGTTGCCGTTGCCGTTCCCATTGCTGGTGGGGGCGGGCGCCGGTGCCGGCGCCTGGGTGGCCGGCGCCTGCGTCGCCTGCGGGGCGGGGACAGGAGCCTGGGTTGCCTGGGGAGTGGTCCGTCCTGGCGTCGTGTTGGCGGTGGTGCCATTGATCATGTTGCTGGGAGGCGCGGGGAACGGGTTGGTCCCGTACGCCGGAGCGATCTTGGTCATGAAGTTGGAGAACATCGGCCCGGCGATCATGTAACCGTCGATGCCCTGGTAGAACTTCCCGTTGACGGTGATGTTCTGTCCCGCGCGGCTCTGTCCGCCCAGGGGGTCACCGAACCAGGCGGCGGTGGCCAGGCCGGTGGTGTGGCCAACAACCCAGGTGGAACCGTTGTTGTTGGACGTACCGGTCTTGGCGCCGATGGGGAAGCTGGTCTTGGTGGAAAGCCGCGGCTGGATCAGTGCGCCCGAGCCCCGGTTCATGACTTCCTGCAGCGCGTAGTTCACGCCGCGGGCAACCTCGGGCTTGATGGCATCGCGGCAGCTGCTGGACTGCGCCGGGAGCTGCTTGCCGGTGGCGTCCACAACCGAGGTGATGGCGATGGGTTCGCAGTACTTGCCGTCATTCGCGAAGGTCGCGAACGCGCTGGCCATGGTGAGCGGTGATGTCTGGGTGGAACCGAGCAGGTTGCCCAGCGTCATCATGTCCACCTTGGGGTGCGGCTCGCTGCCGTCTGCCGAGGGCAGTCCGCTGTGCAGGCCCACGGCGTCGACGATCTTCTGGATGCCGCAGAAGTCCAGCTGGGCCGCCGACGCGAACGTCACGGTGTTGATGGAGTTGTAGAGGCCCTCAAGGACGGTGAGCGGGCGGTACCACTGCGGCTCAGCGTTCTGGAGGTCGTCCGCTGCGCCCAAGGACTTCTGCGCCGTGTTGTACGCGCCGTTGACCTTGCCGCAGGTGTTCTTCCACGGGTAGTTGAGCGGATACACGCGCTGGGCTGCGTTGACCACCGTGTTCATGGTCTTCCCCTCATTGAGCCACTCAGCGAAGGTAAAGGGCTTCATGGTGGATCCGGGCTGGAAGCCGCCAACGCCGTTGAGGTCGTTGCCGTCCTTGTCCAGCTTGTCCACATTGAAGTTCAACTGGGAATCAAAGCCCTGGCCGGGCAGGAACGTGGTGTTCTGGGCCATTGAGACGATCTTGCCGGTACCCGGCTGCACGGACACCATCGAGGAGCCCCACTTATCGGGATTGGCCCCGGTGGCGGCGTTGACCTGCTCCTGGGCCGTGGCCTGGGCGTTGGGGTCAAGGGTGGTGGTGATGGTCAGGCCGCCGCCGTAGATGAGGCGCTGGCGTTCCTTGACGTCCGCTCCGTAAGCCGGGTTGTTCTCCAGCAGGTGCAGGATGTAGTCGCAGAAGTACGGGGCGGAAGCGGCGTATGCGCAGCCCTGCTTCGGCTGGGTCACCTTGGGCTCCACCGGCGTGGCCACGGCGGCCTGGTATTCCTCCGCGGTGATCTTGTTCTGGTCCTTCATCAGACCCAGCACCAGGTCACGCCGCTGCTTGGACTTCTCCGGGTTGGTGATGGGATCGAAGGCGGAGGGGCTGTTCACCAGGCCTGCCAGGAGCGCTGCCTGCGGCAGGGTCAGATCCTTGGCGGTGGTGCTGAAGAAGTAGTGGGACGCCGCTTCAATGCCGTAGGCGTCACGGTTGAAGAACACGATGTTCAGGTAGCCCTCAAGGATCTGGTCCTTGGTGAACTCCTTCTCCAGCGCGATGGAGAGCTTCATTTCGCGGAGCTTGTCGCCCACGCCCTTGTTGACGCCATTGAGCTTGATCTGGTCCTCTTCGCCGGCGGCTGCGAGGTTGGCGTTGAGGACGTTGTTGACGTACTGCTGCGTGATGGTGGACGCGCCCTGCTTGTTGCCGCGGGCGGTGGCGACCAGCGCGCGGAGGATGCCGGTGGTGTCCACACCGCCGTGCTCGTAGAACCTGCTGTCCTCCACCGCGATGATGGCGTTCTTCATGTTCGGTGAAATCTGGTCCAGCGGAACCTTGGTGCGGTTCTCCGTGTACACGCTGGCGATCTCGCTGCCGTCGGCAGCCAGGATCCTGGTGGTCTGGCTCGGCGGATCAACCTTCAGTTCCGCCGGAAGGGAATCGAAGAAATCGATGGAACCGCTTGCCGCGCTGCCAGAGACGGCGGCGGCAGGGACCAGCAGGCCCGCCACGAGGACACCGCAAATCGCGCTCACACCAAGGAAAAGAAGGATCTTACCCAGTGTGGTGGCAGTGTCGAATAAGGGGTTGTTGCGAGTCGCCATGTTTTCCACTTTACCGGCAAGGGCTACGCTTTCTCTCATGACCAAATGGGAGTACGCGACGATTCCGCTCATCATCCACGCCACAAAGCAGATCCTGGACCAGTGGGGAGAGGACGGCTGGGAGCTCGTCCAGGTAGTCCCCGGACCTGACGGCAACGGCCTTGTCGCCTACCTCAAGAGGGAGAAGCAGTAGCATGAGCACCCCCGCAGAAGCCCAGTCCAGCGCCGCAACGGCGCCGGTATCCGCCGTTGAGCAGCGCCTCGCTGAACTTGGCCTCACCCTTCCCGAGGTTGCCGCGCCGGTGGCCTCCTACGTTCCCGCCGTCGTCTCCGGCAGCCACGTCTACACCTCGGGCCAGCTGCCGTTTATTAACGGCAAACTCGAAGCTACGGGCAAGGTGTCCGCCGGTACGGAAGGGTTCGCCGAGGAGCCCACCGTTTCCCCGGAGGACGCCCAGCGCTACGCGGCTGTCTGCGCGGTCAACGCACTGGCCGCCGTCAAGAGCGTCATCGGGGACCTCGACCGCATCACCCGCATCGTTAAAGTTGTGGGATTCGTCGCCTCGGACCCGACGTTCACGGGCCAGCCCGCGGTCGTCAACGGCGCCTCGGAACTGCTGGGCCGCGTCCTTGGCGACGCCGGGCAGCACGCACGTTCCGCCGTCGGCGTTGCCGTTCTTCCGCTCGACTCTCCCGTAGAGGTCGAGCTGATCGCCGAATTCAGCTAAGACCGGACACTTCCCTTGCCGCACCTCGCACGACGCCTTTTTGCACTGCCCCAGGATCTTGAAGGGGCAGCACAAAGCTGGCTCGAACACGGCGAGCGGACCCCGAGGGCCGCCCGTTACGCATCATCCGTAGTCCTCCTGCGTGATTCCCCCACCGGCCTGGAGACGTGGCTGGGTTACCGGCCCGGCTCTTCGCCGCTGGGGGTCCTCGCCTTCCCCGGCGGGTCCCTTGACCCGTCCGACGACGAGCCCATGGGTTGGCTGGGCCCGTCGCCGCAGCATTGGGCTGAGCAAATGGGAACGGACGACGTCGGGCTGGCGCGGCGCCACGTGGTGGGCGCCATCCGGGAGCTCTTCGAGGAAACCGGCATCCTGCTGGCCGGTCCGGACATGTCCAATACAGTCGAAGCGACGTCGACCTCCGAATGGATGCGTGCGCGCGTCGCGGTTGCGGACCAGGAGAAGACCCTGGCCCAGGTGCTGGGAAAGCGCGGGCTCTCCCTGCGGACCGACCTGCTCAAGTCACTGGTCAACTGGCGCAGCCCCGACTTTGCACACCGCAGGTTCGACACCCGCTACTTCGCCGCCACCCAGCCTCTTGGCCAGGAACCCTCGCTGCTTGAGGGCAAAGGCGTGTGGGGCAGGTGGGTCAACGCCGCGGAGGTGGTCCAGGAGCGCAACACCAGCAAGCTCGGTGACGAGGCCGGCCAGGAGAACACCGTGGGCCGTCCGCTGGGCGAACTGCTTGTCCCGGGTTCCGAAATCATGCTCGAGAAGATGGCGACGGCCAACGGCTGCATCGCCTATCTGAGCTACAAGCGCAAGCCGCACGTGTACCAGCCGTCCCTGGTTGAAGAGGACGGCAGGCTCATGCTCGAAGTCGAGGCAGCCAAGACCGTGGCGGGAGACCACCAGCGCGAGCGCTGATGCTTTGCCGGGCCGGAGTATAAACTCGTCACCACAGCCACACCGGGAGCAAGGGGGCGCGTTTGCGCGCAACGGTCAAGGACGTCGCGCGCCTCGCGGGGGTTTCGCCAAAGACGGTTTCGAACGTCATGAACGGAATTGTTCCGGTCAGCGGCCCCACCAGGTTCAAGGTGGAGCAGGCAATGGCGGAACTGGATTACGTCCCGAACCTCTCAGCCCGGGGATTGCGCAACGGCAGGTCTGGCGTCATTGCCCTGGCATTGCCTGACCTGGGCACGCCTTATTCCGCTGAAATTGCGCACAGCGTGGTGGAAGTAGCCCATGAACAGGGCTGGAGCGTGCAGATCGAGGAGACAGGGTCCGATCCCACCCGCGAGTACGAGTTGATGTCCCGCGCGCGGTCCAACTTGATAGACGGGCTCATCCTCAACCCGGTGGTGCTGGACGAGAGTGCCGTCAAAGTGGGCGTTGCCCTGCCGCCAGTGGTCCTGCTTGGGGAAGTGTCCCAGAAGCTGGCCGACCGGGTGTGGGTGGACAGCGTCGCCGCCGCCCGCGACATGACACTGGCGCTCGGCAGGACGGGGAGGCGGCGCATTGCGGTTCTGGGCGCCGCCGGAGACAGGGGCTCCGCGGCCGCCGTCCTCCGCACCCGTGGGTACCAGGCCGCACTGGGTGAACTGGGCATTCCCTGGGATGACTCGTTGATCATCCCCTGCGAAAAGTGGAGCCCGGACATGGCAGCCCATGCTCTTTCCGCGTACCTTGACGCGCATCCGGTGCCAGAGGCGCTTTTCTGTTTCACCGATTCCATGGCGATCGGTGCCCTGAGCGTGCTGTGGAAGCGCGGCCTCCGGGTTCCCGACGATGTAGCCGTTGCCGGTTTCGACGACATCGCGGATGCGAAGTACGCGGTGCCGGCACTGACAACTGTTTCTTTCGACAAGCGCCGGGTGGCCAGTGAGGCCCTGCGGCTCCTCACCGAACGCATGCGGGACCGCGAGGGCCCGCAGCGGGTAGTGGCCGTCGATTACGAAGTCGTGGAGCGGGAAAGCACCTCCTCCTAGGCCCCGCCCGTAGCGCCGGCCCCGTCTTGGCTTGGAAACGAGACCGCAGGATTACTTTTGCGAACGCTAACAATCTTCATTGCAGGACACATTACATCGATGTAATGTGAGGCGTGCATCACACCGGGGCTGCGGGACTGCGATGAGGTACGTCCGGTAGCAACGGTTGTGGCAACGGAATGACTTTCAGCGGACCCATCCAAAGGAGTGACGGGTGAAGCAGTTTGATTTTTTCGACGACAGGCAGCTGTCGAGGCGCCGGCTGTTGTCCGGAACCGCAGCGTTGGGAAGCGTGTTCGCCGCGGCTGCCCTGTCCGGGTGCGGCGGAAATGCCTCCGCGGCGGCCCCCAGGGATATCCAGTTCTGGCATCTCCTTTCCGGTGGTGACGGCATCAAGATGCAGAACATGATCAGCAAGGTGAATGACGCCAACCCCGAGTTCAAGGTGCCCCCGACCGTCCTTGCCTGGGGGCCGCCGTACTACACCAAGCTGGCCATGGCATCTGCCGGTGGCCGTCCCCCGCAGCTGGCCATCATGCATGCCAGCCGCGTTCCCGGCTATGCGCCCGGAGGCCTGATCGACCCGTGGGACCTGGACCTGTTGTCAGAGTTCGGGGTCACCAGCCAGAGCTTCGCGCCCAGGATCTGGGACAAGAGCCAAAACAACGGGAAAGTCTTCTCCATCGCCCTGGATTCGCACCCCTTTGTCATGTTCTACAACCGTGACGTGGCGGGAAAGGCAGGACTGCTTGGCAGCAACGGGCAGTTGCAGGAGGCGAAGTCCCCGCAGGAATTCATCAGCATCGCGCGGGAAATGCAGAAAGTGACCCAGGCGCATGGTCTGTCCTTCGGGTACCTCGGCAGCGGGTCACAGATGTGGCGCCTTTTCTACACCCTCTACCGGCAGCACGGGGCAAGCATGGAACTGACCCCCGGCAAGCCAATGGTGGCCGACAACGAGGCCGCCGTTGAGTCCCTCGAGTTCATGACCTCACTGTTCGATGACACCATCGCGGCGCAAAGCGGCGACATCAGCACCGGTATCGCGGAATTCGCCCGGGGAGGATCAGGCATGCTCTTCAGCGGCGTCTGGGAGCTTCCCACCTTCAAGAAGGCAAACCTGCCCGTTGACGCCGCCACCATCCCCACGCTGTTCGGAACGCCGGCCGCCTACGCTGACTCGCATTCCTTCGTGCTTCCCCGGCAGCTGAACGTCGATGACGCCAAGCGCCGCGACGTCTACAAATTCGTCAGCGACATCCTCAAAGGCTCGCTGTCCTGGGCCGAGGCAGGACATATCCCCGCCTACCAGCCGGTGGTGCAGTCCCAGGCCTACCGCGAACTCACGCCCCAGATCCACTACGCCAACGCTGCAGACATCATCGCCTACGACCCGGAGGCCTGGTTCAGCGGATCGGGCTCCGACTGGCAAACGTACTTTGCGGAGACCGTGCAGAACGTGCTCCTGGGCCGCGACAAGGCAACTGATGGCTGGGATGCCTTCGTGCGGCGCACCAACACCCTGCTTTCCCGTCCCAACCCGGTTTGAACCGCCAAGCGACACAGGAGTCCAAATGAGTTCCGTAGCAACATCACACAACAACGACGGGGCGGCGAGCCCGCTGCCCGGGCTGTCCCGCCAAAGAATTTCCAGGCAGGCTGGGTCCAGGACCGCCGGGTCCCGTTCCCAGGGAAGCCGGGACAACCTCAACGGCTGGGCCTTTGCCGCCCCGTTCCTGGCATTCTTCATGGTCTTCCTCGTCTGGCCCCTCCTTTACGGGCTTTACATGAGCCTGACCGGCAAGTCCCTTACCGGCGCCAACGACAGCTTGATTGGGCTGGCGAACTACAGCGAAGCCCTCGCAGACTCCGACATGTGGCATTCGCTGGGCAACACCCTCTACTTCACGGTCATCAGCACTGTCCCGCTGGTGGTCGTTGCCTTGGTCATGGCCGCCTTGGTCAATGTCGGACTGCCCGCTCAATGGCTGTGGCGGCTTTTCTACTTTGCCCCGTACCTGCTGGCCTCCACTGTTGTCTCCCTGTTCTTCACCTGGATGTACAACCCCCAGCTGGGCCTGATCAACGACTCGCTGGCCAAAATAGGGCTGCCGAAAGTTGCGTGGCTGAACGACCCCGGCGTCGCGATGTGGGCGATCGTCATCGCCACACTGTGGTGGACGGTGGGTTTCAACTTCCTCCTGTACCTGGCGGCGATGCAGAACATCCCCGCCCAGCATTATGAGGCGGCGTCGCTGGACGGGGCCGGTGCCTGGCGGCAGTTCTTCTCCATCACCCTGCCGCAGCTGGCCCCACCACTGTGATGATCGTGCTCCTCCAGATCCTGGCGTCGCTGAAGATTTTCGACCAGGTCTACCAAATGACAGCCGGCGGCCCCGGCGGCGCCACCCGGCCTGTGGTGCAGTACATCTTCGAAACCGGCTTCACCGGATACCGCCTGGGCTACTCGGCAGCCATCTCCTACATCTTCTTCGGACTGATCGTGGCCGTTTCGGTCATCCAGTTCCTCATCACCCGCCGCAGGAGTGCATAGCCATGGCAACTGAAACCCTCGCCCGCCCTGTTCCCTCCACGGCCACGCCGTCCGCCGGCGGCAGGAACGGCCGCAGGATGAGCCCCGGCCGCGTTGCGGTCCTGGCAGTCGCCGCCCTGCTGGCCGTCCTCTGGATGGTGCCCTTCGCCTGGGCAACCGTCACCGCTTTCAAGAGCGAAACTGATGCCGCCGCTCCGAAGATCAGCTGGATCCCGCCGTCGGGCTTCACCGCCGATGCGTTCGTCAAGGTGTTCCAGGACGGCAACATCCCGCTCTGGACCTGGAACTCCCTGTACACCTCGGCAGCCATCACAGTGATCACGCTGGTCATCTCAGCGCTGGTGGCCTACGCGCTGTCCCGCATCGACTTCCGGGGCAAGAAGGTCCTGATGACCGTGATCATCGCGTCCATCATCGTTCCACCGCCGGTCCTGATCATTCCGCTGTTCTACCAAATGGTGGCACTGCACATGATCGATACCCCCTGGGCCATCATCCTGCCGCAGGTCATCCACCCCGCCATGGTGTTCGTGCTCAAGAAGTTCTTCGACCAGATCCCGCGGGAACTCGAAGAAGCCGCGGTCATGGACGGCGCCAGCCGGATGCGGATCTTCCTCCAGGTCATCCTTCCGCTGTCCCGCCCCATCCTCGCGGCCGTGGCAATCTTCGTGTTCATCGGCGCCTGGAACAACTTCCTCTGGCCGTTCATCGCCACCAACGACGGGTCCGTCCTGACCCTCCCCGTGGGGCTGCAGACCATCAAAAGCGCCTACGGCATCCAGTACGCCCAGAACATGGCGTCCGCGTTGCTCGCGGCCCTGCCACTGATCCTGCTTTTCCTGTTCTTCCAGCGCCAGATCATCAAGGGCGTTGCGATGACGGGACTCGCCGGCACCTGACGCCCACCTTCGCTTTCCACCACCTGCCTGAAGTTCAACCAAGGAGATCATTCTTATGTCCCGCGCCAGAATCACCCTCGACCGCGACTTCACCATCGGCGAAGTGCCCCGGCGCCTTTTTGGCTCCTTCGTGGAGCACATGGGCCGCTGCGTCTACACCGGCATCTACGAACCGGGCCACCCGGAGGCCGACGAAAACGGCTTTCGCCAGGACGTCCTCAAGCTCGTCAAGGAGCTCGGCGCCACCGTGGTCCGCTATCCCGGCGGCAATTTCGTCTCCGGCTATGACTGGGAAGACGGAATTGGCCCCCGCGAAGACCGGCCGCGCAGGCTTGACGGGGCCTGGCACACCCTGGAAACCAACGCCTTCGGCCTTCACGAGTTCGTGGACTGGTCCCGCCAGGCTGGTACCGAAATTATGGAAGCCATCAACCTGGGCACCCGGGGAGTGGACGCCGCCCGCGCCATCGTCGAATACGCCAACCACCCGGGCGGCACCCGCCTTTCGGACCTGCGCGCCAAAAACGGCCACAAGGACCCCTTCAACATCAAGCTCTGGTGCCTGGGCAATGAAATGGACGGCCCCTGGCAGATCGGCCACAAGACGGCGGAAGAGTACGGCCGGCTGGCCCAGGAGGCGGCCAAGGCCATGCGGTTCGTCGACCCGGACATCGAACTGGTGGCCTGCGGAAGCTCCAACTCACGGATGCCCACGTTCGGAGCCTGGGAGCAGATCGTCCTGACCCACGCCTACGACGAAGTCGACTATGTTTCACTGCACGCCTACTACCAGGAGCATGACGGGGACGTCGGCAGCTTCCTGGCCAGCGCCGTCGACACCGACTACTTCATCGAATCGGTCATTGCCACCGCCGACGCGGTCCGGGCCAAGGGCAAGCACAAGAAGCACATCAACCTGTCCTTCGACGAATGGAACGTCTGGTACCAGCGGGGCCTGGACACGGAGGACCAGCCGCACAACGTGACCAAGGCCGGCTGGCGTGAACACCCGCGGGTCATCGAGGACAAGTACAACGTCACGGACGCCGTCGTCGTCGGAACGTTGCTTAACTCGCTGCTCCGGCACGGCGACCGGGTCAAGATCGCCAACCAGGCGCAGCTGGTCAACGTCATCGCCCCCATCTTCAGCGAGGAGAACGGTCCGGCCTGGCGGCAAACAATCTTCCACCCGTTCTCCAGGATGGCGGAACTGGCGAAGGGCCAGATCCTGCGGTTGTCCGTCGACTCCGACAAGTACACCAATACCCGGTTTGGCGATACGGACCTGGTCGATGTCAGCGCCAACTGGAATGAGGAGACGGGCCGGGTGGCCTTATTCCTCGCCAACCGCGGGCTCGAGGAGGCTGCGGACGTGGAGGTCAGCCTGCGGGGCTTCGACGCACAGCGGGTGGTCAGGGCGGAAGTACTGGAAATCCCTGACGGCGGCGACCGCTTCACCATCAACAACCAGGACAACCAGGACCGCGTGGGCCTGAAGCCGCTGGAGGGTGCCAAGGCAAACGGCTCTGAGCTGCGGCTCAGCCTTCCTGCGTTGTCGTGGGCCGTCGTCGAACTGGACGTGGTGAAGAACTGACTCCCGCATCCGCGCAACAAGAAAGGCCGCCCCGTGTGAACTGCTCCCCGAAAGTTGGACTGAAAAGTCAGTTCTGACTTTCGGGGAGCAGTTTTATGCATGGAAGAAGTTCGTTGTCCGAGGAACAGCGCGAGGCCGCGGTGGCGCTGTTTGAGATCGGGTGGGGCTCCAGAGCTGTAGCAACCAGGCTCGGG
>NZ_JBWJAR010000032.1:0-27838 GCF_056389225.1 Pseudarthrobacter sp. rb | reverse complement strand
CGCCCGGCAGCACCCCTTCACGCTTGAGCGAGGTCTGCACGCAGTTCTCCATCACCGACCAGATATGCAGCAGCCCGGCCCGGATCTCCTCCTCGGACCGGGAGGCCTTCTCGTTCACGAACATCACGTCCGCGATGCCCAGCCCGGTCACCGCGCAGTGCTCCAGCAGTTCCGCCGCGGTCCGGAACGGCAGCGGCAACTCTTCCTTGGACGCGTCCAGTTCCTGCTGCGCCGCGTCCTCTTCACCTTCGCGGACGATGAACCCGCCACCGACCGAGAAGAACGTCGCCGCATGCACCACATCCCCGGCAGCGTCCGTGACGGTGAACGTCATCCCGTTCGTGTGCCGCGGCAACACCGTCAACGGCCGCAGGACCATGTCGCCCACCCCGTACGGCAACGCCACCGAACCGGCCAGGTTCAGGATCCCGGTCTCCGCGATCGAGGCCAGCCGCTCCTCCACCTGCTCGGGCAGGATCAGCTCCGGGTGGAACCCCTCCAACCCCAGCAGGATTGCGGTCATCGTCCCGTGACCATGCCCCGTCGCCGCCAACGACCCATACAAATCCACCCGCAGCGACGCCACGTCCGCGAGCTTCCCCGAGGCCTTCAACTCCTCAGCAAACACAGCAGCAGCCCGCATCGGCCCCACAGTATGAGAAGACGAAGGGCCAATACCGATAGAAAAAAGGTCGAATACGCCGACTGCCACGGTGTGTTCCTAACTGGACGGAGAAGAAGAGAAAGCGGGCCCCTGTGGGACCGGTATCCGGAAGCGTGCGTCTACGCGAGCGAGCACGCGGAGGATGCCTGCCCCACCGGGCCCAAGGCGGGCACGGGACTCAGGACAGGGGTGCCACACCCGGGTAGAGCGGGTGGGCTGCGGCGAGTGCCTCAACGCGGTGACGGAGCCCGGAAAGGTCCGCGCCGGCGTCGGCAATTAATGCCTCGGCGATGATGTCCGCAACCTCGCGGAAGGCGTCCTCGCCGAAGCCACGGGTGGCCAGGGCAGGGGTTCCGATGCGCAGGCCCGAGGTGACCATCGGCGGACGCGGGTCGAACGGCACGGCGTTGCGGTTGACGGTGATGTCGATCGCGGCTAGCCGGTCTTCGGCCTGCTGGCCATCGAGCTCGCAGTTGCGCAGGTCCACCAGGACGAGGTGCACGTCGGTGCCGCCGGACACCACGCTGATGCCCTTGGCGGTGACGTCCGGCTGGACCAGGCGCTCGGCCAGGATGCGGGCGCCGGCCAGGACGCGCTCCTGCCGCTCCTTGAATTCCTCGGATGCCACGATTTTGAACGCCACGGCCTTGCCGGCGATGACGTGCTCCAGCGGCCCGCCCTGCTGGCCCGGGAACACTGCCGAATTGATCTTCTTGGCGATGTCGGGGTCGTTGGAGAGGATGATGCCGCCGCGCGGACCGGCAAGGGTCTTGTGCGTCGTGGAGGTGACCACGTGGGCGTGCGGGACCGGCGAGGGGTGCAGGCCCGCGGCCACCAGCCCGGCGAAGTGCGCCATGTCCACCATGAGGTAGGCGCCCACGGAATCGGCGATGCGGCGGAACTCAGCGAAGTCCAGCTGGCGCGCGTAGGCTGACCAGCCGGCCACGATGAGCTGCGGCTTGTGCTCCTGGGCCAGGCGCTCCACCTCTGCCATGTCTATGGTGTGGGTGTCTTCGCGGACCTGGTACGGAACCACGTTGTAGAGCTTGCCGGAGAAGTTGATCCGCATGCCGTGGGTCAGGTGGCCGCCGTGGGCCAGGTTAAGGCCCATGATGGTGTCGCCGGGCTTGATCAGCGCGTGCATCACCGAGGCGTTGGCCTGGGCTCCGGAGTGCGGCTGGACGTTGGCGAACCCGGCACCGAAGAGCGCCTTGACCCGGTCGATCGCGAGCTGCTCGATGACGTCCACATGCTCGCAGCCACCGTAGTAACGCTTGCCCGGGTAGCCTTCGGCGTACTTGTTGGTCAGCACGGAGCCCTGCGCCTGCATGACCGCGGCGGCGGTGTGGTTCTCCGAAGCGATCATTTCCAGGCCGTCGCGCTGGCGGCCCAGTTCGTCGTCGATCTTTGCCGCAATCTCGGGGTCCAGGGCGGAGAGGTCTGCGTTCAGGCTGGGGGAGACCACCTGTTCAAAGGCCACGGTGCCCGCGGCGGATGAAGCGCCGCTCACAGTTCGCCGCCGTTTGCTTCGGCGTATTCCTGTGCGGAGAGCAGCGGGCCCTCTTCGGTGACGGTGACTTTGAAGAGCCAGCCGGCGCCGTAGGGGTCGTTATTGATCACGGCGGGGTCGCTGACCACGTCGTCGTTGACTTCCGTGACCTCGCCCGTGACGGGGGAGTACAGGTCCGAGACGGACTTGGTGGACTCGATCTCGCCACAGGTCTCGCCTGCGGTCACCGTGGCGCCAACTTCGGGCAGGTCCACGTAGACGATGTCGCCCAGTGCCTCGGCGGCAACAGCGGACACGCCCACCACGGACGGGCCGGAGCCGTCAGCGGCGATCCATTCGTGCTCGGCGGAGTACTTCAGTTCAGCGGCAACTTTAGCCATGGTGTTTTTCCTTAAGTTTGGAGTGCAAAGAAGCGGGAGCGCGGGGTTATTTCTGGCGCTTGTAAAAGGGCAGTGCGACGACTTCGAAGGGCTCAGCCTTGCCGCGCAGGTCCACGTCCAGTGCGGTGCCCAGCTCGGCGTGCTCGACGTCGACATAGGCCAGAGCGACAGGGTAGCCCAGGGTGGGGCTCGGCTGGCCGGAGGTCACTTCGCCCACCACGTTGCCGTCCTTGAGGACGGGGTAGCCGCAACGGCCGGCGCGCCGGCCGTGACCTTTCAGGCCGACGAGCTTGCGCTTGGAGCCGGACTCCTTGGCCGCCTCCAGTGCTGCCCGGCCCACGAAGTCACCTTCCTTGGACTTAAGCGCCACCACGGGGCCAAGGCCGGCGTCGAACGGTGAACGCTCGAGGGAGAGCTCGTTCCCGTACAGCGGCATGCCTGCTTCAAGGCGGAGCGAATCGCGGGATGCGAGGCCGCAGGGGACAATGCCGAACTCTTCCCCGGCCTGGGCCACGGACTCCCATAGGGAAGCGGCGCCTTCATTCGGGAGGAAGAGTTCAAAGCCGTCTTCACCGGTGTAGCCGGTGCGGGCCAGGATGACATCGTGGCCGGCTACGGTGACTTCGTTGAACGCGTAATACTTCAGGTCGGTGACCAGGGCGTGCTGGGACTCATCCGTGAGTTTGAGCAGGGTGGCCTCGGCCTTGGGTCCCTGGACTGCGACGAGCGAGGTTGCCGCCGAAGCGTCCTCCACCGTCACATCGAAGTTGGCTGCGCGCTCGGCGAGGGCGGCGGCCACGGTGGGGGCGTTGCCGGCGTTTGGGACCACCAGGTACTTCTCATCGCCGAACCGGTAGGTGATGAGGTCGTCGATGATGCCGCCGTCCTCATTGCAGATCAGCGAGTACTTGGCTTTGCCGTCCGCGATGGCGGACAACTTGCCCACCAGGGCGTAGTCCAGGAAGGCGCCGGCCTGGGGTCCGGTGACCCAGACTTCGCCCATGTGGGAGAGGTCGAACAGACCGGCGGCTTTGCGCACGGCGTGGTGTTCTGCCAGTTCGGAGCTGTATTTGAGCGGCATCTGCCAGCCACCGAAGTCGGTGAAGGAGGCGCCAAGCTTTTTGTGCTCTTCGTAGAGAGCCGTGTAGTTCTCAGTCACGGGGGATCCTTAGTTTTCGAACTCGGACAGCGGCGGGCAGGAGCAGATCAGGTTCCGGTCTCCACCGGCGCCGTCGATCCGGCCCACCGGCGGGAAGTACTTGTCCTGCTTCAGGTGGTGGACGGGGAAGACGGCCTGCTCGCGGCTGTACTGGCGGGTCCATTCGGAGTTCACGACGGCGGACGCGGTGTGGGGTGCGTTGCGCAGCGGGGAATCCTGGACAGAGAAGTCGCCGTTGGCCACCTGGTCGATTTCCTTGCGGATGGTGATCATGGCCTCGATGAAGCGGTCGATCTCGGCCAGGTCCTCGGACTCGGTGGGCTCCACCATCAGGGTGCCTGCCACCGGGAACGCCAGGGTGGGGGCATGGAAACCGAAGTCGATGAGGCGCTTGGCCACGTCCTCGGCCGTGACACCGGTCTTGGCAGTGAGGTCGCGCAGGTCCAGGATGCATTCGTGCGCCACGAGGCCGCCTTCGCCGGTGTAGAGCACCGGGAAGTACTCGTTCAGGCGCACGGCAACATAGTTCGCTGCGAGCAGGGCTGCCTTGGTGGCCTCGGTCAGTCCCTCCCCGCCCATGAGCTTCACGTACGCCCAGGAGATCGGCAGGACACCGGCGGAACCGAAGTTCGAGGCGCTGATGGCCACGCCGTGGCCTTCCTCATGCGCTGCCTTGTTGGCGTCGCCGGGCATGAACGGCGCCAGGTGTGCCTTGGCCGCGACCGGTCCAACGCCGGGTCCGCCGCCGCCGTGGGGGATGCAGAAGGTCTTGTGCAGGTTCAGGTGGGAGACGTCGCCGCCGAACTTGCCGGGCTGGGCCAGGCCCACCAGGGCATTCAGGTTCGCACCGTCAACGTAGACCTGGCCGCCGGCCGCGTGGACAGCCTCGCAGATCTCGGTCACGTCCGCGTCGTAGACGCCGTGGGTGGACGGGTAGGTGATCATGATCGCCGAGAGGACGTCCTTGTTCGCCTCGATCTTCGCGTACAGGTCCTCGTGGTCGATCGTTCCGTCCGCGGCCGTGGCAACGACGACGACCTTCATTCCGGCCAGGACCGCAGAGGCGGCGTTGGTGCCGTGGGCGGAAGCGGGGATCAGGCAGACGTTGCGCTGCTCTTCGCCGCGGGAGTGGTGGTAGCCGCGGATGGCCAGCAGGCCGGCGAGCTCGCCCTGGGAGCCGGCGTTCGGCTGCAGCGACACCTGGTCGTAGCCGGTGATTTCCGCCAGGTCGGCTTCCAGGCCACTGATCAGTTCACGCCAGCCCTTGGTCTGGGACTCGGGGGCGAAGGGGTGGATGGAGGCGAACTCCGGCCAGGAGATGGCTTCCATCTCTGCGGTGGCGTTCAGCTTCATGGTGCACGAGCCCAGCGGGATCATGGTGCGGTCCAGCGCCAGGTCGCGGTCGGAGAGCCTGCGGATGTAGCGCAGGAGCTGGGTTTCGGACCGGTGGGTGTTGAACACCGGGTGCTGCATGAACTCAGAGGAGCGGAGCACCCCGGACGGCAGGTCGAAGCCCGCAGCGTCCACTACGGGGCCGGCACCGAAGGCGACGGCGATCGCAGACAGGATTTCCGGCGTCGTGGTTTCATCCACGGACACGCCGATGGTGTCGTCATCAATGTGGCGCAGGTTGATGCCGCGTGCTTCAGCAGCGGTGATGACCTTGGCGGCCTTGCCCGGGACGGAAACCGTGACCGTATCGAAGAACGTCTCGGAGGCCAGTTCCCGGCCTGCGATCTTGAGCGTGGTGGCGAGGGCGCGTGCGTTGTTGTGGACGCGCTCGGCAATGGCCTTCAGCCCGTCGGGGCCATGGTAGACGGCGTAGAAGGAGGAAACGATGGCCAGCAGGGCCTGCGCGGTGCAGATGTTGGACGTGGCCTTCTCGCGGCGGATGTGCTGCTCGCGGGTCTGCAGCGCCAGGCGGTAAGCCGGGAGGCCGGCGTCGTCCTTGGATACGCCCACCAGGCGGCCCGGCATGGAACGTTCCAGGCCCTTGGCCACTGCCATGTATGCGGCGTGCGGGCCGCCGAAGAACAGCGGGACACCGAAACGCTGGGTGGAGCCGACGGCGATGTCGGCACCCTGCTCGCCTGGAGGGGTGATCAGGGTCAGTGCCAGCAGGTCAGCGGCCACCGTCACCAGCGCGCCGCGCTCCTTTGCTTCGGCGATGACGCCGGCGTGGCTGAAAACGCGGCCGGAGACGCCCGGCTGCTGGAGCACGATGCCGTTGATTGCGCCGTCGGGCAGGCCCTTGGACAGGTCGGCGACCTCAACCTCGAAGCCGAGCGCCTCGGCGCGGCCCTTGACGATGGCGATGGTCTGCGGCAGGACGTCGGCGTCCAGGACGGTCTTGCCGTCGCGGACGTCCTTGTTCTTGTTGGCGCGGCGCATCATGAGGACGGCTTCGGCCACGGCGGTGGCTTCATCGAGCAGGGAGGCGTTGGCGATGGGCAGGCCCACCAGGTCCTGGACCATGGTCTGGAAGTTCAGGAGTGCCTCGAGCCGGCCCTGGGAAATCTCGGGCTGGTACGGGGTGTAGGCGGTGTACCAGGCCGGGGCCTCGAGGACATTCCGGCGGATGACGGCGGGCGTGATGGTGTCGTAGTAGCCCTGGCCGATCATCTGTACGGCGGTCTTGTTCTTGGCGGCGAGCCTGCGCAGTTCCGCAAGCACCTCAACCTCGCTCAGCGCGTCTTTGAGCGCAAGGGGCTTGGACTGGCGGATTGAGTTGGGAACGGCGATGTCCACCAGTCCATCAACGCTGTCGTAGCCAACGGCCTTGAGCATGGTGTCCACGTCAGCCTGGCGGCGTGCACCGATATGCCGGTCTGCAAAGGCAGACGGAAGGGATTGAATCGTCATGAGGAACTCCAGGTTTGGCCGGCCACGGGTGGCACGGCATGGATCGGGTCCCTCCCCGCTCTGTATTGGACCTGAGAGATTCCGCAAACCCATCAGGGCCTGCTTGCACCGTCGGTGAGTGCTGCCGGAGCAGCACTGCTTTCCAGAGTCGCCTCGCCGTGACGGTACATGGGCCTGAGAGATTCCTGGGGAGGATTTGCTCCTACGGCGCCTGCCCGGTGATGGCCGGGAGAACTCTCCCGCCACAGCTCGAAAGGCATATTGAAATGTGGGTGATTCGGCTCACAGGTTACCGGCAAAGCGGGCCGGGGAGCAAATCGGTCCGTCATGAATTGGGGCTCCAGAGCGTTACGTGGATGGCGTAACGCCGGGTTTGACTTTTGTCCGTGACGGACGCCACACTGAACCCCGTGATCCGGCCGGACAGCGGAACTGGCCCAAAGCTGCTGGGTGCTCTGTTCGCCGGCCGGGATCACCGGAGGCCCCACAATCCATTCTGCGCATTACCGCGCCTGGGATGGATGCCCTCCGACAACTGAACACTGATTTAGCAAGCAAACGCTTTTGACCTGCGGCGGGAGAGCCCTGCCGGTACGTTCAGCAGGCGCCGTAGGAGCAAACCCTCCCCAGGAAACTCTCAGGCCCACGTACCGCCGCGGTGAGGCAACTCTGGAAAGCAGCCGGGCCCTGTCCTGGCTCACCGACGGTGCAAGCACGCCCATGCCGGCATGTGGAAACTCTCAGGTCCCAGACAGAGCGGGGAGGAAATCCAATCTTTGCGACACCCCGGGTGCCGCTCGAACGATGGAGTTCCTCAATGACGACCCATTCCCCGACGTCCCCCGGCGGCGGAGCCCCGCACCTGGAGCGGCAGCTCAGCAACCGCCACATCCAACTGATCGCCATCGGCGGTGCAATCGGCACTGGCCTGTTCATGGGCTCAGGCAAGACCATCTCGGCGGCCGGCCCCTCGGTGATCTTCGTGTACATGATCATCGGCTTCATGCTGTTCTTCGTCATGCGTGCCATGGGTGAACTGCTGCTCAGCAACCTCAACTACAAGTCCTTCAGCGACTTTGCCGCTGACCTGCTGGGTCCATGGGCCGGCTTCTTCACAGGCTGGACCTACTGGTTCTGCTGGGTCATCACCGGCATTGCCGACGTCATCGCCATCGCGGGCTACTCCAAAGAGCTGTGGCCCGGACTGCCCCTCTGGATTCCCGGCCTGGCCACCGTGGCCATCCTGCTCCTGCTGAACCTCACCACCGTGAAGGCGTTCGGCGAAACGGAGTTCTGGTTCGCACTCATCAAGATCATTGCCATTGCTGCCCTGATCATCGTTGGCCTGTTCATGATCTTCACCGGTTTCCAGTCCGACGCCGGCCCTGCCACCTTCACCAACCTGTGGAGCCACGGCGGATTCTTCCCGAACGAGTTCATGGGCTTCGTGGCCGGCTTCCAGATCGCCGTTTTCGCGTTCGTGGGCATCGAACTGGTGGGCACCACCGCCGCCGAGGCCAAGAACCCGGAGCGGAACCTTCCCAAGGCCATCAACTCCATCCCCATCCGCGTGCTCCTCTTCTACGTGGGCGCCCTCATCATCCTGATGGCCGTCACCCCCTGGACCGAGTTCAGGGCCGGTCACAGCCCCTTCATCGCCATGTTCTCCCTGGCAGGCCTGGGCGCCGCGGCCACCGTGGTCAATCTCGTGGTGCTGAGCTCCGCGATGTCCTCCGCGAACTCCGGCATCTACTCGACGTCCCGCATGGTCTTCGGCCTTGCCCAGGAAGGCGACGCACCCGACGTCTTTGGCAAACTGTCCCGGCGGAAGGTGCCCCAGAACGCACTGTTCCTCTCCTGCGTGCTGCTGCTGTCCGGCGTCGTCCTCATGTATGCGGGCCAGGACGTGGGCAAGGCCTTCGACATGGTGACCACGGTCTCCGCCGTCTGCTTCGTCTTTGTCTGGTCCATCATCCTGGCCAGCTACATCGCCTTCCGCCGCCGCCGGCCGCACCTGCATGAAGCATCCAAGTTCAAGATGCCCGGCGGTGTTGCCATGGTCTGGGTGGTCTTCGCCTTCTTCGCCTTCGTGATCTGGACCCTCACCACCCAGCCGGACACCCTGGTTGCCCTGCTGGTCACTCCGGTGTGGTTCATCCTGCTGGGCACCGCATGGTTCGTCCTCCGCCGCCGGCCCGCACACCAGGCCCGTTTCGCCACGTTCCAGGCTGAACTGCAGGCAGACCAGGACTTCACCGACGCCGCATCCGGCAAGGCTGTCCGTACGGGTGCCGCCGCAGAAGCGGGGGAAGAGCGGGTCAAACGGTGATCGCCGCGGAGGCCCGCGCGTCTGAGCTGAGCGAATCCGAACCTGGGACTTCTGAAGCCGGCCAGCTGCAGGCTGTGGCAGCCCACGAAACGGGCCGGGAATTCGTGCTGACGTTCCATTGCCCGGATGCCCTTGGCATTGTCCAGGCTGTGGCGGCATACCTGCTGGAACAGGAATGCTACATCGTGGACATCAAGCAGTTCGGCGACACGGAAAGCGGCCGGTTCTTCATGCGAATCCACGTCACCTCGCGGGTTGAGCTGGACCTTGGCCGCCTCCGGGCCGGTTTCGGTCAGGTGGCCCAGGAGTGGCAGATGGACTGGCGCCTGGAACGCCACGGACGCAAGCAGCCCATCCTGGTGATGGTCTCAAAGTACGAGCACTGCCTCAACGACCTCCTGTTCCGCGCCCGGAGTGGTGAGTTGCCCGTGGAGATCGCCGCCGTGGTGTCCAACCACCCGGACCTGGAACCGCTTGCGGCGTGGCACGGCGTTCCGTTCCACCACATCCCTGTGACGCCGGAAACCAAGGCCGATGCCGAGGAGCGGCTGCTGGGCCTGGTGGACCACTACGCTGTGGAGTTGGTGGTGCTGGCCCGCTACATGCAGGTGCTCAGCGACGAGGCCACCACCCGCCTCAGTGGCAAGGCCATCAACATCCACCACTCGTTCCTGCCCAGCTTCAAGGGTGCCAAGCCCTACCACCAGGCCTACGAGCGGGGCGTCAAAACGGTGGGCGCCACAGCCCACTACGTCAACTCGGAGCTGGACGAGGGGCCCATCATCTCCCAGCAGGTCATCGAGGTGGACCACACGTACTCCGCCTCGGACCTGGTCACGGTTGGCCGCGACGCCGAATGCAAGGCGCTCACGAATGCCGTCCGCTGGCACGCTGAAGGACGGATAGTCCTCTCCGGCAACCGGACGGTCATCCTGCGCTAGTTGCCGGCCCATCCACGCGGCCGGCGCCCGCACTCCCTCCAGCCGGAGGGGCAGGTGCCGGCCGCCGTGGCACCACATCTGAATACAGCCTTTCGAGCTGTGGCGGGAGAGTTCTCCCGGCCATCACCGGGCAGGCGCCGTAGGAGCAAATCCTCCCCAGGAATCTCTCAGGCCCATGTACCGTCACGGCGAGGCGACTCTGGAAAGCAGTGCTGCTCCGGCAGTACTCACCGACGGTGCAAGCAGGCCCTGATGGGTTTGCGGAATCTCTCAGGTCCAATACAGAGCGGGGAGGGACCCGATGCATGCCGTGCCACCCGTGGCCGGCCAAACCTGGAGTTCCCTCATGACGATTCAATCCCTCATGGCAACAGCCGCAGCATCGATTCCCGCGGAAGGACAGGCCGTCAAGTCCGGTGCGGTCCTGCCTGTCCGGATGCAGGTCATTCCCTCGGAGGGTATTGCCGCCCGCATCCAGGCCGCCGTACCCGCGGGGACACAGCTGACGGTGACGTGCCTGCCCCGCCGGGGTGTGGGACCCACCATCCGGACGGCCATCGAGCTTGCCTACCTTGGCTTCGAGGTTGTCCCGCACCTGGCCGCACGAAGCATCGAAAGCCGTGAGCAACTGGCCGGCGTGCTCCGGAACTGCCACGACGCCGGCATCAGCGAAGTGTTCGCCATCGGCGGTGACGCGGGGGAGCCGGCCGGTCCCTATGACAGCAGCCTTCCATTGCTGGAGGATATCGCGGAGGTTTCCGGCGGACGGATCCGGGCCGGGGTGGCGGGCTACCCTGAGGGGCACCCGGACCACAGTGAACTGCACATGCTCGATGCCCTGCTGGAAAAGCAGCATCTGGCATCGTCAGTGGTGACGCAACTGTGCTTTTCGGCGCCCCGGATCCAGTGGTACGCCCAAACCCTGCGCCGGGAAGGGGTGCGCCTGCCTGTCTGGGCTGGGGTGCCCGGCGCTGTTCCGCGGGCCGAGTTGATTTCCCTTGCGACCAGGATCGGTGTGGGCCCATCCCTCAAACTGCTGAACCGCAGGGGCCCGCTTGGCCGCCGCCTGCTCCGGGGCGGCCACTACTCGCCCGAGTCCATCGTGGCGGAACTGCAGCGCGGCGGGGCAGTGGAAGGTATCCACCTTTACACGTTCAACAACCTGGCCGGTCCCGCCAGCTAGGAGGCCGGGGGCCGGGGTGGCATGTGACGCGGATCGGAAAGTTCAGCATGCTTAGTGTTTGTCCACATAGGATGGATAAGCACGGCAGCCTACCCGCTGCAGGTCGATTTGAATGAAGGTGACCATGGCCAGGCGCAGCAATCCCGCAGTACGAATCGCACAGGAAACCGCCCACAACGCAATGTTCGATGCCGACGGCAAACCCAAGCCCGGTGTCCACAACATGCTGCTGAAGGCAGTGCAGGTCCAGCGGCCCCTGGTGGTGGCCTACATCCGCCGGCTCCAGAAGAAGCATCCGCGGGCCACCGCCGCCCAGTTGGCCGCCATCGCAGAGCGTGACTACCTGCGCGCAGTGGCCGGTGGGGGCGCCCTGGTGGGAGCCACCGCCGTCGTCCCTGGTGTTGGAACCGTGGCGTCGCTGGGACTTTCCGCAGCCGCAACCGTCGGCTTCCTGGAGGCGACGGCCCTCTACGCGACCTCGCTGGCAGAGCTCCACGGCATCCGCCTCACCAATCCCGAGAAGGCCGGCACCATGGTCATGGCCATCATGCTTGGTGAGGAAGGCACCGCCCTGCTGGGAACGCTCAGCGGCCAGGCGGCCGGCGGCGCCAAGCCCGCCGACGTCTGGGGAAACATGCTGTCCAAGTCCTCGATGCCTGGATTCGGCAGCGTCCGGAGGAGTATCCAGCACGCCTTCCTGAAGAACCTGCTCAAACGGCAGGGCACTGCGCTGTTCGGCCGGGCCCTCCCCTTCGGCATAGGGGCAGTTGTGGGCGGAGCCGGTAACCTCGTGATGGGCCGTGCCGTGGCGCAGAACGCCAGGGAGGCGTTCGGACCCATGCCGGACACCATTCCCGGGGAGCTGACCGCCGCTGCCGGGCCGGACAACCTGACCCTGGAAGGCAACACACTTGGATCTCAACGCTGATGTAGGCCAATCATTCGGCTCCTGGACCGCGGGAGGCGATCCGGCGATGTTCCAGCTGGCCACCAGCGTCAACGTAGCGTGCGGCCTCCACGCAGGCGATCCCGTCACCATGCTGGACAGCTGCCGGGCGGCTTACGAACTTGACGTCACCGTGGGTGCGCACCTTGGCTACCGCGATATGGCCGGTTTTGGCCGGCGCTCGCTGGACATGAGCTTTGATGAGCTATTCGGCGACGTGCTGTACCAGCTGGGCGCGCTCGACGGCGTCGCACATGCCGTGGGTGCTTCGGTGGACTTCGTGAAGCCACACGGTGCGCTGTACGACACGCTGATCCATGATGCCGAGCAGGCCGCCGCCCTGGTTGCGGCCGTGAACGCCTACGATCCCGGACTTCCCATCCTGGGCTTCCCGGGCTCGGAGCTGCTGAAGCAGGCCAAGGAAGCCGGCCACCCCGTATTCAGCGAGGCCTTCGCCGACCGCGCCTACTACGCCGACGGCACCCTTGTGCCGCTTTCCAGGGAAGACGCCATGCTGCACGACGTCGACACTATCGTTGAGCGGGCCGTTCGCCTGGCCACGAAAGGCGAAGTGGTGGCCATCGACGGGTCCATCGTCACCGTACAGCCGGACTCCCTGCGACTTCAGGGCGGCAGCCCCGGCGCCGTGGAGACGGCGGCAAACATTCGGGCAGGTCTTGAAGCCGCAGGCGTGGAGCTGGAGGCCTTCGCATAGGACCCAGCCGTTTTGAAGCTGGATTGGCATACCCGTTGGCGTACCAACGGCGTGGCAGGCCGGCTTCACGGTGACAGGGCGTATGGCTCGGCGTGCAATTCGGCCCAGACTGGATCGTTGGCCGGCAGGTCGTTGAGGTCCACGTATCTGGCGTCGTCGGGTTCCCACTGCGGAAGGTCTTCGGGGTGCGGGTCGAGGCACTGGCATTCGCCGGCCACGTCCCATTGGAGTCGTGGTGGCCAGCTTCCTGGTGGCCAGTGGGTTGGTGCGGCATCCTGGTGTTCGGCGTTGTAGTGGCGTCCGGTGGGTGAGGTCCAGCCGGGCGCATTGTTTTCGGTTGCGGGGTGGGGTGTCCATTGGCTGTGGTGCTTGAGCCGGTGGTGTTTGGGGCACTGACATTTGAGCCCGCCCCTGCCCAATCCGCCAGGCCGTCAACGCCACCCGCGGCCAAAGGTGCCTTGACCCTAAAAAGCGCGTGCCGCCGTCGTACGCATTCCCGCTGCGCAGGTCCCTTCCCGCACCCCTAATACCTGTCGCGAAAAGGAATGTGCGCAGCGAAAAAATCCATCCGCCGCGAAAATACCGCCCCGAGCGCATTATCCAAAAATCAACTGCGCTACCGTAAAAATCGCCAGCCCGGCGAGGGACCCCACCACAGTTCCGTTGATGCGGATGAACTGCAGGTCCTTGCCTACCTGGAGCTCAATCTTCTGCGAGGTTTCCTCGGCATCCCAGCGCGCCACGGTGTCCGTGATGACTCCGGCGATGTCCGAACGGTAGGTCCGGACCAGATACCCCGCGGCGTCGCCGATCCAGGCGTTGACCTTGCCGGCCAGTTCCGGATCCTGCACCAGGCGCGAGCCAAAATCGCGCACCGCTGCCTTGAACTTGATGGTGAGCTCACTGTCCGGATCGTCCACGGCACCCAGCAGCGCGTTCTTGACCGTGCCCCAGGTCCGGGACGCGAGCTCGCGGACTTCGGGGTCACCCAGCACCTGAGCCTTGATATCCTCCGCACGGGCAATCATCGCCGGATCATGCTGCAGGTCCTGCGCAAGGTCGTTCAGGTACTTGTCGATTGACTGCCGCACCTGATGGCGGGGGTCGGCCTGGACCGCGCGCACGAACTTGAGGATTTCGAGGTAGACCTTGTCGCCCACCAGGCCGTCTACGAACTGCGGAACCCAGGTGGGGGAGCGGTCGGACACCAGGCGGGTCACGGTCTCGTGGTTGTCATCCACCCAGTCCGCGGCACGGTCCACCAACAGGTCCACCAGCGTGTGGTGGTGCCCGTCGTGGAAAACCCGCTCCGCCAGCCTGCCCACCGGAGGCCCCCACGGCGGAGCAAGCAGGTGCTTGCGAACCATGCCCTCGATCACGGCCTGGACGTCGTCGTCATTCAAAACCTTGAAAGCGCCGCGGATCACCGCAGCCCCTTCCCTGGCCACACGGTCGGCGCCACCGGGGGTTGCCAGCCATTCGCCGGCGCGGCGGGCGATATTGACGCTGGCCAGCTTGTCCTGGACCACCTGTTCGGAGAGGAAGTTGGTTTCGACGAACTCACCCAGGGAGGCGCCGATCTGATCCTTGCGGCGCGGAATGATGGCTGTGTGCGGAATCTTGATGCCCATGGGGTACTTGAACAGCGCCGTCACGGCGAACCAGTCGGCCAGCGCGCCCACCATGCCACCCTCGGCGGCCGCACGCACGTACTGCAGCCAGGGATAGTCCTTCTGCAGCGCGAACGCGAAGACAAAGACCACGGCCATGGCAATCAGCAGGCTAAGCGCCAGCAGCTTCATTTTCCGCAGCGCTGCCGCCTTTTCGGCGTCGCCGGCACCAAGCTGGCGGCTTACGACGGCGGCACCCACCTTGCTGCCCGGCGGCACCTCCCGCGCTGCCTCCGCGGGCGCTTCTTGCGTGGTTGGCCCAGTAGTTGCCTCAGAGTTCACCTGCATGTGCCAAGCCTAGCCCCGAAGGCGGGGGCCGGTCGGCTACCGTGTGTCCATGACAATTGACGAGTCAGTGCCGCAGCGGCCGCTGGTCTTTGCCCACCGCGGTTCCAGCGGCACGTATGCCGAACACACCCGCGCCGCTTACCTGCAGGCTCTGGCTGACGGGGCCGACGGGGTGGAGTGCGATGTCCACCTGACCCGGGACCAGCACGTGGTCCTGCTCCACGACGCCAACCTGGACCGCACGTCGGACGGAACGGGCCCGGTGGCTGAGCGGACGCTGGAGGAGTTGCGCCAGCTGGACTTCTCGTCCTGGAAAGGCGTCCGCATTCCCGAAACCTACGGGGCGCGCTCCGAGCAGCTCCTTACCCTTCCGGAATTGCT
Organism: Pseudarthrobacter sp. rb; assembly: GCF_056389225.1. Lineage (NCBI taxonomy): Bacteria > Bacillati > Actinomycetota > Actinomycetes > Micrococcales > Micrococcaceae > Pseudarthrobacter > Pseudarthrobacter sp. rb. The sequence goes on along the minus strand of NZ_JBWJAR010000032.1, from coordinate 12,810 downwards.
GGACGTCCTGCGCGGGGCGGGCCGTCCGGTGAAACTCGCCATCGAGCTCAAGCATCCCAGCCCCTACCAGCTGAAGCTGGAGGACCGGGTCCTGGAAGTACTCCGCAGCGAGGGCTGGGACCCGCAAAGCTCCACCGTGGACAATATCGCCGTGACGTTCATGAGTTTCAGTCCCGATTCCGTCCGGCACTTGCTCCTCTCCATCCCGCCGCAGTACATCTGCCAGCTCGTGGACGACCTCACCATCCACGAGATCCGTGGCGGGCTGGGGGTAGGGGCAATCACCGGCGGCGCCATTGCCAACCTGATGAAGGCCACCCAGCTGGAGGGCGAACGGATCCTGGATGACCGGGAGGTGGGGATGGCCGGGCCGGGCATCGATTACGTCCGTGAGCGCCCCGGCACCGTCCGGCGCTGGCTGGACTCCGGCCGCCGCTTCAGGGTGTGGACCGTGGACTCGCCGGAGGACGTGGCCCTCTGCCAGGAGCTGGGCATCCAGGAGATCACCACCAACGTGCCGGCCCGCGTCCTTGAACAGCTGCACGTGGCCGCGCCGCAGGGCAAGTAGAGCTGGTATGGACGCCGTCGGCAGGTATTCAGTGCCCCGGTGGTGGGCCGGGCCCCTCGACGTCGAAGGCCTGGCGCTGCAGTCCGTGGAAGCAGCCGCGGAAGCCCTGAACCTGTACACGCGGACGCCTGGCCGGTACAGCACAACTCCTGTGCTCACGGCAGCTGCCTTCGATTCCTTCGGGCACCTGCGGATTGCGGGGCGCAAGCCGCAGGGTTTCGCGCCCCTGTCCGGATTCCGGAAGACTGCCGACGGCTGGATCCGGTTGCACGCAAACTACCCGCACCACGAGCAGCGGCTCCTGCAGGCGCTGGGTGCCACCTCCACGGAAGGCGTGGAAAGGGAGCTGCAGTCGATGGCCGCGCTCGAGGCTGAGGCTGCCATCCAGCGGCACGGCGGAATTGCCGCGGCTGTCCGGACACGCGGTGAATGGCTTTCGACGGCCATGGGCCATGCGGCCGGTTCAGGGCCTTGGGTCGCTGTGGAGCATGCCGACGGCACAACCATTGGCTTCGGACTGCAGGATGTCGGGGCGACCACAGACGCCGGCACCAGCCCTGGCACCGTGTCCGGCACCGGCGTCGGAGACGGTGCCGACGGCCTGCCCCTGGCCGGGGTGCGGGTCCTGGACCTGACGCGGGTCATCGCAGGGCCGGTCGCCACCCGGCTGCTGGCCGCGCTCGGAGCAGACGTCCTGCGGATCGACCCGCCCGCCTTTCCCGAGATCGAAGACCAGTTCGTGGACACGGCCTTTGGCAAGCGCAGCGCAGTACTCGACCTGGGGCACGCGGCAAACCGGCATAACTTCCAGCAGCTCCTGGCCGGCGCAGATGCCGTGGTGACCGGCTACCGGCACGGCGCCCTGGACCGCTTCGGGCTCAACCCGCGGGAACTGCTGGCAGCACACCCGGGACTGGTGGTGGTCACGTTGGACAGCTGGGGCGGCAGTGGGCCGTGGAACGGGCTGCGCGGCTTCGACAGCATTGTCCAGGCCGCCAGTGGAATTGCGCACCTCTACGGCCAAGAGGACGACGACGACGGGTGGCGCCCGGGTGCCCTTCCGGTGCAGGCGCTGGACCATGCCACCGGCTACGGGGTGGCTGCGGCTGCAGTCCGTCTTCTGGCCGCGCGCCGCCGGACAGGTTCGGGCGGTGCGGCCCACCTGTCGCTGGCCCGCACCGCGGAGGAACTGTTTTCCCTGACCGGTACGGAAGGCAAAGCTGGCATCGAAAACCAGGCCGGCATCGAAATTCAGACCACCACAGCAAGCCCTGCGGAACTTCCACCGCCCGAATACCGGTCTGTGGACAGCAGTTTCGGGGAGTTGCGCTACGTTGGGCCGCCGCTGCTCGACGCAGGGCGGCCGCTGGATTATCAGTCCCCGCCACCAGCGTATGGAAGCTCGCCGCCCGCCTGGCCGTGACGCTTGCAGCACCGGGCTGTGAAGCTACGCAGCCCCGCCGTCCTGCCGGCTGCCGGGTTTCTGGGCGATGCTTAGGCTGTGATTGAGTGGTTCCATGTCTTCTCCCAGGTCCGGCCCCGCTGCTAAGGGCCTGTCCGCTCTGTCCCCATCCATTCCCCGTGCGGCCCTGCAGCACCTGTCCGCGGCTGCCATGGGGGCGCTTCTGCTGGCCAGCGCCGGCAAGCATTTCCGGGATCCCGGCTTCTACCGTGACGTCGTTCCGGGATACCTCTGCCGGCAGGATCCGGCGCCTGACCCGAACGCAGGCGAGACCAGCCAAGGCAGCCCAACCCCTGGCATGCCAACCGAGGGCAGTCCAATCCAAAGCAGCCCGCCCCCAAGCAGCACGGGTGCAGCCGCCGCAGCCCAGCATCCGTGGGCCCTCCTGTCCCGGGAAGAGTGGATCGCCGTGAGTGGCCTGCTGGAGCTCGCAGCCGCCGTCGGAATTCTCCTGCCACCCACCCGGAAGCTGACAGCCACCGCCATCACGGCGATGTTCACAGCCTTCCTGGCCGGGCACGTCGATGCCCTCGTGAGGGCGTACGGACCACAGGGCACACCCCGCCGCCGGAAGATCCACGCCGTGCGGCTTCCGCTCCAGGCGCCCCTGATCCTGTGGGCCTGGAGCCTGCGGACACGTGCACTGCCTGGCCGTAAGCCCGGAGGCCAGGGGTGAAGCTGCTGGCATCGCCTGCAGTCAGGGTGGGTATCTCCATCAGTATTGCCACCGGGCTGTACGGCGTGTCCTTCGGGGCGCTCGCGGTGACGTCCGGGCTCAACTTCTGGCAGACCATGGTGTTGAGCCTGCTCCTCTTCAGCGGCGGTTCACAGTTCGCGTTCATCGGGGTGGTGGCAGGCGGCGGCTCCGGCCTCGCGGCCATGAGCGCAGCCACCCTCCTGGGCATGCGCAATGGCATCTATGGCATGCAGCTTAACGCGCTGCTCCGCCCTACGGGCTGGCGCAAGTACGTCGGGGCGCAGCTCACCATCGACGAATCCACTGCCACCAGCACGGGCCAGACAGACCCGGCCGAACAGCAGCGCGGGTTCTGGACTGCCGGAATTGGCGTCTACGTGCTCTGGAACCTCTTCACCGCTGTGGGTGCTCTGGCCGGAAGCGGGCTGGGCGATCCCAAGCAATGGGGGCTGGACGGGGCTGCCGTCGCCGCTTTCCTGGCGCTGCTCTGGCCCCGGCTCAAGGGCCGGGAGCCAATCGCCATCGCGGTGGTGTGTGCGGTGGCGACCGTAGTTGCTGTTCCCTTCGTGCCTCCCGGCGTTCCCATCCTGGTAGCCGCGGTAGTGGCCGCGCTGGTGGGCTGGTTCAGCCATGGCCGCCGCGACGAAGGCCTCGAACCCGACGTCGAGCCCTACGGCACGCACCGCCACGGCGAGCACCAGGACCGGCACGGCGAGCACCAGGACCGCAGAAGCGGCACGGACCCGGAGGCACGCGCATGACTCTGTGGATCTGGCTGCTTATTGCCTGCCTCCTTGCCTACGCATGGAAGCTGGTGGGCTACTTTGTTCCCGCCAAATTCCTTGAGGACCCCCGCACCTCACGCGTCGCAGGAACCATGACTATCGGCCTGCTGGCCTCGCTGACAGTGGTGAACGCGGTGGTGTCGGGCCAGGCGCTCGCCGCAGACGCCCGGCTGGGAGCGCTGGCCGCCGCCGCGATCGCCCTGGTACTCCGGGCACCGTTCCTTGTGGTGGTGATCGCCGGAGCCGGCACGGCGGCACTGTTGAGGATCCTGGGCTGGAACTGATCCCCTAATTGATGGTCAAAGTGGTGATCCAGGTCACTTTATTGGGCGTGTGCCGGTTGTACTATGGGATCGGCTTATGCAGTTGGCCATGGAATTTCCTATTGAACGGCAACCATGGAAAATCAGCTGCACCCTGCGGGCGGCTTAGCGGGCAGGCTTCGCCATAAAAACGCCCGACGGCGGGCGGGCCTTCCTGCCAAACGCTTCTTCAAGCGCTTTTCCGGACTTTCGGACGTCCCGGAAGAGGACCTGGAACTTCTCTCCCAAAGACTTCGGGAGGCACTCGACCTGGATCCGTCGTCGTCCGTGCCTGCCCTTCAAGCCTTGGTGCGCCGGGAGATCTGCAAGCGGGCGGACACAGGCAGCTCGTAGCGGCTCCCCATTCCGGGTGCCATCTGTGATGGACTGGAAGAGAGGCAGCCCACACCCAGGCGGCCACCAAAGGAGGAATCGAGATGGACGACGAGTCACGGCCTGTTGAGCCGCAGGACGGCCACGGCACCGATGAGACCGGCAAGGACGCCAGGGGAGAACACGGCACCGGGGTGCCGGCCGGGGAACAGTCCGCAAAGTCGCGGGCAGCCTATCTTGACCCGCGCGGTTCGGAATCAACCCGCGAGCTGCGCGATACCGCCAGGAGGCGCCGGGACGCGGAAGAAAAACTCCAACAACACCTGATGGAAGCGAAGGACCACGTTCCCAACGAGTTCCATGAACATCCCGGACACGGCTACGTGGGACACGGACACGAAGGACATGAGCACCCGGCCCATGAGCCGTCCGGTCATGAGACGCCAGACCAGGAACAGCCCGGCCAGGAGCAGGACAGCCGCACCGGCGAAAAGGGCGCGGACAAGCCCTGATCAGCAGTGGAGTCCCTGGCCGGCTGGCCCCCTGCCTGCGGCGGCCGCCACAGACTTTCGGCCGCCGGACCCCTGGCTGCCGGTCGGCGTTGACCGGCAGCCAGGAGCTGGAACAAGCGGTGGTTCAAGCTACGCCGTGGGCAGCGCCGTCAGGTGACACGGACCTGCGGCACGTTTCCTCCACGCCCATCTCGTACCAGACCTGCGCGCCAAACTCGGGTTCAGGGGTATCCAGGTTCTGGTACAGGGCATCAAGCAGTTCGACCAGCTCGCCGGCCGTCAGTGCAGGCAGGACTTCCTCCGGCCCGCGGGGATCGGTCAGGTAGTGGAGAAGCTTTGAGTGGTTCATTGCAGTGCGGCCGTTGCGTGGGGGACAGGCGCGAAGTGCATGGGGTAGCTCCAACGTGGAAGTGCCGAGGCTGACTGCCTAACCCCAATTCAGAGTGTATTGCACGTACTTACTGGTAACAATGGAGTTGGCCCACAACGCATCTGCCATCAGGAAATTGCCGTCATCGAACAGCCGTCAACGAATTACGGCAGCCGGCGGCGGCACGGCTTACTCCGGCAGCGGTCCGGCCTGGCCGGGCACTGTGGTGATGCCCGGGGCCGGCGGCACGGGCACGAACACGGGGAGCGGGCGCGACGGCCGGACCGTGCGGATGGCGTCCTCCACCAGCGCCAGCGGGCGCCGCCATGCATCAGAACCGGGTTCCATGGTGTCCACCACGCCGATCAGCATGGCCAGCAGCCGGAACATGTCCGTCATGGAAATGTCAGTGCGCAGGCTTCCCTGGCCTTGGCCGCGCGCCAGCAGGATGCTCATGGATTCCATCAGGGAACCGGTGATTCCGGTGAGGAGTTCCCGCCGGCCGGCCACCGCACACAGCAGGTTGGCGTCGTCGCTCGCGGCCCCCATCAGGGCTTCAAGGACGCGCAACAGGCCTGCGGCGGCGTCAATATCGGCAAGGGCGCCGTCCATGACGGGGTCAACCGTGAGCCGGAGCTGCCGGTTGAGCGCGGCAAGCACCAGTTCTTCCTTGTCCGCGAAGTTGCGGAAGAGGGTTGCCGGGCCCACACCGGCGGTGGTTGCGATGGTCTGGAGCGGTACTTCCGGGCCGAACTCCCGGAAGCATTGGCGTGCAGCCGTGATGATCTTGTCCACGTTCCGCGCTGCGTCGGCACGGAGGGGCTTTCGGGCGACTGCGAGGCTCATGCCCAAAAGGGTAGCAACGGAGCCTCCGGCCAACACGGTTACTGCGGGGTAGGCGCTTATGTGACGGCGGGCCGCAGCCGTCACCGCCGCGCGTGTCCGGAGACGCATGGGAGACTGGGGAGCATGTTGCTTGCATTTTCTGTTGCTCCGTCAGGCGTTCCCAGCGAAGGTTCCAGGCCCAACGATGCGTCGGTGCACGACGCCGTTGCAGCCGCAGTGAAGATCGTCCGGGAGTCCGGGCTGCCCAACCAGACGGATTCCATGTTCACCACCATTGAAGGTGAGTGGGACGAAGTGTTCGACGTCGTAAAACGCGCCACCGAGGCCGTGGGGCGCTACGGCAGCCGTGTTTCGCTGGTGATCAAAGCAGACATCAGGCCCGGCTACAGCGGCGAGCTGACGGCGAAGGTTGACCGCCTGGAGAATGCCCTGGTGCAGGAGCCCTAAGCGTCTTACAAGGGGGCCGCATTGTCTGGACCCCCGGCACGCCGCGTGCCAAACTGTGGCAATGTTCGAGCACAAACCCCGGCCGGAATGGATTGCCACCGAGGAGTTCCTGTCGGAAACCGTGGTGCATCCGGACAGTGCCGTCCAACAGGCCATCCACGCCGCGGCGGAGGCCGGGATGCCCGCCATCGAGGTGGCGCCGAACGCCGGGAAGCTCCTGAAGCTCCTGGTCCAGCTGTCCGGTGCCCGGCGCATCCTGGAAATAGGGACGCTCGCTGGCTACAGCACCATCTGGATGGGCCGCGGCCTGCCCCCTAACGGCACCCTGGTCACCTGCGAGTACCTGCCCCAGCATGCGGAAGTGGCGTGGGCCAATATTGATGCGGCCGGCCTGGGGGAACGGGTGGAGATCCGGCTGGGCCCTGCGCTGGAGACCTTGGCGGCCCTCGAGGAAGAGGAACGGGAGCCGTTCGACTTCATCTTCATCGACGCCGACAAGCAGAACAACAGCCGCTACCTGGACTGGGCCGTCAGGCTTGGCAGGCCCGGTGCCGCGGTGGTCCTGGACAACACCATCTGGGAAGGCGCGGTGCTGGACCCGGACATGGACCCCGTCAACGCGCCGGGGATCATCGATGCACTCAAGCTGCTGGGCGACCACCCCCGGCTGGACGCCACCGTGATCCAGACCGTCGGCTCCAAAGGCTGGGACGGGTTCGCCCTGGCGCGCATCCTCCCGCAAAACAGTAAGTAAGCTGTGGAGATGCGTCCGGTGCCCGCCGGACATCTCTCCTGGAGGACGTATTTGCAAGCGCCACTTACTCCTGTGCTCCTCAGTTCCGCCCCCGCTGAGCTCTCTCCGTGGGGTTCCCTTCTTGAGTCGTTCGCTGGTGCTGCGGGCAATGTGCCGGCCCTGCTGGCCTTCGCGGTCGAGGCCGGACGGACGTGGCCGCGGCCTGGTGAAGGACGCACCGCCGTGTTGTGGGAGCTCCTGGCCTCCGTGGCTGCCACCGACGTTGCCGCCGCCCGGGTGCTTGAGCCCCACCTCGACGCCGTCGCTATCCTTGCCCAGGCCGGCCAGGCGTTTCCGGCCTTTCATCCTGCGCCGGATGGTGCCGCGGAAGCTGCGTGGGGCGTGTTCGCCGCAGAGGCACCCAACGCCAGGCTTGAGGCGCGCTCCGGAAGTACCGGCATTGTGCTCACCGGAACCAAGCCTTGGTGTTCACTTGCCGGCCGGCTGGACTGCGCCGTCATCACCGCGCATACGGACGACGGCGGCAGGGCGGCTTTTGCCGTCAGCCTTCGCCACCCGGGCGTGGCATGTGAGGAACCGGAGTGGATTGCGCGCGGGCTCCGGGAGATCCCCAGCGGAAGCGTGCGCTTCGACCACGTGCCGGCGACGCCGGTTGGCGATACCGGCTGGTACCACAGCCGGCCCGGCTTTGCATGGGGCGGGATGGGCGTCGCCGCCTGCTGGCTGGGTGGAGCAGTGGGGGTGGCACGGGATTTCCGTGCCGGCCTGCTGGCGGGTGCGGATAACGGGCGGGAGCCGGACCAGCTGGCGCTAGCGGCATTGGGCGAGGTGGACCGGACCATCGCCGCCGTCCTGCAGTACCTTGCCCGGACGGCAGCCCGCATCGACGACGGCACCCTCGGTGCCGACGGGAACCAAAGCACCTGGAGCGAGGCCCAGCGCGTGCGCGGAACCGTTGCGGCCGCCGTCGAACGTGTCCTTCACCTGGTGGGCTCCCACCGGGGGCCCGGGCCACTCGCCTTCGATGAACCGTATGCCAAAAGGATGGCGGACCTGGCGCTGTATGTCCGGCAGCATCATGGGGCACGTGATGATGCCCAACTGGGCCGGCTGGCGCTCAAGGGGGACTGCCCGTGGTGACCTTTTCGCATACTGACCAGGGGACCGCCGAGGAAGCCTGGGCCCGGAGCGGACTGGCTGCTGTGCCGGAGCTGCCGCTCGACGCGGCCGAACTGGCGGCCATGCGCTTCGTGGTCCTGGCGGCCCATCCTGACGATGAAACACTTGGCGCCGGGGGGCTCATGGCTTCGCTGGCGGCGCTGGGAGCCGAGGTCGAAGTCCTGCTGTGCACCGCGGGGGAGGGGTCGCACCCAAATTCGCCCACCACTACTGCCGGGCAGCTGGCCGCCGTCCGGCTGGCCGAGTTTTCCGCGGCCCTGGCCGCCCTGGGCCTGGCGGACCGGTGGACGTTCCTCGGATTGCCGGACCGTGGACTGGGCGGCCATGCGGAAGCGATCGCCACTGCTGTCCGGGACGCTGCACAGCGGCTGGCCGGCCCCCCGGACCGGCTGGTCCTGGTGGCGCCGTACCGGGCCGACGGTCACGGTGACCATGATGCCCTTGGTGCGGCAGCGGCAGAAGTGGCCCGGCGCGACGGCCACGCCCTCCTGGAGTACCCCATCTGGTTCTGGCACTGGGCCACCCCCCAGGACCAGGACTGGCAGCAATGGGTCCGCTTCCATCTGGACGACGCCGCGCGCAAGGCCAAGAAGCACGCCATGGAGGAGCACGCAACCCAGGTGCAGCCGCTGTCGCCTCTTCACGGTGATGAAACGTTGCTCAGCGGGGCATTCCTGGAGCACTTCTCGCGTGGCTACGAGGTTTTCGCCTGGACGCCCGCCCCCACTTCGTCCGGACGGCCGCATTCCAGCAGTGACGCCGAACTGGTCTTCGACGGCGTCCATGGCGGTTCGGAGGATCCCTGGAACTACGGCACAAGCTGGTACGAGCGGCGCAAACGCGCGCTCACCCTTGCAGCCCTGCCGGCTGAATCGTATGAGCGCGGCCTGGAAGTGGGCTGTTCCATCGGGACGCTGACGGCGGAACTGGCAACGCGTTGCCGCACCCTGCTGGCGGTGGACGCCAGCGGGACCGCAGTGCGCAGGGCCGGCCAACGGCTGGAAGGCATACCCGGGGTGGAGGTGGAGCAGCGGGTCCTGCCCGGATCCTGGCCCGGAGGAACATTCGACCTGGTAGTGGTTTCCGAAGTGGGTTACTACCTTGCCCCTGAAGAGCTGGCCCAGCTGTGGGACCGCGTGGAGGCCACCCTGGAACCGGGCGGAACCCTTCTCCTGTGCCACTGGCGGCATCCCATCACCGGCTGGGAGCTCGACGGGGACACCGTCCACACGCTGGCCCGGCAAAGACTGGGATGGCGGACGGCCGGGCTTTACCAGGAACGCGACTTCCTGCTGGAAGTCCTGGTCGCTCCGGGCGGGGCGACGGAATGATGCCGGCCGGTCCGGGGGACGATGCTTCAAGGCCGCCATCCGTCCAAAGCGCCAACTGCATCCAGCACGTTGCGGTCGTCATTCCGGCCCACAACGAGGAGCAGCACCTGGAACGGGCGCTCACTGCGGTCAGTTGCGCGGCAGACCGGGTCGAAGCGGAACTGCCGGAGGTTGCCGTGCAGGTGGTGGTTGTCCTGGACGGCTGCACGGACCGGTCCCCAGCGGTGGCCGCGCGGGCAGCTGCCGGGGATCCGCGGTACCTGCTCCTTCCCGTCAGCTTCGGGAGCGTGGGAAAAAGCCGGCAGGCCGGCGTCAGGGCCGCGCTGGAGAACTCAACCACGCGTACGCAGGCTGGCCGGGCAGCGGCGGCCCATTCCCTTCGGGGAATCTGGCTGGCCAACACAGATGCCGATTCCTGCGTGCCGCTACACTGGCTGGTGCGGCAACTGGAACTGGCTGCACTCGGCTTCGATGTTGTCCTTGGCACCGTGCAGCCGGACCCCCATGGCATGCACCACGAGCTGTTGGCCCGCTGGCATGCGCGGCACGCCGGCACCGAGGACCACTCCCATGTGTACGGTGCCAACCTTGGAGTCCGTGCCTCTTCCTACCTCGCTGCAGGTGGTTTCCCCGGCGTCGATTTCGATGAAGACCAGGCGCTGGTCAGCAGGCTTCGAGACAGCGGCGCGGGCATCGTTGCCACCGACACCACGAGGGTCCTCACATCAGGACGGACGGCGGGACGGGCGCCGCACGGGTTCGCCGCGTATCTCCTGGCCCTGGCGCAGCCATAGGGCCGGGCGGAGTCACAGCAGCGGCACCTGACCCAAGAGCTGCCGGGGCATGGAAAAGGGCTGCTGCCGTACGGCAACAGCCCTTCGTTCCGGGACTTAATCTCCCGTGACTGCGTTGCTGACCTTCCCGGCCGGAGGCTTCAGCCGGCGCTTCCGCTTCGTGTCAGACCAGGTCCGGAGCGCTGGCAACGATGTAGTCCGCCGCAGCTGGTCCGGTCATGGAGAGGTTGTTGCTGTCCGGGTTGATTCCGGCATCGTGCAGGGCCTCCCAAAGAGCTTCCGGCTGCTGGAGTTCTGCCTTGTGCAGGAGGCACCAGCTTGTGTAAAGGCCGTATAGCTCGTCGCGCCGGAGGCCCAGCCCGGGCTCCCTGTCCGCGACAACTGCTTCGGCAAGAAACTGTTCAAAATGGGTAGCAGGCATGTCCGCTCATTAAGGGTCGACACTGATTCCGCCGTCTGCTTCAGCGGCCTTGCCCGGTTTCCAGGGGATCCCGGCGAGGTAATCAAGAAATTATTGCAGTTCTCTGTGCTTGTCCAGTTGGACCCGGCCAGGTTGCGCCCCGGCTGGTCACACCCTGTACAGTTCCGCGTCGAACAGCGGTGGAATGGTGCCGGGCGGGTTTGAGGGGGCCGACGGCGACTGGGGGGACTGGCCTCGGTCTCAGAAGAGGCCATCTCACCGCCGACCCCGTGTAACCCCGGGTTTCACTTCATCCCGGGAAAACCAAACAGGACCTTCAAGATGAATTTTCCTCCATCTCAAAGGTCCTGCCTAGTCCCCCTGTGCAGCGGCTGCACCTGCCTGCCTAAGCGCTCCCGCCTGGCCGGCCGCCGTCGTCGGGCTCCCCGTTGCCGGCCCGGTGCTGCACCTTCTCGCGGACCCTGTCGCGGTGCCGCTCGCCTGGCCGGAGTTCGTTCTGTTCATTCCCCGCAGGCTGCCCGTCGGGGTTATCGCCGGAATCGTGCTGCCCGTTCTCCGCGGCATACTGCTCCCGCAGTTCACGGCCGTGCTTGATGTCCTCTTCGATCTGCTTCTGCAGCTTCTCGCTTTTCTTGGTGTCCCTCGGCGGCAGCTGGATGGTTTCCTCTGCCTTGATACCGGCCTGGAGTTCGCGGCCGCGCTCCACCTCAGCGTCGAACTCAGCGCCGAAAAGAAGGGACATGTTCAGGATCCACAGCCACAGCAGCATGATGATCACGCTGCCCAGTGCACCGTAGGTCTTGTTGTAGTTGCCGAAGTTGCCGACGTAGAAGCCGAAGCCCAGTGAAGCGATCAGGAAGACAAACAGGGCAATGCCGGACCCCATGCTCATCCACCGGAATTTGGGCTGCTTGACGTTGGGGGTGGCGTAGTACAGCACGGCAATGATGGCGATGATCAGCGCGATCATGACCGGCCACTTGGCAATGTTCCAGACCATGAGGAAGGGCCCGCTGAGGCCGATCAGCCCGCCCACTGCCTCCGAAACCGGGCCGCTGAGGACCAGCATGCCGGCCAGCAGCGCCACGATGACCACGGCCAGGAGCGTGACGCCAAGCATGGTGCCGCGGAGTTTTACGAACGCGCGCCCCTCGTCCACTTCATAAATGCGGTTCATGGCCCGCCCGAAGGCTCCGACATATCCGGACGCCGACCACAGCGCGGTGACAATGCCGATCACCAGGGTGAACCCGGCCGCCGGGGCGCTGGTCAGTTCCGACACCGGACCGCTGATGGTGTTGACCGTCTCCGCCGGGGCGAAGCCGCGCACGATTTCCAGCAAGGCGTTGGTGGTCTTCTGCGGATCCCCAAAGAGGCCAAGGAGCGAAACCAGTGCCAGCAGTGCCGGGAACAGCGAGAGAACGGCGTAATACGTCAGGGCCGCTGCCAGGTCGGGGCACTGGTCCTTGGTGAACTCCCGGAGCGTCTTTTTGGTGATGTATTTCCAGGAAGGTTTATCCAGGTCCCTCGGGCTGGCAGGTTTCCTTGAATCGTTTGGATCCGGAGCCTGCCCCGCCTTGGCGGTGCTGGTCTCGGAATCGTCGTGAGTGGCCATGGGGAAGTCCTCTCAATCAGGGGGCCAAGCGGACAGGCCGGACCGCGGATGGCGGTGCCGGCCTGCCGATCAAACTGTTGCCTTACGGTGCCGCTGTGGGCTGATCAGGTGTTTTGGATGTTGTCTTTGGCGTCTGTGGCGCGGTCTTTGACGTCGGAGGCTGCGTATTGGCCTTCGGTTTTGACGTTTTGGGCGGCGTCGGTGGCGGTGGCCTTGACGTTTTCCATGGCTTCCTGGGCGGGTTCCTTGAGGTCCTGGGCCATGGTTTTGGCGGCGTCGGTGACCTGGGTTGCCAGGGGCTGGGCTGCGGTTTTGAGTTGGTCCGCGGCTTCGCGTTCTTTGTCGCTGGCCGGGATCAGGGAGGAGATCAGCATGCCGGCGCCGAACGCGATGA
>NZ_JBWJAR010000031.1:0-30123 GCF_056389225.1 Pseudarthrobacter sp. rb | reverse complement strand
CGGAAAACCCCAGAGACCAAACGCCAACTACTTTCCCTTGTTACAAAGGGAGGGGCGCACCGAGCAGCCGCCCCACAGCAGACAGCCGGAGACTAACAACCCTTGCTCAAGAAAAACACAGTATGACGCTGCTAGAACGAGCAAATGGCAACTGTTATCGGACTAAGTAGGCCACTGGCGGCGACTTGGTTCGGCTGCCATGAAGCTCAGAATCGATCTATATGTCGAATCGCACCGGTAATTTCACTCACGCGTGCTGGTGATCCTCGACGTCTTTGGCACCAGCAAGGTGGGCGGCCGGCCAGCAATCGCTCAAAACACACGCCAAGAAGAAGGCAAGCGGAAAGAACCGGCACACTGGCACGGGCAAGTCGGCCCTGACCTTTACGTCGCAGCGCTGGCGAATCTCGGCGCTGGCTTGGTGCTTCACGGGCCTGCGGCTGCAAGTCCCTCGGACCCCTACCCATTAGTGAGCATTCTTATGGCTCCCACCGCCGACATTGTGAAGTTGACACTGTGTCGGCTTTCATGTGGTGAGGTTCGATCCCTGCCCGGGCAGGATTTCTTCCCGGCCCGGACTGTTCACTCCTACGCCCGCTGGCCCAACAGATTCCATTGCCCGATGGCGAAGCATCCAGAAGCCAGCCTGCATGAAGTCCTGTTCCTGGCATGCTTCCCGGATATTCTTCCCAGATATGTCCAAGACGTTGCCCCAATGGATTTGTGTTTAGCAGATGAGATTGCAGGCCGGCGACCATGGGAATGCACCGATTAAGTAAATCGGGAAGTACGGGATATCTAGAACTGGCGCAGCAACGCTTGGCTGGCGAGACGGCGCCCATTGTTGGTCCTTTTCAGCGTTATGGCAGCCTACTGGACAGAGGTCACTCATCGTCACGGCTCAGGATCACCGAGGGCATGGAAAAGCAGCGCATCCGTATGAAGGCCCCTGCGGCCCCCACTGAGCCCTATTGATCCACGGTCAATAGGGGGCTGAACCGGTGCATGAAGGCTGCCATGGCGTCACGGTTGACGGGTTGGAGGGGACGGTAGGTTTTAGTCCAGTTCGCTTCTGTATATCCGGTGGTGATGCCTTCCGCGGTGAGCCAGCTGATTTCCTGGTAAAAGAGGGAGGCGTAAATGTCTGTGAAGACTGATCCCGGGGCAGCTCCAAATTCGGGGCTTCCGGCAAGCCGGTACATGAACGCCGCCATGGCATCGCGGTTTACCGCCTGCAGCGGCCTGAATGTTTTCTTCCCGTTGCCCTCATCCCAGCCGGTGGAAATTCCTTGGGCGGACAGCCAGATGATTTCTTTATAGAACTGCGTCGTGGGAGTGACGTCCGCGAACGGTGACACGGCGGGGGGAATGAAGGACGGGTATCCTGCGAGCCGGTACATGAACGCTGCCATGGCATCGCGGTTTACCGGCTGCAGGGGTCTGAAGGTTCTTGTACCGTTTCCTTCATCCCAGCCGGTCGAGACACCTTCGCCGGCCAACCAGCTGATATCAGTGAAGAACTGCGTATCTGCTCCAACGTCAACGAAAGACGCCGGACGAACCGCGTAAGTACTGGTTACTGGGGCGGAGGTGTTGCCGCTGGTGTCGACGGCTATGTAGCGGTAGGTGGAACCGTTCACCAGTTTCAGCGGCGCGGTGTACTGCGGGGAACCGGTCGTCGGCGTCGTGCCGTCGGTGGTGTAGTAGACGGCAGCGGTTTCATCTGTGCTGAACTCCAGCCGCTGACCCGTCAGGTATTGTCCGTCTGCCAGCGACGCCGTGACCTTTGGCGCTTTCAGGTCCGGAGTCGGCAGGAGTCTGATTTTGTAGGTCCTTCGTTCCGGGGTCGAGGCGTTGCCGGCGGAGTCAACGCCGAAGAAGCGCAGTTCCGTATCCCGGGACAGTGTGATGGGACCGTCGTAGACGCTACTGTTTCGGGATGGCGCCGAACCATCGGTGGTGAAGTAAACGGCAGCCGTTTCATCTGCCGTCAGTCGTACCTGCTGGCCCTGCAGATAGGGTCCTTCGGCGATGGACGGGCTAACAACTGGCGCTCTGGTGTCGGCGGGCGGCATGGTAGCCGGGGGTGGGCCTGCTACGACCGTCTCAGAAGCCGTGCTGGTTTTAGTGACGGTGGCCCACTGCGGCCGCCATCCGGTCATGGTGACGGTCATCCGGTGCCCAACATCGTCCGTTGTCAGGAGGTATTCCTCCCCTGTGGCGCCGGGCACGGCAATCCCGTCCCGATGCCATTGGTACGAGTACGACAACTCGGTGTACTTCCAACCATTGGCTGCCCGGATTTGGGTACCGACACTGGCCTGAGTGTTCTGGATGAAGATCTGCGGTGCCGGCGGATCAATGTATGACTCCACCGCGGCTATCACGGCCGTCGGGGCACTGGTGCGCGCGACACTGGCAAATCCGTCCTTGGCGCCCGTGACGGTGACCGTGATGACGGTGCCCCTGTCCTCCTCGGTCAGGGTGTAACTGCGCTCCGTCGCTCCAAGGATGGCGATGCCGTTGCGCTTCCACTGGATGTGCAGCGTCACCACCTCCGGGCCCCAGTAGCAGGGGTGCGCGCTCAGGGTGCGGGCAACGGCAGGCCGGCCAACGATGGTAGGTACAGGAGAATCCAGCCAGTTTTGGAAACGGCCCGGCTGCAAGCCGTAGTGCGTCATGCCGTCAGGCCCAACCCAGGCCCAACCGGGGCACGGGGGAGCGGCTTCGTCACCCCGATCGAAGCAATCGTAGGCGCCATTGGGCGCCTGATAGCACACTTCGGAAGCATGCGCCGGTGAGGATGACACCGCAATTCCTGCGACGGCCACGAGGGCGGCCGACAGAGCAGCGGACCAACCCCTCACCCTGAGGCGGCGCTTTGCCCATGGCTGCAAACTGAATCGTGGGTGCACGCGTGGCTTCTTTCCGTCGTTATCGGCGGAAGTCCGCCCCCCAATAAACTGCCACCGGCAGTTTGGACACAGAATACCCCAGGCACAACAAAGGACTTTACGTATTTGAGGGGCGGGTACGGGCAGCGGGATCGCGCGCCAACCCGGGGTCCGACTAGGGCCCGGCCGAATATCCCCACATCATTCGTCCTGCTGACCGATGGCATCATTCCCCTTCGCTTCCTGCGAGGCGATGGACACAATAGGTGCAAAGACTAGCCTTTTGCTGGTTTTGTCGTGGGGTGCCAGTAGCATCCATCTTGTTTGCGCCGATCTGGGCGTACCTAAATGGGGAATTCCTATGTCCAAAATCCTTTCGTGGTCAGCGTCCCTGATGCTGGCCGCAACCACGGCTGTGGCTTTACCGCAGACCGCTGCCGCCGCGGACTCCACAACCGCGGCGTCACTTCTCTCGTCCCTGACTGTGGCGGAAGAAACCAACGCGGGCTACGACCGCTCCTATTTCGAGCACTGGATCGATGAAGACGGTGATGGGTGCAACACCCGCGCCGAAGTGCTGCAGGCAGAATCCAAAGTCCCCGTCACCTACTCGTCCGGGTGCACCGTCGCAACCGGACAATGGGTTTCCTGGTACGACGGGCAAACCTGGCTCAACGCGTCAGACGTCGACATCGACCACATGGTTCCCTTGGCAGAAGCGTGGGGCTCCGGCGCCCAGGCGTGGACCTCCCAGCAGCGGCGTGACTTCGCCAACGACCTGACGCTCCCCGTGGCCCTTGAGGCAGTCACGGACAACGTCAACCAGTCCAAGAGCGACCAGGATCCCTCTGAATGGATGCCGCCGATGGCCGGCACCGCATGCAACTACGCGACGGACTGGGTCTTGGTGAAATACCGGTGGCAGCTGACCATCGACCAGGCCGAACGGTCCGCTTTGAGCAATGTACTGAGCGGCGACTGCGGCACACGACAGGTCGAGATACCCCCGGTCGCTGTCAGTACAGCACCCGCGACACCTGTCACATTCACCGATGTCACGATGACAAACCAGTTCTACACCGAGATCTCCTGGCTCGCGGGCCAAGGCATCTCTACAGGTTGGGTTGAAGCCGACGGGACAAGGACCTACCGCCCGCTAAACCCGGTGGCCCGAGATGCGATGGCCGCGTTCCTGTACCGCATGGCCGGTAACCCAGCGTTCACTCCTCCGGCCTCATCGCCGTTCATCGATGTTGCGCCGTCCAACCAGTTCTACAAGGAGATCACCTGGCTTTCCGCCCAAGGCGTCTCCACGGGATGGGATGAAGGATATGGCCGACGTTCGTTCAGGCCACTCGAGCCTGTGAACCGTGACGCGATGGCGGCCTTCCTTTACCGTTTCGCCGGCAGTCCCTCTTATCAAGCCCCCGCCAATTCCCCCTTCTACGACGTGGCGCCCGGGAACATTTTCTATCAGCAGATCAACTGGCTGGCGTCGAAGGGTATCTCCACCGGGTTCCCCCTGGGAAGCGGTTGCTATGCGTTTGACCCGCTGCGGCCTGTGGCCCGTGACGCGATGGCTGCGTTCATGTACAGGTTCGTCAACGGGGGCACGCAGCCGATCTCCGGCGGCGGTTGCACGCCAACACCCACGCCGACACCGACTCCAACTCCGACACCTCCACCAAGTGGGGGCGGCACCATGCCCCCACCGCCGGGACCAACGGTCCCAGCGAACCCAGGCGACACCAAGAACTGCACCAGCTTCAGTACCTGGCAGCAGGCCCAGGCCTGGTTCGACACCTACTACCCCTACTATGGAGACGTGGCCCGGCTCGATTCTGACGGTGACCGGATCGCCTGTGAGTCCCTTCCCGGACACCCCTAATCTTGGTGCGGCGGGCCCCTGTTCAGGGCCTGCCGCAGCCATGTTTGCCCTCTTTTCCAAGACACACCAAACGGAGATCCGCCTTGCACCCCCGAGTCGCCATCGTTGTCCGCACTAAAGACCGCGGAAGGCTGCTCGGCCGAGCACTGGACAGCATTCTCGCCCAGACCTACCAGGACTGGGGCGTCGTGCTGGTCAACGACGGTGGGAGCACCAGCGAAGTAGCCGAGGCCCTGCATCCCCGTCTTTCACGGTTTGCAGACAAACTCGTGCGAGTGGACAACGAGACCAGTAGTGGCATGGAAGCCGCTTCCAACCTTGGTATCCGCAAGTCCAGGTCCGATTACATCGCCATCCATGACGACGATGACGAATGGGACCCCGACTTCCTCGCCACAACTGTCGCGCACCTGGACTCCCATCCCGGGGACGGCGGCGTCAGCGTTGAAACCGAGATCGTCTTCGAACGCCTGACCCGCACTGGCCGGGAAGTCGAAGACCGTGTCCCCTTCGAACCGCACATGCGGGACATTTCCCTGGTGGACCTTCTTCATTACAACCGGTTCGTCCCCATCTCTTTCCTTTTCCGTCGCTCCGTTTACGACGAACTTGGTGGCTTCGACGAGGACCTCACTGTCGTCGGCGACTGGGAATTCCACCTCCGTTTCCTAATTCACCACCACATCGGGTTCATCAAGGGCCGCCCGTTGGCCTTCTGGAACCAGCGCCGCTCCGCCCGCAAAGCCGAGGCCAACAGCGTCATCGCTGGCCTGGACGACCACCACTTCTATTCCCACAAGGTCCGCGACCGCCACGTTCGTGAACACGCGCGGGAATACGGACTCGGGCCGCTGCTGTACCAGCGCGAGCTCCTGGCGGTCGAGGCCGGCCGCATTCATCACCGGATCGATGACCTGCAGCAAACCCAAAACGACAGCGCTGAACGTATCGACCGCGTCCTCGCCGAGTTGGAGCGGCTTCAGCGGGCCATCGGAAGCATGTCGCAGCCGCTGGCCCTCCGCGCCGTCCGCTCCGTGCGCCGCCGCCTCGCGAAGCGTGGAACCAGCCGTGACACGTCCACCCGTGCCCTGGCACGTTTACCACGGTTAGCCCCGGGGACGCGCATCGCTGTGTTCGGTGACGTCGGCCAAGTGCAGTACCACGTCGGCGACGAGGCCATGTCCCACGCGGCGGTCGCAGAGTTACGGGAGCGTGGATTTGGCGACTTTGTAGTTCTGACGCACGACGTCGAACAAACGGCCCGTCTCTACGGTCTGCCCGCGGCCCAACGGCCCGAGGTTCCGTGGAATGCGTACGAACGCCATCGGCTCCTGCAGGAGGTGAAGTCCGTGCTGGCAGGCGGGGCTGGAACTGATGCAGCCACCCGCATCATCAGTACCTTTGAAGAGAGCTTCACGGGATGCCGCGCTCTCGTCCTCGCCGGAGGGGGAAACCTCACCTCCCAGTACGGCGGCCTGTTGTTTGAACGACTGGCAGCAATACATGTCGCACATTCACTGGGTCTGAAGGTAGTGGTGTCCGGGCAGACCATCGGACCCGTCCTCACCGAGGCCGATCGGCACGAAGTCACGGAAGCTCTGCAGCTCTGCAGCGTCATAGGGTCGCGGGAGCACTACACACACGACCTGCTGTCGTCCTTGGCCGTTGAATCCGTTGCTGTGCTCGACGATGCCTCATTCTTTCCTGCAACCAGGGAAAGTCGGGAGTTTAACGGTCTTCCGGCCGCCTATATAGCGGCGACCTTCGCACCGGCGTCCGGAGCCATGAACCGTCATGATTACCACCGGCACATGGCCAGGTTGCTCGACCTTGCCCACGAACAGTTGCAGCTGCCCATCTTCCTTATCCCCCACGTCTCCACCATCGGGCAGAATGACGGGGACCAGGAAAGCCATGCCGCTATCGCACGGCTTGCCAAAACGAATGACATCAGAGTCCTCGAGCAGAAAGCAGCAAGAGAAACAGCCGCGCTCACCGCGGACGCGGAACTGATCATTACCAGCCGCTACCACCCAGTGATCTTCGGCCTTTCGGCCGGGGTACCTGTCCTGCCGGTCGCCGTTGACTACTACGGAGAAGTACGAATTGGTGGGGGCCTTGAAAACTGGGGACTGTCGCCCCTGCTTCGCTCCCTGCGTCATCTGGGCAAGGATGCCGATACCAAATGGGTCAGCGCTGTTATCGAAGCGCGCGGCGACATCCGGCAGCACCTGATCGAGCAGAGCAAACAATTGCGTCAATTCCACACCGCCTGGTGGGACTACGTCGCTGACACCCTCAAAGACTCCACAACCGAGAGGCTATCCCCGCAGCTGCCAGTTCCTGCCTCCGACCTTTCCGCCAGGCTGGAAGGACCCGGCAGCACTACGGCCGACCGGCTCAACGCGAGCAACGAAACTGCCATCGGGCTATTGGCCCAGCACGGTGACTGGCTGCAGGGGCGCCTGAACGAACTCGAATACCGGCACGACCATGCAGTGCACAAACCCACCGGGCCGACCACCTACGCTCACCTCCTAAAGCGGCTCCCCGCATCGCGGAAAGCCGTCAGCTGGGCACGACAAGCACTCAAGCGCAGCGAGTAAGAGCACTGGCGGTCGCCCGCCACATCGCCTGTCGTGGTACGGGGCCGTCACCTCATCAGCGGTCGGCGGCCCCCGTAGCCACTACTGCTGATCGCCCCATCGACGCCTGGCGAACGGGAAACTCTCACGAATGGAGTATGCTCCGGTGTTGTCGGAAGATTCCCGGCATCACGCAAACTTTGGGGGAACGTGTGAACTCTTTAGGTCGCCGCGCAAAAATTGGCCAGCTCTTAGCAACCGTCTTGGCCGGGCTTCTCACCACAGCAGCGGCCGCCGCACTCCTCGTCGCCGCGCCTGCTCCGGCGACAGCAGCGCCATCTGACGCCGTTGCGTCCACGAACTTGCTCTACAGCAACCGGACAGCGATAAGCCGGATCATCGACGGCATCAACGCCTACCGCAAGGCCAACGGACTGAAGCCCGCCGTGCTCAGCCTGCCGGGAATCAGTGATGCCCAGCAATGGACCAACGAATGGCGGAAAACAGGAGCAGCTCCCTCGTCGCCGCCCAGTGACCTCCCAGACCTGCCCTGGTCAGCAAGCCTCTACTACTCCTGCATGACCGGGGACGAAACCCAAGTAGTCCAGGCATGGATCGCAGCGAACGGGTCCGCCATGAAGGCAGCACCCGCAGGATCAACATCCGCCCTCGGCATCGGAGTCACCCCCGGTATGCACGGCAGCCTCGTCGTCAGGGTTGTCGGCTATGACTACAGCGGCGCGGCACCGTCCACCGTATTCGCCACCCCGGACGCCTATTTCGCATACCTAGAGACGGCGACCTCTTACACCGCTCCGGCGGTCTCTCCCTTTCAGGACATTGTGCCCTCCCAGCAGTTCTACAGGGACATGACCTGGCTGTCGGCAGAAGGCATCTCGACGGGCTGGACAGCCGGCAGCGGCTCAGCCACATACCGCCCCCTGACATCGATCAACCGTGATGCCATGGCAGCTTTCCTCTACCGCATGGCAGGATCCCCGGCCTACACCGCACCCCAAAACTCCGCCTTCACCGACGTGGCAACCAGCCATCCCTTCTACAAGGAAATCTCGTGGATGGCAACACTGGGCATCTCCACCGGGTGGGAAACCTCCGAAGGAACCAGGACATTCCGCCCCGACCTTCCCATCAGCCGCGATGCGATGGCCGCCTTCCTGTACCGTGCTTCCGGATACCCGGCATTCACAGCACCGGCCCGGTCCCCCTTCAAAGACGTCTCCCCGGCACAGCAGTTCTACAAAGAAATGACATGGCTGTCCGCCAACGGCATCTCTACCGGGTGGACGGAACCCGACGGCACCGCGACCTACCGGCCGCTGACCGACATCAAACGCGATGCCATGGCCGCGTTCCTCTACCGTCTCGCGGACAAAAACAACTAACAACACCGAGCACCGGGCAAAGAAAGTCCGGCGCCAAGCTGCTACGTCCCTTCTCCACTTGCAATGCTGGAGGACTCCGTCCCCGGCAGGCGCACCTCACCAGAAAGAGCCTCATGAGAGTTCTTCGCATCTCCTCCAGCTTGGCAGCGGGAACAATCGCGCTGTCGCTCGTTGCACCCGGTACGCTGCCGGCAGCGACAGCTTCCCCCGCGGTGATTGCCACGGACATCGAAAACGTTGTCGCCGACAGTAACCAAACGCAGATCATCGACGTGTTCAATGGCATCAACGCCTTCAGGGCCACGAAGGGCCTGAAACCACTGAAGTTCAGTGTCCCGATCTCGGCGATCTCCCAGGGCTGGTCGAACACCCTGGCGGCCACCGACGCCTTCTACCACAACGGTGCCTTCGTCTCGGGTGCACCGCAGGGTTGGCAGGCAGCGTCAGAAATCATTGCCGCCCGGTGGGACCGCTCCGGCCAAGGCCTCGTCGAACAATGGATCCTCTCCCCGGGCCACAACGCTGTCATGTCAAACCCGGATCACAACACGATTGGCATCGGCATCGCCTTCACTGACAAGTCGACACCCGAAGACCCGCGGGCAACCCGTTACGGGATGTACGGCACCGCCAACCTCTTCACCTACGGGACCGTTCCGGCGCAAACCTACAATCACCCGGCAGACTATTTCGCCGGCAAGCCTCCCCTCACCACCGCGCCCACCGTAAAAACCGTCACGCCCCCTGCTCCTACGTTCACCGAAACCGGGTTCATCATCCCGGAGGTCGAAGGAGTCGAGTACCAGATAGAAGGCTACGAGATCCGTCCCGGAACAAGGGAGGCCTTGACCTACGAAACCGAGATCACGCTGGTCCCCAAACCGGGATTCACCTTTCCTGACGGCACTCAAACGGTCTACACGCATTATTTTGAGCACCTAAATCCAAACCCAGTACTCATCCAAGTGGTCCCCGCCGCCCCCGAGTTCCGGCCTACCTCAAACACCTACGTCATCCCCGCAGCACAGGGCGTGCAGTACCAAGTGAACGGAACTACCACCAATTCAGGGACCTACCCGGCTCCGCCTGGGGAAAACGTGGACGTAGTCATCACGGCCACGCCCCTGCCCGGGTACAGCTTTGAGCAAGGGGCCGTCACCCGGTGGGAAAGCAGAATGCGCGTCCCGTCCACCCTCACGGTCTCACCCGGCGCCCCCACGTTTGACGCAGCCTCGCGCTCCTACACCATCCCGTTCTCCGGTGCAGGCGTTAGCTACTACGTTAATGGTCAACTGGAAGGGCCTGGAACGCATCTGGGTACCGGGACTGTGGTAGTCGAAGCCCGACCAGCGACCGGATACACCCTTTCCGGTGTGACATCGTGGACCTTTGTCTTCCCGCCCCAGATCGTCCCCCCTCAACCAGGTGTTCCGGCTTTCAGTGACGTGCCTTCGGGTTCGCAGTTTGCGACCGAGATTGGGTGGATGGCTTCGGCCGGGATCAGCACCGGCTGGACCGAGGCAGACGGCTCCAAGACCTTCAGGCCTCTCTCCCCCGTCAACCGTGACGCGATGGCAGCGTTTATGTACCGGCTTGCAGGCAGGCCTGCCTTCACACCGCCGGCAAGCTCGCCGTTCACTGACGTCCCCGCCAGCAGCCAGTTCTACACGGAAATCACTTGGCTCGCCGCCCAGGGCGTCTCGACCGGCTGGACCGAAGCAGACGGCACCAAAACTTATCGTCCACTCCAGCCGGTGAATCGCGATGCGATGGCTGCATTCATGTACAGGCTTGCCGGCAAGCCGCCGTTCACACCGCCAGCCAGCTCTCCTTTCACTGACGTGACCGCCAGTAGCCAGTTCTACAAGGAAATCACCTGGCTCGCCGCGCAAGGTATCTCCACAGGATGGGCCGAAACAGGCGGAACTAAAACCTACCGTCCGCTCCTACCGGTGAACCGCGACGCGATGTCGGCCTTCATGTACCGCTACAACACCAACGTGGTCACCCCCTAGGGCTCTCTCTGTTCTGGTTTGAATCGAATGCCGACGACCGGGAACAAGCCTGATGGGTTAGCCATCGCTACTGCCGCTGTGGGAGCTGAGACTGGATGCCACACTCCCGGGCCGCCGGCCCAGCCCGCCCAAACATCCACTCTGGCGGCAGCCGACACCGCCTTATCCGAAGGCTCTGCACCCGATCAGCCGCAACAGCTTCCGGCCAGCCTTCCGGGCCGTCCTTTGCGCGTGGCTGAATGTGCCGGGTGCTATCAGGGCATGGCCGGGTGCCAGTCCGGAGGAATCCATACCCCGCCACACCAAGAGCTATGTCAACATCTTGAAGCAGTGTGTTTATGGTGGATTTTTAGTAGAGTAGTAGTTCCACGATAGGAGGTGAGGCGCCATGAGCATTTCCATTGATGTTGGTGCTGCCCACGGTGGCACGGCCCGTCTAGGCATCCGGGAAATTGTCCGGCAGCTCAATAGCGCACTCGGAGCCACCCTGGTGGCCGCGTTGGCGGGCAGCAAGGACCCCAAGATCAGTTACCGGTGGGCGCGGACCGACGGCCCGGAACCCCGGCCCGAAGCACAGGCCCGGCTGCAGCTGGCCCACCGCGCGTGGACCGCGGTCTCCAGCGTAGAAGGTGAGCACGTGGCCAGGTTGTGGTTCGTCGGCGCCAATCCCTGGCTGGACGAGGTCTCACCCATCGAGGCCATCAAGGACATGCGCGCCAAGGACGTCATCGCCGCCGCGGCAGCCATGACTGAAGACAGGTTCCCGGGTTGACGGGTGTGTGCGCGAGTACCGGGCTGGCCTACGTGGGCGGCCCGGTCCGGGGCTACCGCATTGCAAAATCGTCCTACGGACCGGTGAATCCCTTGCCCCGAAGCTCGGGGACGACTGACCGTTCCTCCTGGTCGCGCTTCGATACCCCCGGCAGCACCGTATATCTAGCCGGGGATCGGCACACCGCGTACGCGGAGACCCTGGCCATGGCCCGGGTCGGGAAGGACTTCCGGGACGCCGTCGCCTTCGCCGCCGGCCAGTTCGGCATCACCGTCGAGACGGCGCGGAAGATGATCCAGGATGACTGGACCAGGAACGGGAACATGGTTCCCGGCTGGCTGCCGGCCAACTGGCGGGACGGGCGCCTCCTGTACACGCTGCAAATCCCCAGCCCGACACGGTGGATCGACCTGACGGCAGCCGAATCAATCGCCGCCCTGAACCGCCACCTTGG
This sequence comes from Pseudarthrobacter sp. rb, assembly GCF_056389225.1. Taxonomy (NCBI): domain Bacteria; kingdom Bacillati; phylum Actinomycetota; class Actinomycetes; order Micrococcales; family Micrococcaceae; genus Pseudarthrobacter; species Pseudarthrobacter sp. rb. Next base: position 18,112 of record NZ_JBWJAR010000031.1, on the reverse strand, counting down.
GCAGCAGCTGGACGATGCCTTCGGCATCGGCACGATCACACTGGGAACCCTCGCCGGGGAGAACCGCAACGCGACCACGGCGATTGCCGAATGGCTGCGTGAGCAGGTTCTTGATGACGGGAACTACGCCGCCGGCGTCCGGGCACATTCAAAGTATGGCGGTGGCCTCTGCTGGGCCTACTGGCTGCGGCGGCAGGACGACCGGCTCGGCCCCGACCCGGTGCTGATTGAAGCCGAAACCGAGATCCACCGCAACGACGCTGATCTGAACTATGTACTGTCCCTCTACGGGCTGGAATGCCGGTAACGGCCACTCCCGCGCAAGCGTTCCCCCTAGTGGACGGTTCTCCCGACACCTCAATCGAACAAGACTCCCTGAACAACGGGCATTCCGAGCTGCGCCGCGCAGTCCAAAGAACACTGGACAAACTCACCTGGTGGACCGCGAAGCCGCGGCCAGACAGCAGCATCCCCAAACCGCCCGTAGCTGGGGTGCCTGCCACGGCCTGGCCGCCCGCTGATATCAGCCCGGCCCTGACTCAGCCCTCACGGTTGTGTCCGAGGATCCGCAGAAGATCGCCGACCACCATCCGTAACTCCTCGAACCCGTGCTGGTAATACAGGGCAGTCATCTGCTGCAGCGGGGTGTCATCCAGCTCGGCCAGCAACCTGATGGCCTCTTCAATGATCTCCTGATCGCTGCCGTAGACCTGGCGGTGGCCAGGATTGTCGGGCTCTTCGGTCACGCGATCCTCGCTTGCCAGGTAGGGTTCCACGGATCCGGCTGTGCCGGCCCTTTACGTGGGCGCTAGTGTCAGCGGCTCAAACCGTTCCTTGCCCGCTCCGCACCGACCGCCGCACCTGCACGGGACTTACGGGCCTTCACCGCACCCTTGCCCATGGTGACCGCGGCGCTGGGGTGGGTGCCCTCGCTGCGGGCTGCAGTGAGGCGGCCGCGGATCTGGCTCTCATTGGCACCGGTGTTTTCCAGGGACTCCGCGAATTTCTGGTGATGTTCGGCTGATCCGTAGCCGCTGGCTGATGCCGTTTCTGCTTTGATGCCCCGGTCTTTGAGTCTAATGCTGTCGTTGCCAGTGACGCGCTGCTCGATGTCCCGACCGATACCTTCCAGCCGGGCGAAGAGTTCCTTCTCGGCCCGCTCGTACCGCGCTTCCAACGGTGACGACTCTGGGCCGCTGAAGCCACCCTCGGCAAGGAGCTTTGCTTCATGCATCTCCTTGGCGGCTTTCACAAATTGGGGATCTTTGAAGTGCGCTTCGTCTACGCCGTTGATGTTCGCGGTGGTTTCCTTGCGCAGTTGCTCGATGTCTGGGCCGTCGATACCGTCCTTGTTGATGAGGTACAGGCGTTCTTTGATGGCGGCGTCTGCAGCCGCAGCAGCTTTGGGCGTTTTCGCGTTGTGCGCACGCTGCAGGGCCTGTGCCAGATCGGGGTTTGCCAGGTACTCCGTGGGTACTTGGTGGCGCTCCATAACAGGTGCCAGCTTCGCCGCTTGGGCCCGTAGTTCTTCTGCCTGCGCAGCCGCGATCAGCTGCATGGCTTTCTCATGTTCGGCGGCGGCTTTCCGTGCTTCTTCCTGGCTGCGTGCCAGCTCGTCCAGCCGGGCCTTCTCGGTTGCGATGGTCGCGATTCCTGATTCGAGGTAGGCAGTATCCGTGCCGACGTCCCGTGTGTCGATGCCGTACCGGGCAAGCACTTCTTCACGGATTTTTGTAGAGGCTTCCAGGGCGGTGGGGTCGTGCTCTTTCCAGCCTTCAGCGACAGCGTGCGCCGTGGCGATGTCCGCTGGCTGCGCGTTGTCCCACCACTCGTCTTTCTGGACAGGTGCGAGGACGGCGAGGGCTGAGCTGCGTTCGGCCGTAAGGCGTGCTTGGGCTTCCCATGCAGCCTGGGTGTCGAGGTGTTCCTGCTGCCGCTGGGCTTCCTGCCGGCGCCGGGCCAGCGTCTCGGCAATGCGTGCGGCGACCATCAGGGATTGCCGCATGCCGTTGTCGAGAAAGTCGTCGATGCCGTCTGATTCACTCATGGTGTTCCCCTTGCACTGGTGGTGTGATTCTTATCGGTCGAGTCCCGGCCCGGTGCCACGGCTGGGCTGATAGGTCTTAGCTCGGTTCGCGGGTATAAGTGTTGTTGGAACCACGGAACCGGGACGGATCGGGGCCATGCCACGGCGGGCAATATCAACTGCCCTCGGCGGCACCGCAGCCTCTTCGGCAGGCTGCCGTTCAGCTCCTACGGGAACGGCCTTGGGCATCGTCGCAGTAAATGGGGCCAGCTGGTTCTCAACCACGGCTCGGATGCGATGGGCTTCACGGGCACGGCCGGACTGGGCGTGCATTTCATACACGGCAAAGGCGGTGTTGATCAGCTGCACCATGAGGGCCGTCTGCGCCGCTGTCTTGTTCTTGCTCGACGCCGCCATGAACAACATGGCCGTGCCGGCGACGGACGGCAGGGCGACGGGTTTGGCATGCTGCCGGGGGGCGCGGAGCTGGGCCGTGCGGGACAGTTCGGCAGCTGTGGCCGCCAGCGGACCTGGCGTATCCTCCAGCCGGCACGACCAGGCTGCAAAAGCACCGGAAACCTCACGCGCTGCTTTCGCCCAGGTTGCGTGATCGTCACGCGGGATGGTGCGCAGCTGGTCGGCCAGTGCTGTGGCGTTTCGGGTGTATTCCACCCACACATCTGCTGAAGGGGTCGCGTTCTCAGGACCGGTCCTGGAGACCTTGCGCTTGTTACGCGCGGCGGCGTTCCATTCCGCTGCGGCCTCGGTAGCAAGGTGCGGAGAGTCCGGCCACTCTTCACGCAGGGCGCCGAGCTTCAAGTCGGACGCGAGCGTGCCGCCACCGAACCAGATAGGGCGCTCCCCCGGCTTCGGCCGTTCAGCTACTGAGTAGCCAACAAAGACGTCAGTGGTGTTCTTCGCATAGCGCGGCCGGATCAACAGCCCGGTGTCACGGGCACGTCGAACGAACTCCGCTTCTGTCGCCGACGCGCTGGCGCTGGCACGCACCTTCCTAGCCAGAGAGGCGCGGTGCATTTCGCGGTCGTTGCGGACGGCGGTGGCCTTCTCGGCCCGGTCGTAGCCGCGGGTGGCGTGGACGCTGGAGAGCTCTTCGAGGCCGTACTTGGTTTCCAGTTCGCGGCAGGTCTGCTGTGCGCGCTTGTAGTCACCGTGAGTGGAGGCTTTGGTGCCGTCTTCGCGGACCAGGGACACGGCGATGTGGATGTGGTGGTTCCCGTTTTCGCTCGTGCCGTGGTTGATCGCGACCCATCGGCACTGTGCTTTGCCGCTGGCTTCGGTGAAGCCCATCGCATCCACGAAGTCGTTGGCGATGTCGCCCCACTGCTGGTCCGTGAGGGAGCCTTCTTCAGCGCGGAGGCTCAGCGAGCAGTGCCAAACGTGCGCGTGCTTGTGCCCGTTCGGGACGCGTTCCTTCTTCACCGGGTCCCAGCGGTAATCCTTTTGCAGCACCTCGACGCCGAACGCCTTGCGGGGTTGGTCAAGGTGCTTGGCAATCGCGACCGCATCATCAGCGTCCAGGACCCCGTCGTCATACCAGGCCATAATCGCCGCGTCCCCGGCAACCAGGTGCGGGTCAGTGTGCGCGTTCTTCGTCATATCCGCATCCGTCGACGCCAGGTACAGGACCAGCCCGGCCATCCGGGATCCACGGGTGATGTTCGGAATCATTCCCTACATCAACCCCTCGATCGCCCGATCGATCCGCATCGCCACCTCGCGCACATACGCCAGCACCGCCTTCGCATCCTGCGGGAACTCGTCCCCGGCATTCGCGTGCCGGGCGATCTGATTCACGTTGTTCGACACCCGCGCCAACAACGTATGGATAGCCATCAGCTCCGCCATCGCAGCTTTTCGCTGGGTCGGCGTCTCCGACCCCTCCGACAAAGCGGCCGTGAGCAGCAGGTTCGGGACCGTGACCTTCTCCCGCGCCGCCCGGGCAACCAGAGCCGCTTCCTCCTCCGCAGTCACCCACACATCCCTGCGCTTCTTCGTCCCCGCCGGCGAATTCGCCCGCCGCCTTCTGGACAACCGAGCACGCGGCACATCCTCGTCAGACACGCACTCCCCCAATCCCCAAAAGCCCAGCGCAGCGACCCCAAAACCCGGGGACCCTCAAGCCAGTGTGCCAAACCAAGCCGCAAGCGTCGTGCAGGACACGCCCGTTTACACCCGTGTAAACGTATAGCTTGCTCCGTCGCACCGCTCCGCCGCTTTGTTTTCGCCCTTGTCACGCTGCTGCCTCTGGGCGCGATAAGGACTTGGGCCGCCGCAGCGCGTCGCTCCCCCACGACCGGCCACCGCTCTGGTTACGGTGGGTGCATGCCAACCATCGATATCGAACAGACCCGCAACCAGGCCCGCGCCCTCCTGGACTCCCGCATCGAGTCCGTCACGAACCTGGTCAAAACCAGACAGCGCATCACCGAACTGCGCGAACAGCTCGCCGACGCCGAACGCGAAGACAAGCGCGCCTACGTGCGCGCCACCAAAGACGGGTGGAGCCCAGAGGAACTGAAGAAGCTCGGCCTCGAATCCGGAGCCGTTACCCGCCGCCGGAAGCCCGCCACCACAGCCACGCAGGACGCCAGCTCCGCGCCCTCAAATAGTGGGGTTACCGCGGCAGAGTAAGCCTGCCCCTCGCACCCATGGGCACGGCAAAAGCTAAAACCTCCGGGCTTTTCCCGCACCCATGACGCTCCTATAGCTGTCAAATATCGAGTTGCTGAGTGGCAGTGGCAGCTTGGTCCGCGCTGTCCACAACCGGGGACAATTCCCTTCGGGTTATCCACCGCTACCGCCGCCGAGGGAGCTACCCAATGGCTCCCAAAAAGACCAGCCGTGGATAACCCGAATTGACCCCGGTTGTGGACAGCGCATCGTCAACTTGAGCTGTCGGGTTAGTAAGAGACGAAGAGCGGGCGCTACTTCCCTTGGGTAACCGAATAGACGATGAAACCAAAACCCACAATGACCCAGGCGGTTGCTACGAATCGGATGATCAAGAGCTTCCGCTTCCTATACGCTTCCGGATCAGACCCTGGTTGTGGAAACGGCCTGGTCTTCGCAGCTACTCTTGCCATCCGTCCGGATACCGCCCACATAAATCCGCCCACGGCCAACGCGGCCAATCCAGCGATTGCGATAGGGGACATCGCTCTTCCTATGTTCAGGCCGTACAAACGCGACTGACCACAGCGTAACGTCATGATTAAGTGGTCGTCGAGGTCGAAACTATTCCAGTAGTAACCAGATGGAACCGTCTGAGCCCTTGACTCTGAATACCCCTGAAAATTAGGTCCCGGTCAGGGGACTGTCTCGAGTAGGCGACTCTGAGATCCTGGAGCGGGTGCCGCTTGGTCATTCAACCACCGCCGATAATGTCCCATCAGACTGTCGTTCCTCGTCTGCCCGCGTTCCAGACGGGACAGGTAAGACGGCCATTGATTCAAATGTTCGGCAGCGTTCTGCAGCGTGAGTCCCAGATCTTTTCGTAGCGCCCGAACATCTGCAATCGCTGGCGCCGGAACAGGATGCATCATCTGTCTGTACAGCTCGCGTGCGACGTAACGCTTAAGGCACCGCATGATTTCGCGTTTGCCCTTACCTTCCAGCGTTCGCTTCGCCACGTATTCCCTGGTCCTAGGATCACAGCCCATCCGCACCAGCACGACATGGTGAAGGGCCTTGTTGGCGTTGCGGTCCCCGCCACGGCTCAGTCTGTGACGGTTCGTTTTGCCCGAGGATGCAGGAATAGGTGCCACGCCTGCAAGGGCTGCAAACTGAGCTTAGCTGCCCACCCGTTCCAGGTTGTCGCCCACGGTCACGAGCAGCTGACTAGCAACTTCAACACCAACGCCTGGAAGGTCGCAGAGCAACGGAGCGTAGCCGTCAAGGATCTCCTTCAATGCCGAATCAACCTCAGCGATCTCTTCGGTAAGGGACTGATACCTCTTGGCCAATTTCTTCAGCGTCCAGGCCGTTACGTGGGCGGGGTCTGCCAGGTGACCCGTCGGCTTCGCTCTAGTCATCGCCGCGATCATGGCTGTGGTCACCATGCCGCGATATTTTGCCCTGATCCCATCTGGGGCTGAGACCATCAAGTCCTTGATCTGATTTATTGCAGCAGTTCTGGCCTTCATGGCTGAGGATCGAGATGCCCGCAGGACACGCAGGCACTCCACGGTGCCATCCTTGTCCTTGGGGACGGCGGTACAGCGCTCTGCCAGGACGGCTTCGGCCGCCGAATATGCATCCAAGGGGTCAGACTTGCCGCGCAGCCGGCGCCGCTGGCGATTCGGTTGATTAACTTCCACCACGGTAAGTCCGGCCGAACGCAATGCTTTCGTCAACGCTGCGCCGTAACTCCCCGTGCACTCAACTCCCACCGCGATGATACTGCCCTGTGAACGAGCGAAATCGATGATCCTGCGATAGCCAGGCCCCGTTGCCGGGAACTCCTGATCCGCTAAGGGGCGCCCGTGCTCGGTGACCACGGCAACGTGATGGGTGTCCGCATGCGTATCCACACCGACAATGACACGGACTTCTTCCTTTTCCGGCATGGTGCCTTTCCTGACGAAGGGAGTATCACGTGGCCTAGGTGGGCAGACAACACGGTAAGGGGATCATGGTCAAGCTCCTATCAAGTCATGACCGCCCAGCCCACGCGAAAGGTCGTGAACCGGCGGACAAGACATGAGTAGGACAGCGACAAGAGCGCGTCAGGTGCACGATGAGTCACGCCGGTTCAGGACCAATACCATCATTACCGTGCACGACGGGACCCACCTGACCGGCTGCACACAGACGCCAGGTCTCCACGGACAAGTACCTCACCACCGGGGCCGGCGAATGTGCACAGCCTCGAACGCGACAAAGGCACCAACGGCCGTCTTCCCCATGGTCCAAGACCAGCGCTGCCGTGGCACCTAAAGAGGTGCCTGGGTTTGCTCCAGCAGGGACGCCACAGGACTACACAGCGGGGCGGACTTGGGTAGCAACGGAACCGTTCCCGGGAGCTTGCCTCCCAAGGCACAGGGAGACTTCCGAGACGGTACAGGGCAGTGACAACCACAAGCTGCAGAACGGCGCTCAATCCGGGACAGTGGAGGTGCCACCTGGCACTTCACGGGTACATGATCACTCTCACCACGGCAAATTTAGAGACCGCCGCCGCAGCTACCCCAAGTCCGCTGGTCTGACGATAAGAGTGACGGTCTGAGGTTCATTTGGGTTAGGGCTGGCGACGTTGAGCATGTAGGTGTAGTCGCCGTCAGTGCCGGAGGTACTGCAGATGGTGGTGTCGCCGATAGCGTTCGATTGCCGCTGGCAAGGACGGTCGGTCTTCATCTCGAAGCCGACTCCCGAGACAACGGCTGTGACATCGCTTTCGGTCAGCTCTTTCCCTGTGTCCCATTGCCGGTAGAGGCTCGGGCACGGGTTCGTACTGATGCAGAGGAACTGCTCGGGGCGGACGATCTCGTCGGTCAGCTTCCAGTCAGCCGGAATGGCGAACCGGCCGGCGCGCGAAAGCATATCCGCAATCACCTTGTCCTCCGCGGACCGAACAACGAAGAACGCCGCGAGTCCCACGACGAGAACCGCCGCCAGGACAATTCCGATAATCCGCTTCACTGGTTCCCCCAAAACCATCTCTCACCAACGCGCGGAGGTTTGCAGGCGGCTACTCCCCCTCGGCAGCGTCCGCTTCACCGTCATCACTGATGTCACCGGCAGCGATGCGCCGGGCGGTGCGCCGGTATGCCTCAGCGATATAGTCCTCGACGTCCAGACGCCCGATGCGCCACGTGCCCCTGCCGCCTAGCTGAAAAGCGCGCAGTTCCCCTGTCCTGATGAGGCCTTGAACGAGGCTTTGCTTCACATTCAACTCTTCAGCAACCTGCGCCATGGTCAGGAAGCGGGGCCTAGTTGATTCGTCAGTCACCCGGCCATCCTATGCGTGGTTGTTGCTACTACCAGGAACATGCTGTGCGTACGAAGTTCAGGTGCTGTGCACCGGCAGCGGAGGCCGCAGCCAATCTGCAATGTCCGGATCGTGCTGCACCAGGAGGCTCTCCAACGTCTCCCAGCCATGGGTCCCAACGAAGCTGGCTTCACCAGGGAACAGCGGGACGAGCCAGACAATGATGATTGGGCCGTCCGCGTCCTCGCAGACGGCAAACTCTTTGGGTTGGTAGACGGGTTCGTACACGAGGAACGCTTCGAGCGTTGTATCAGGATCGAGCGGCCCCCTGGGACCGATGATCGCCCCTCGAAGCGGAGCCCGCCCCTCGTGGGTCATCTCCTCCGCGAGCTGCTGCATTAGCGAAGGAACATACCGCTCAAAGTGGCCGCGGCGGACCAACATCAAGAGTTCAATCCGGATTGGCGCCTTGCCCGGCAAGGCCAGCGGGTATCGGCTTAGCCCCAAGCAACAACACCGTCCAGGGGGCCGTCGTCGAACCTGACGACCTGCGCATGCGCCCGGTGTCCGTCCGCGTCCCTGGACCAGCCCTCAGCGATGGGGCCCAGATACTGTTCAAGGTGCTCGACAAGGTGCGCCATAACTAGTTTCCTTCGTCCCTCTGCCGCATCTCATCCATTGTCCGCTGCCCGCGCCGCAGCTCGCCGGCCTGTACCGGAGTCCACGGCTTACCGCCGTTGTACTTGCGCTGCAGACGCTTCACCTCACGCATGGTGGCCCGGACAATGAAGTCTGAAACGCTTGCGTCGCCCTCCTGCAGGCCGGCGGCCTTGAACGCAGCCCGGACCTGCCCTGCCTGGTCCTCCGAGTAGTACGGCGTGAACGCCGGAATCCGCTTCGGCTTCGCCATCAACAACGGCCCTGGCTAGACGGCACGCAGCGTCCGCGGCCACGGGTGCAAGCTGTCCAGGTAACCCTTCCCCAGGGACATGGAGCCGTCCTCGTTGAAGCGGATATCCGAGTGCTGGTGGCTGCCGCCAGCGTGCGCGACAGCGGCCAGGACCAAGTCCAAGTTCTCACGGTCCAATCCCGACACGAGGTCACCCAAAACGACGGGAACGTCTTCAGCGAGGGAGGCAGACAGCATCAGGAAGCGGCGTTCCCCGCCTGAGAGCGGCCCGACCTCTTCGGGGATGGCGGCGAAGTCGATCCATGCCCTCACCTGATTGGGCCCCTCCGGTTCGGTGCTTCTATGGATCCACGGATTGCCCGGCTCGGCGAACTTTCCCCCAAAGGCCTTTAGTAGCAGCTCCGTTGCCGCCTCGGTGGTGTACATGCCTCGCGCCCAGGCGCGGAGGTCATCTGCGTGTGTCATTTGTGGTCTCCTTTGTTTGAGATTTCACTCAGCGCCGGAGGTATCCGGACGCTCATCATGTGCCAGTTCGTCAGTGTGCGTCCGCCACGCCGGGTACTGCAGTACTCCTCCAGGCATCGCAAAATGCACCACGCAGAAAGCCCCAAGAAGAACTACTATGCCTGCCCAAACAGGACCACCCGAATCAGTGACGACACCCATGATCATCAACACTGCAGCCACCACGTAGATCACCCGGACAACTGCTGCGCGTAGTCGGTACCGGTCGCGCATGGCCTTCTCCCGTAGTGCCCAGGCTCCGCTGGCACGGTCGTGGTCCCATTGCCGCACTTGCCGCCACGCGCGGAGCCGGAACTGCGGGTCTCTTAGAACATCCCGGATGGGTGTCTTCCTATCGGCCCCCAGCCCATGGACGAATGCGCGAAATCGTTCCTCCGCAAGCTTCCGGTCAGCCCATCCATCCGCCGCCTGGCCATACATGGCCCCTTCCCTCTTAGAGTCTCGAAGGTATTTGGTAGTCACCTCGTCAAAAAGGAGCTGCGATTCTGGATCCAAGGTCTCTCGGAGCGGTCCCATGGCGGCCTGCAGCCTCTTCATCGGTTCTCTTTCGGATTGGTCGTGTGGGGGCAAGGCGTCGGGGCCAGCGTAGCTGCCGGCCCCGACAGTTGTACTTCTTAGAACGGTGGTTCAGCGTCCGGTCCAGTGCCCCATCCGCCGGCGTTGCTGTTGCCCGGCACCGCCCAGGGGTCGTCCTGCGGGCCGGACTGGGGCTGACTATTGGCATTGCCCTGGTAGCCGTTCCCTTGCCCGCCCTGGGTGCTGCGTTGGGTGCGGTTAACCTTGGCTGTCTCGAATCCCGTGAGTTCGACCCTGGTTCCAAAAGGCCCGGATCCGCGCGGAAATTGACCCCTATCCTCTGTTTTACCGTTGTTATGGAAGTCTGACATATTTTCATCATTCCTGAAGCTTCCGTGATATTCATGATCGGTGCGGAACATTACTGAACTCGAGGCTTTGTGATGGGGCTTGCCACCGTCCGGTCCATCGGGTTCAGCCAAGCTCTGCGCTCAGCGCAGGACGAAGAAGACTTCGAACAGGAACTCGTCGACCAATTTGCGCTGGCGCAGGTCGGTGCGGGCGTCACCGACCAATTTGTCAGGACAGAGCGCTCAGTGATCTTCGAGTTCGCCCGGTTCCTTGGCCGGTACCTCTGGACGGCCTCTCCCTCGGATGGTGACCGATTCCTGGCCCATTTGCGCCATGAACGCGGGCAAGCCCGGAGCACCCGGGAAAGCAAGGCCGGCACTCTGGCCAGGTTCTATGACTTCGTGATCGGCAGATACCAGGGCGATGTCCATGCGTTGACCGGCTACGTGGTCATCCAGCCCATCGATGAATTCAATCGCCCGTCCAGTTCCTCACTCGTCGCTGCCAGAATCCCGCCCAGCGAATCCGAAGTCGAGACGCTGTTCACCAGCTGGCGTGATGCTCTGCCCGAAGCGAGGAAGTACTTACCGGCAGCCCGCGACTATCTGGCGGCTTCCTTGTGGCGCCGTGCCGGTTTGCGTATCAACGAGACGCTGATGCTCGACATTAAGGACTGGCGCCCCGACCTTGGGCAGAACGGCAAGATCCATGTCCGTTTCGGCAAGGGGAGCCGCGGCCGTGGCGCCAAGCCCCGCCTCGTTCCGGCGATCAACTCGGTAGACGTTCTCCTGCAGTGGTGGCTGACGGATGTGCGCCACCAGTTCGGTGATGACTACCTGGATCCAGATGCCCCTTTGTTTCCGAGCGAAAGGCGCGACCGGCATACAGGAGGCTGCGCAAGGGTCGGTGACGATGCGCTACGGGCGGGCCTGGCTGGCGCGGTGGATCGTTGGCTGCCGGCCTGGCGGGGGCGGCTAAGTCCACATGGACTACGGCACTATTGCGCCTCGTCCCTCTATGCTCGGGGGCTTGATCTGAAGGCAGTCCAGGAACTGCTCGGGCATGAGTGGCTCTCGACCACCACCCGCTACATCCATGTCCATTCCGACCACATCGACCACGCCTGGGCAGTCGCGAATGAACGCGTTGCTGCCCGGCTGACAGGAGAGTGACAAGATGCGTTGGAACCTACGAATGGTCGCCGCTGAGCGGGGAATCTGGAAATCTACCGAGCTCCGCCGGCGGCTGGCCGATGCCGGGCTAGAGATCAGCACGGGCAAGATGTCCGGGCTGTGGACCGGATCACCGACCACCATTCGGCTCGAGGACCTCGATGTCATCTGCGCTGTGCTGAATTGCTCACCGACGGATCTGCTGATCCGTGAGCCAGAAAAGGTGGAAGCTGCCCGACCGAAGGCGGCCGAAGCGTCATCCATCGGTTCAGGTCCGGCCGTGCTTCCCCGGCTGGGCCGCAACCGTTCCAAGCCGCCGGCATGAGGGGCTCGAGCCGCCCCCGCCCGTGTACGGTCTGTGGCTTGAGGCCGGTCGCGTGGAGTTATCCGCGCAGGACGAAGTTCTGTCACGAGTGCATGCCCGGAGGCCCGGTCGTCCCGCCGCCGTGTCGACGGTGCGGACGCGCTGAAGGGTATTACTCCGGCGGGCTGTGCGATCAATGTCACCGCAGCGCACCGCAACCCCTGGCGGCATGCAAGGACTGCCACGCCTGGGGTGTGGGCCGGATGAACGGCTGGCTCTGCGGGGCGTGCAAGTTCTGGCGAGCGAAATACTCGGTGGGAACCTGCAGGGCCTGCGATGTCGTCACTGCAGTAAATGAGGATCAAGGCTGCAGGCTTTGCTGGCACCAATTTCTCGCCGCCGGCGGGCGGAAAGGAGGAACCACTCTGGTAGAAGCCAACCGTCACGGCCAGCAGCTGTTCCTTGCCAACCTCCGCCACGCCAGCACGGGACAGCGACGCGGGACCCGGCGTCGCCGCCAAGAACAGCCCGTAGTGGGACCGGCACCGGCATTCACGCCGGTATCCCACCGCCAACTGATGCTGTTCCCCGCGACAGTAAGGGACCTGAAGCGAGGACTGACCCACGGCTTCCCCACCCCCGCCGACCTGGCAATGGCAGCCTTCCTGGATGAATTTGTCGTGGACTATGCCGGAAAGCATGGGTGGGGCCTGACCGCGACCAAGACAGTCCGCCGCGGGCTAGCGGTTGCTCTCGGCCTGCAGGACACACCCGGCGCTCCCCTGCGGGCCACCGATATCCTCAAGCTGCCGCAAATCGGCACGAATGCCCTGCGGTTGTTGGAAGTCTGCTACGCCGCGGGCGTGCTCGAGGACGACCGCCAACCTGCAGTGGACAAGTGGTTCAGCACAGCTATCGCGGGGCTTCCTGAACCAATGCGGCACGAGTTGGGCCGGTGGTACGTGGTCATGACCAAGGGCAGCAGCACTCCGCCCCGCAGCAAGCCGCGGTCGGAGCAGACGATCCGCCTGTACACGCGGTGGTCGCTGCCGGCCCTGCATGCCTGGGCTGCGGAAGGACACACAACCCTCCGGGAAATCACCACAGAAGATGTCCGAGAGGTCCTTCCAGGCTCCGGGAATGCGCGCTCCACAATGGGGCAAGGTCTGCGGTGCCTGTTTCGTGTCCTCAAGGCCCATAAAGTCACCTTCTTCAACCCGATCGCACTCATACGCACCGGCCCCCACGAAACCCGGCCGCCCATGCCGGTGGCAGACGCCGCGCTGCGCGAAGCATTGAACTCCGAGGACCCGGCCCGGGCAGCACTCATAGCGATCGCGGCCTTCCACGGGCTGCGATCGGGCCAACTGCGAGGGCTGCAGCTGACCGATATCCGCGACGGTCGCCTCCGCGTGGATGAACGCATCATCCCGCTCCCCCAGCCGGTCCGGGAGCGCCTGACTGCTTGGCTGGCCTACCGGGAACAACGGTGGCCCCTGACCAGAAACCCTCACGTATTCATCAGCAGACGAACCGCGCACGATACCTCCCCAGTCGGCGTCCAGTGGATCACGACATCGATGGGCATGACCGCCCAGAAAGCCCGCGAAGACCGAATACTCCACGAACTGCACGCCAGCGGGGGCGACATCCGGCGCCTTTGCGACATGTTCGGCCTGAGCATCGCCGGAGCGAGCCGCTACTCCGCCGTCCTGACCCACCCGGACCTCCAAAACGCCTGACCTTACCTGCCGCTCCAACCCCAACACCGACACCAAGGCTGGGACTGGCAAACCAGGGAGCAAGGAAGCGCACGTCTCCTGCGCCCATCCTCCAGGGGAAAGATCCATTCCATGCCGGCTGGGAGGCCGTAATGCGTCAGAGCTGAAACACTGAAGCTATGGACATACCTCTCGCCGGTAACTCTGGATATGTGGACCAAAAGAGCATCTGTGACGTCGCCCGGGCCTTCGTGGAGGAAAACCACTCTGGCGCCTGTGCCTCGATTCTCGGCGGAAGCGCCGCGGCCGGAACAGCAACTTCGACCTCGGATCTCGACATCGCACTGCTGTATCCGAACGGTCACTCCAACTACGCCCAGACCACCCGCTACCGGGGCTGGCTAGTAGAAACCTTCGTACACACACCGGACAGCCTCCAGTTCTGGTACCGAAAGGAAGCCGAAGAGCGCCGCCCGGTGATAGCAGCGTTATGCGCGAGTGGCATGCTTCTAACGGACGACGGAAGCGGTGCTGTTTGGCAGGCCGGAGCTCAAGATGAAATAGCCCGAGGGCCTGAACCGCTCACAGACCAAGAACGGGATTCCCGTCGCTACAACCTCAGCGCTCTTGTAGACGACCTCGAAGGCAGTAAGTCGGCAGCGGAAGATTTCATACTGGCTGCAGAGGTCCTCCGCGAGGCGGCCGATCTGTTGCTCCTTGAGAGCGGGAACTGGCTCGGCGCCGGGAAATGGGTCATTCGCAGGCTGGCCCAGAGTGACCATGACTTAGCCATCCGCCTGCTGGCATGGGCGAGGGGCCCGAAACGCGACCCACAGAATCTCGTAGCTCTCGCAAAGGAGGTACTCGGCATGTCAGGTGGGTACCTCCAAGAAGGCTTTGTTCGAGGCGCCCTCTGACGAGATTTCGAAATTCATCCTTGTGCAGCCATCTGGATACTGATCACGCTAGTAGGGGGGCTGTCCTGAGGCGCGGAAAGACGGGCTTGCGGGCCGTTGCTATGTCATTACGTAGGATCGCTGGATGGATCAAAAAAGGCGCAGCATTCGCACAGCTGATGCGGTCGACATCAGCTACGTCGTCACTAACGGGATTGAGCCTGCCGTTGTGATCCTCCACGGCCTGGCCGGAAGCGGACAGGAGTTTCTCTCTACTGCCCGCGCGCTGCCAGGTCGGAAGGTCATCCTGGTCGACCAGCGTGGTCACGGCCTGAGCACACGGTTGCCCTCGGACACCTCGCGTGAGGCATTCGTTAGGGACGTTGTCGCGGTAATTGATGGCGAGGCCTCCAGCCCGGTTCATCTGGTCGGGCACTCGATGGGAGCCCACACCGCGATGCTCACCGCTGCTGCCCGCCCGGACCTCATCCGGACCCTTGTGCTCCTGGAATGCGGTGCTGGCAGCGGCAGCGATCAGGAACATGCTGCCCTCGGTGAATACTTCCGGTCCTGGCCTGTCCCGTTTCCTGACCGTTGCGCGGCGGCCAGTTTCCTGGGGGACGGCCCGCTGCAGCGCGCCTGGGTGCAGGACATGGACTGCCGAGAGGACGGAGTACATCCCCGCTTTGACCCGGAGGTGATGGCCGCGGCGCTTGCTGCTCTCGAGGAACCTCGATGGGCGGAATGGTCCAGCGTCCAGTCGCCGACGCTTGCCATTTACGCCCCCGACGGGATGTTTACAGAGGAGCAAAAGGCACAATTTACGGAGCGGGGTAACGACGTCACACGCCTCGACCTTGCCCGAGGATCACACGACGCCCATCTGGACGCGTTCGAACAGTGGATAGAGACGCTTACAGGATTTCTGAATGCCCGGTAAAAGATCCTTCAGCATCCAGCGGTTAGCACTCGTAGCCGCTTGCCCGGCGCAGGTCCACGGTTAGAGCGCGGGGATTGTTTATCTGTCCAGCCGCGTCAGGCTTGCTCGGAACCTGCCCCCAAGGGCGGATGAGGCCGTCTCCTTGATATCGAGGAACGAGGTGAACATGCAGGTGAAACACGTCCTGCCATGCCGCCTCGCCGCTGCTCTGAATCAAGGTCAGACCTTCGGGATTCAGCTGTCGCTTGAGCATGCTGGCAACGCTCCAGACGCCTCGCATTGTGGCTGAGAATTCATCACCTCCCACATCGAACGCGTTGGCCGCGTGTATGCGTGGCACGACCAAGGTGTGCCCTTGAGTCGCTGGAGCGATATCGAGAAAGGCCACGACATCATCGTCGGCAAAGAAAATTTGGTCTCCGGGATCGCGGTCAACGATGCGGCAGAACAGACAATCGTCCCGGTCGGTTTTTTGAACTTCTAGGCCCATGCTCCATATGTACACGACTAGAACGTGTGCCGTGGCACTGCGAATGGGCAACCCTGTCGCTCGATGCCCAGCTGGGTCGAAACCGGCCCCAGCAATCCGAGGCCGGTTTTATCATCCTCAGGTGGAGAGGGGCCTCACGCCAGGTTGCGTGCCTCACCCTGAGGCGTGAACCAAGGGTCATTTTCACGGAAAGCCCCTTCGGTAGGCTGGTCTCGTTCGTTACCCGCGGGGGCCCGAGTGGCCTGAGACTGCTTTGCACCTGAGTTCCCGCTGTTAGACCCGTCAGCTTTCGCGAACCCACGGGAAACGTTGGCGTAGCGGAGTGAGGGGCCGATCTCGTCCACTTCGAGCTCGATCACGGTGCGCTTCTCGCCTTCCTTGGTTTCATAGGAACGGGACTTCAGCCGTCCCGTGACGATGACGCGCATGCCCTTGGTCAGGGACTCGGCCACGTTCTCCGCTGCTTCCCGCCACACACTGGCCCGGAGGAAAAGCGTCTCCCCGTCCTTCCACTCATTAGACTGACGGTCGAAGGTCCTGGGCGTTGAAGCGATGGTGAAGTTCGCTACGGCCGACCCACTCGGAGTGAAGCGCAGCTCTGGATCTGATGTCAGGTTTCCAATGACAGTAATCGTGGTTTCGCCGGCCATGATGGTTCCTTTTCCTCGTGTGCTGGTGATGTTCTCGGTGTGTGTTGTGGGTTCGTGCTGAGGTTCAGGCCCACCCGGTTCGTCGTGGGTAAGGTCGTTGAGTTGGTACTGATTCGCAGTGTGTGCGTCCCAGAGCCCACCCTCCCCGAGCGGGGCGCGGCTGATCGTCTCCAGGTACCGGTCATCCCCTCCCTTGTCCGGGGCGGCGTAGAAGCCGTCGTACAGGTCCTCAATAAGGGGTTCCACAATGGCGGGTTCCACAATGGCGGGTTCCACAACGTCGGGTTCCACAACGTCGGGGTAGATCCTGCCGCTGGGATTGACCTGCCGGAACAGGTCCACCTCCAACGGGATCCGTGGGCTGAGATTGAACCCGACGACCGGGCGCAGCTTCGTCACGGTCCTCACGCAGCCTTGTGGCTCATGGCCGCTTGGACAAGCTTGTCGCGGCGCAGGCCGGACCAGTGGTCCTGGTCATCGGAGTTGTTCACAACGACGGGCGCCTGGGAGTAACCGAGTTCGGCGGTGATGTACTCCAGCGCTGCCGGCACCTCGCTGATGTCCACGCTCGTGTAGGTGATGCCCTTGGAGTCGAAGTAGTCCTTCGTCTTCTCACAGTTCGGGCACTCAGGCTTGGTGTAAACCGTGTAAGCGGTGGGTGAAGCAGTCATTTTCAGCACCTGGTTTCGTATCAAATAAGTTTCGTTCGTCTGGCTGACTTGCTACCTCAATTTTAGCAATCATTCAACTGAATGAATAGGGGTTCTACCCTATATTTCCGGGGTTTTTGCTTCCCTCCTAACCCTAGATTAGGCGCAGGTCACTTCCTGCAGATTCACGGGAGGAAGGTTGGTGGCACCGCCGGCGACCGTGGTCATCCCCGCAGGCTCCCCCAAGCGGCAGCCCCCCTGTGCTCTAGAAGACTTCTGCCTGGCTCGGTGACGTGCGGGGTCTTGGGTGGAAGGTGGAGCGGGTGTGTGTCGTCCCTGCTGAAAGAAGACCGGCCCCGATTGAGGGTGCCCCGGCCTGCCAGGTCTTGGACCATGGGGAGGGTTGCCGGCCGCCGCGCGGCGCGTGAGCTTGAAAAGTAAGCATGCTTGCTATTAGGTTGGTGGGAGTTCTCCGCCTGGCCCCCATCAGGCGGAGCGCGACCTGGAAGGCCCTGCTCACGTTCTGCGTGCGGCGGGGCCTTTCGCTATCCGCATTTGCGCAGCAAATGTCGGTGTACGGAACGGCAGAAGGAGTGTGCAGTGGCCCAGGGCGATATCGAGACGTACTACGAAGATGGTTCATGGAAGAACAAGCGCGAGGGGACTGGCCGGGCGTTCGGTGCCGGCTACGGCACCAAGGACGAAGCGGTGGCTGCCGGCCGGGCAGCGGCCCAGGCGGACAAGGTTGAGCACGTCATTAAGAACCAGGATGGTCAGATCAGTTCCAAGAACAGCTATGGCAACGATCCGAGGAACGTCCCGGGCTGATTGCTGGGCAGCGCCTTTTGCGGTGCGGCGTGTCTGGAGACACAAGAAAGGCCGGCGGTTTGAACTGCTCCCCGAAAGTTGGACTGAAAAATCAGTTCTGACTTTCGGGGAGCAGTTTTATGCATGGAAGAAGTTCGTTGTCCGAGGAACAGCGCGAGGCCGCGGTGGCGCTGTTTGAGATCGGGT
>NZ_JBWJAR010000030.1:0-30939 GCF_056389225.1 Pseudarthrobacter sp. rb | reverse complement strand
TTACGGCGGTCATAGCGTGGGGGAAACGCCCGGTCCCATTCCGAACCCGGAAGCTAAGACCCACAGCGCCGATGGTACTGCACCCGGGAGGGTGTGGGAGAGTAGGTCACCGCCGGAACATCATTCATGGTCGAGGCCCCAACCACACACGGTTGGGGCCTCCCACATTTAACAAACAAAACACCGCGCACTGCGGGCCTTCTGGCCATGCACCCTGGCGGGCGGTGGCTGGGACGTGCCGGCCGCCGTCGTACGCACCTGTCAGCCAAGCGTGGCCCGCGGTGCTGCGGCATGCCCGTGATGGGTTGAGGAGGGTGAAAAGGCCCAAAGATTCGGTGATTAACCTCAAAAAATGGCGGAAACACGCGGAATTTGCGGCCCGGAACCGCCCAAGCTGGTAAGTTTTCGAACAGTGGCCTGCGCGCATGCCGTGTGCAGGCTCCAGAATCAGAACCGTCCAGGAGGACATCAATGGCTAAGAACCGTAGTGAACTTGTTGCAGAGGTAGCTGGCAAGGCCGGCACCAGCCAGGCTGCCGTCAACTCCGTCCTCGACGCACTGTTCGAGGTTTTCGAGACTTCTGTCGCCGCCGGCGAGAAGATCACCATCCCGGGCTGGCTCGCCGTCGAGCGTACCGACCGTGCAGCCCGCACCGGCCGCAACCCGCAGACCGGCGAAACCATCCAGATTGCAGCAGGCCACAGCGTCAAGCTGACCGCCGGCTCCAAGCTGAAGGCTGCAGTCTCCAAGAAGTAGAGCTTATTCCCGGCCGGTATGCAGCCGGCTGGAACAGGAGCGGCAACCCCACGGGTTGCCGCTCCTTGGCGTTTAACCCGGATTCGCTGCCCGGGCGGGCGTAGCGGACAATGGAATGGTGTCTTCTGCCGCAAAACCACGTTCCACCCCGCCCCAGACCAGTCCTGGCAAGGGAGCTGCGGTCCGGGACGCCGGAAACCGGGGGATCCCGGTGCCCTGGCAGCTGGCAGGCCTGGCAGCGCTCTTCCTGGGCCTCGCAGCAGCACTGATCTTCTCCGGTGCAGCAGCGGCCCGCAGCGTCGCCGACCCGGGAGCCCTGGTCCGCTGGGGGCTGCCCATCAGCAAGGCCATCCACAACGTGTCCCTGGCGACTGTTGTCGGCGGCCTGATCTTCGCCGTCGGCATCCTCCCGAAGAACCTTAAGAACCTAAACGCACATGGCCGGGACCGGGAGACTCCCGCCGGCAGCGGGGCGCCCGAACATCCCGCGTTCACCCGCGCGCTGGCTGTGGCTGCCGCTGCGGGCGCAGTGTGGACCTTGTCCGCCATCGCGGTCCTGGTGCTCACCTACGCCGACGTGGCCGGTCAGGGGCTGTCCGGCGACCCCGCCTTTACGCAGGCCCTGGTCTATTTCATGACGGACATCGATACGGGCCGGGCCTGGCTCGCCGTCACCATCATTGCCGCAGTGGTGACAACCGCCCTGTTCGGCGTCCGGTCCCTCGGCGGCCTGGCCCTGACCCTCATCCTGGCCCTCATCGGCCTGGTGCCCACGGCCCTGATCGGCCACTCCTCCAGCTCGTCGGATCATGAGGGCGCCATCAACTCCCTCGGCCTGCACCTGGTGGGGGTCAGCACCTGGGTGGGCGGCATCATCATCCTGGCCCTGCTGTCCGGGATCCTGACAGGCAGCAAGCCGGGGGCAGCAACAGACATCACCGAGCCCACGCTGCGCCGCTTCTCCACCCTGGCCGGCTTCGCTTTTGTCCTGGTCTTCGCCTCCGGAATCATCAACGCCAGCATCCGCGTCACCAGCTGGTCGGATCTCTTCGGCTCCGCCTACGGGCAGCTGATCCTGGCCAAGACGGCAGCGGCAGTGGTCCTCGGCGGCATCGGCTTCATGCACCGGCAGTGGGTCATCCCGCAGCTGGGCCGCAAGGGGGCCACCATGTCTTCACGGCGGGTGCTGTGGCAATTGGTCCTGGCGGAGCTGCTGATCATGGGTGCGACGTCCGGCATCGCCGTGGCCCTGGGCCGTTCAGCCCCGCCGCAGCCGACGGAGCTGGCGCCCAACGCCTCACCGGCCTTCATCCTCAGCGGTTACGAGCTGCCGCCTGAGCTCACCCCGGAACGCTGGCTCACTGAGTGGCGCCTGGACTGGATCTGGGTCGGCGTTGCCCTCTTCGGCCTGGTCACCTACTTCCTGGGCGTTGCCAAGGTCCGCCGGCGCGGAGACTCCTGGCAGTGGTTCCGGTCCGTGAACTGGGTCATCGGCCTGGTGGTGCTGACGTACATCACGTCCGGGCCGCCGTCGGTCTATGGCCGCATCCTGTTCTCCGCCCATATGGTGGACCATATGGCGCTGACCATGGTGGCCCCGATCTTCCTGGTGCTGGGCGCGCCGGTGACCCTGGCCCTGCGTGCCCTGCCCGCCCGCGGCGACGGCTCCCGCGGCGCCCGCGAGTGGATCCTGGTCTTCGTGCACTCGAAGTTCTCGCAGCTGGTCACCCACCCGCTGTTCGCGGCTGCGAACTTTGCCGGCTCCATCATCCTGTTCTACTACTCGGACCTGTTCGGCTTCGCCATGCGCGAGCACGTGGGCCACGAACTGATGAACCTGCACTTCCTGCTCACCGGATACATCTTCGTGCTGAGCATGATCGGCACGGATCCGCTGCCGCGCCGGGCCCCGTACCCCATGCGGCTGCTGCTGCTCCTGGCCACCATGGGCTTCCATGCCTTCTTCGGTGTGTCCATCATGGGCGGCACAGGCCTGATGGCAGCGGACTACTTCGGCAACCTGGGCCGTACCTGGGGGCCGTCGGCCCTTTTGGACCAGCAGGCCGGTGGCGCGGTGGCCTGGGGCATCGGCGAGGTGCCCACGCTCCTGGTGGCGATCGGCGTCGCCGTCATGTGGTCCAGGTCGGACCAGCGGGAGACCAAACGGGTGGACCGCGCGGCGGACAGGAATAACGACGCCGATCTGACCGCTTACAACGATATGTTTGCCAAATTGGCCGAACGCGACGCCAAGCTGGCTGAACGCAACAAGCTGGAAGGACGCTGATGAGCGAAACCGTACGCACCCATGCCCGGGTCCGGGCCTCCGAACTGGTGGGCCGCAACTGGCTGAACACCGGTGGCAAGTCCCTGGACCTCGAAGCCCTGCGCGGCAAGATCGTGCTCCTCGATTTCTGGACCTTCTGCTGCATCAACTGCCTGCACGTCCTCGATGAGCTGCGGCCGCTCGAGCAGCAGTACTCGGACGTGCTGGTCACCGTGGGAGTCCACTCGCCCAAGTTTGAACACGAGGCGGACCCGGTGGCGCTGGCGGCAGCCGTGGAGCGCTACGAGATCCACCACCCTGTCCTGGACGACCCCGAGCTGGACACCTGGAAGGCGTACACCGCCCGTGCCTGGCCCACCCTGGTGGTCATCGACCCTGAAGGCTACATCGTGGCGCACCTTTCCGGCGAAGGCCACGCGGACGGGCTCGCGGTGCTGATCCCCGAACTGATCGCCGAGCACGAGGCCAAGGGCACCCTGCACCGCGGCTCCGGCCCCTACGTGGCACCCGAGGCAACGTCCGGCACGCTGCGTTTCCCCGGCAAGGCACTCTTCCTCCCGCCGGGACGCGGGTCCACGGCTGGAACGGCCGACGGCGGCACGCCCGCAGGTGCAGCGGCTTCCGTTGCTGCGGAGAAGGGTTCCTGGCTGGTCACCGACACCGGCCACCACCGCCTGGTGGAACTCGGCACCGACTTCGAAACCGTGCTGGCGACCTTCGGCTCGGGCACCAAGGGCTACGCTGACGGACCCGCCGCGGGGGACACCGCCAGCGCCCAGTTCAACGAGCCCCAGGGCCTGGTCCTGCTCCCTGAAGACGTGGCAGCCAAGGCGGGCTACGACGTCGTGATTGCCGACTCGGTCAACCACCGCCTGCGTGGACTCTCGCTCACGGACGGCAAGGCCTCCACCCTGGCGGGCAACGGCATCCAGCGCCTGCTGGAAACCGGCCCGGCCCGTGTGGACGAGGAAGGCGCCGGCTTCAGCGGCTCGCTGGGCACTGACCCGCTGGATGTTGCGCTGAGCTCGCCGTGGGATGTTGTATGGTCGCGCAAGCTCAACGCGGTGGTGGTGGCCATGGCCGGCACGCACCAGATCTTCAGCTTCGACCCCGTCACCGGCGCCGTGTCGATCATCGCCGGCAACGGCCTGGAAGGGCTCCTCGACGGTCCCGCCCACGAGTCCTGGTTCGCCCAGTCCTCCGGCCTGGCCGAGGATGCGGACGGCAACATCTGGGTGGCGGATTCCGAGACCTCGGCGCTCCGCAAGCTGGTCATTGCCGACGATGCCTCCATCACCGTGGAGTCCGCCGTGGGCAAGGGCCTGTTCGACTTCGGCTTCCGCGACGGACCCGCCGCCGAAGCCCGCCTTCAGCACCCGCTCGGTGTGACCGTCCTGCCCGACGGCTCCGTGGCGATCGCTGACACCTACAACGGAGCCGTACGCCGCTACGACCCCGCAACCGGTACCGTGTCCACGCTGGCCCGCGGGCTTGCCGAGCCGTCCGACGTGATCGTGGACCACACCCAGTCCGCCGGTTCCGAGCCCCTCCTGGTGGTGGTCGAGGCCAACAAGCACCAGCTGGTGTACGTGCCCATCCCCAAGGAAGCGCAGCAGGTGGATGAGGGTGCGTCCCAGACCCAGCGGCCCAAGAGCCCCGTGGCGCCCGGCACGCTGGACCTGACCGTGCGCTTCACGGCTCCCACCGGGCAGAAGCTCGATGACCGCTGGGGCGATCCCACGCAGCTGAAGATCTCCTCCACGCCGCCCGAGCTGCTGGTGGCCGGCGGCGGCACCTCGGTGGGCCTCCTCCGCACCCTGGAGCTGTCCGCGGACGTTCCCGAGGGCGTGCTGCACATTACCGCCCGCGCCGCGGCCTGCGACGGCCCCGAGACCGAGGACGGCGAGATCCCGGACCACGCCGCCTGCCACCTGTACCAGCAGGACTGGGGCATCCCCGTGGTCCTGCAGGCCGACGGCGACACCGAACTGGTCCTGGACCTCCGCGGGATGGACTGACCCGGCGACGGTCCTGCCGAACTGGCCCGGTTTCAGACTGTTGAAGCCTGAAAACCGGGCCAGTTCTGTTCCAGCAGCCCGAAAACTGGGCCAGTTTGAGAGCCCGTTTGTCCACATGGCGCCCGGATACCTGCCGCCAGCCACCCGGTTCAGACATTGTGGCCTGATGGACCCCACCGAAATTCTCAAGGCAGCTGGAGGAGTGTTGTTGCGGCGTGACGTTATCGCCGCCGGTGCGACGGATACGGACATCCGACGCGCAATCCGGGGTGGGCAGGTGGCGCGGCTGGAGCGAGGGTTGCTGGCCGTTGCGGGCGCTGAAGCGGACCTAGTGGCCGCAGGGCGAGCCCGGAGCCTCCTGACATGTGCATCCGCCGCCCGGCAGTACGGTCTCTGGCAGCTTCAACCCCCGCCGCGGCCCCACTACTGGCAGACCAACGGGAGGAGCGCAGTCCGCTGTGTCAGCCACCGACTTCCGTTGACACAGCAGGCCCATCACCGGACCCTTGCCGCGCTGCCCGACGTCCTGCTTCACGCGCTGCTGTGCCTGCCTGAACTCGAGTCGCTGGTCATGGTGGAGTGCGCCTACAACCGCGGGGACATTGAGCCGTCCTTCCTGTTCCGCCATCTGAACGGCAACCGGTCCGGCAAGGCACGGAACGTTGTGTCCAAGGTTGAACGCGGTGCGGGCTCCCTCCTGGAAACCTTGGCCAGGGTGCTGTTCAGGGAAGCCGGCATAGCCACCGAGACGCAGGTGTGGATCGACGGCATCGGCCGGGTGGACTTCCTGCTGGAGGGTTTCCTGATCGTGGAAATCGACGGGCTCGCTTTCCATCTGGAACCCCGGCAATTCAAAAAGGACCGTCGCAGGGACAACCAGGCGGTGCGCCATGGACTGCCTGTACTCAGGTTCTTTTACGATGACGTGGTTCATGCGCCTGAATCCGTTCTGGCGCAGGTCCGGGAGGTGCTGGCCAGGGGCTCACTGCGGTGGGCACAGCCAAACCAGCCCAGTTTTCGGCTGGATTGGGTCTAGGACAGTGACGAACACCGCCGGAATGGCGTCAAAACTGTGCCAGTCTGTAGCAGGCAGACCCGGCAGGGCTAGAAGCTCAGCTGGGGGGTGACCTTGACCGCGTCACCGGATACGTCCAGGCGGGTGGTGAAGCTGAAGTCCACCTCGGCGTCCAGCGGGTACCAGGCCCCGGTGAAGGCGTTCTGCTGGAGCGCCTCAACCTTGGCTTTGCCGTCCAGCGGCGACACTACCCACCGGCCGTCGAACGGCTCAACTGATACCCCCGGATACTCGGTGACGGTCCAGCGGATACTGCCGTCCTGGACCCGGTTGTTGCTGGCGTAATAGAAGGGGCAGTCCGGCTGGAGCTTCTGTTCCTTCACGGCTTCGGCCGCGCAGCCGTCCAGGAATTCCCTGACCTTGGCGGCAACATCGTTCTTCAGCTTGTCCGTGGCCTGGGTCAGCAGGTTCAGCGGCGCCACCGGGGCGTCCTTGGCGGTGACCGTGGCACGCGTGGCGGGCGCCGAGAAGTACTGCCCATCCAATGAGGCCTCGTACTCACCGGGGTAGAACACGGCGAAGGAATTGCGGCCGTTGGGCATGTTCACCGGAACACCGTTCACCACGGCCTCGTTGCCGTTGACCACGGTGATGTCAACGGTGGGCAGCCGGGATGGGACGAATGCCCACGTGTTGAAGAACAGCCACTCGGTGCCGGTCTTCTGCAGGAGGAATTCGGTGTGCAGCCGGCTGCCGTCGATGGTGTATTCCATGGGGACCATGACCTGGTTCCCCGGGCGTTCCTGCGGGTCCCCGATGGAGACATTGGTGACGCGGGACGCAGCGGTCTGCAACCCGCTGCCGTCCAGCATGGCGGCGTTGCTGGGCGGAACTGCGGCCCGCAGGATCCCCAGTGCACGCCCGCCGTCCCCGCTCCTGAGCGCGTCCAGGTATTCCCTGACCGGCTGCTGCGGACTGGCTACGGTATTGTTCACCACGTTGATGGCCACAATGGCTGCGGCGACGGCAAGCATGAGGCCCAGCAGCCATCCGGCCGCGATCCTCACCAACGCTTGACTCATCTGCACGTTCTACACAGTAACGTCAGTGCGGACGCACTCTAAAGTTGGTGTCCCCCTAATCCGGCGGACACCACCTACGTAACGCCCGACGGCGGCACGCGGGGACAGCCTCGGCAGGAGCCTTGGCTAAGGCCCGGGACACCAGTGGCGGGGTCAGCGGCGGCGGCGCCGGGACGAGGTTCCGAACACTCCGCGGAGCAGTTCGCGGCCCAGCTGTGTGCCCATGGACCGCGCCATGCTCTTCAGTCCGCCGCCCAGGGCGCCGCCGAGAACTCCGCCAAGATCACCCATCATGCCGCCCGGCTGCGGCTGCGGCTCCGGCTGGCGGGGCTGGGACTGGCGCGTCCGGGGCGCCTTGGCCCGCGGCTTGGACTCGGAGGCCCGCGGTTCGTCGTATTGGGGGTCAGTGTATTGGGGTTCGGGTACCTGCGCGGGCCTGCTGCTTGGCCTGCCCAGGATCTCCTCCTCGATCCGGCGGGCCTCGGCGTCAACGTCGTACGCGCCGGGAGCGCCGCTACCGGCGGAAGGTGCCCCGGTGTCAGGCGCGCCGGCAGGAGGTGCAGATGCCGCCGGTCCTGTGGGCGCCGCGGCCTTGCCATTGAGTTTTTCGTAGGCGGAGGGGTTGTCCACCGCAGTTCCGTACTTGCCCAGCAGCGCCGAACCCGCCACCGTGCTGCGGACCAGGGCGTCCTCGCTGGGGCCCATGACGGATTCCGGGGCCCGCAGCCGGGTGAGCGCCACAGGAGTGGGTGCGCCCTTTTCGTTCATGACGGTGATGACGGCCTCGCCGATGCCCGCCGAGGTCAGTGTCTCTTCCAGGTCGTAGTCGCTCAGGGGGAAGGTGGACACCGTGGCCTTGAGGGCCTTGGCGTCCTCGGGGGTGAAGGCGCGCAGGGCGTGCTGGACCCGGTTGGCCAGCTGCCCCAGGACGTCGGCGGGAACATCCTTGGGAGTCTGGGTGACGAAGAAGATGCCCACGCCCTTGGACCGGATCAGCCGGACGGTGGTGGTGATGGCGTCCAGGAAAGCCTTGGAGGCGCCGTTGAACAGCAGGTGGGCCTCGTCGAGGAAGAACACCAGCTTGGGCTTGTCCAGGTCGCCGGCCTCGGGCAGGTCCTCGAACAGGTCTGCCAGCAGCCACATCAGGAAGGTGGAGAACAGCATGGGCTTGGTCTGCAGGGTGGGCAGTTCCAGGCAGGTAACCACGCCGCGGCCGTCGGGGGCGGTGCGCAGCAGTTCCGCGGTGTCGAACTCCGGTTCGCCGAAGAACTTCTCCAGCCCCTGCGCTTCCAGGTTCACGATCTCCCGCAGGATCACGCCGGCGGTCGCCTTGGAGAGCCCACCGAGTTCCTCAAGCTTGTCCTTGCCCTCGTCCGAGGTGAGGAACTGGATGACGGCGCGGAGGTCCTTGAGGTCGATCAGCTCCAGGCCGTTCTTGTCCGCAAAGTAGAACACCAGCTGAAGGCTGGACTCCTGGGTGTCATTCAGTTCCATAATCCGGGAGAGCAGGATGGGCCCGAACGAGGTCACGGTGGCGCGGACCGGGACGCCGTTGCCGTCGCCGCCCAGCGCGAGGAATTCCACGGGGAACGTCTTCCCCTGCCACGCCTGGCCGATGCTGTCCGTGCGGGCCCTGAGTTTGTCGCTGCCGACGGCGGCCGTCGCCAGGCCGGAAAGGTCACCTTTGATGTCGGCCAGGAACACGGGCACACCTGCCGTGGACAGCTGCTCGGCCATCATGTGCAGTGTGACGGTTTTGCCGGTACCGGTGGCTCCGGCCACCAGCCCGTGCCGGTTCATCATGGCCAGCGGCAGCCGCACCGGCGCGTCCTTGTGGAGCTCGCCGTCGATGATGGCGGCTCCCAGTTCGATGGTGGCGCCTTCCAGCGTGTAGCCCTGCTGGATGGTGGCAAGCTTCTCTGCTGTGGTTTTGGTGGCCATGGCGCTAGCTTAGCGGCGGCTGTCCCTCCTGGGGCGGCATCCTGGCGGGTCAGTCCTGCCGTGGGTTCCCGTGGTCAGGGGTGAGGTCCTTGGTGAACGCCAGCGGGCCGATGGTTTCCGGGTCTGCGTCCAGGTCGAACTGCGCCTGGTATCCCGTGGTGAGGTACAGGTGCTTGGCTTCCGGCTGCCGTGGCCCCGTGGTCAGGTACAGCCGGGTGTAGCCGCGGGCTGCGGCGAGGGCTTCGAGTTCGGCCAGCACCAGGCGTCCCAGGCCACGACGGCGGTGGGCCGAGTGTGTCCAGATCCGCTTCAGTTCCGCAGTGGTGTCGTCATAGCGGCGGAACGCACCCCCGGCGATCGACTCGCCGTCCTCCTGGACCACCAGGAGCGCGCCGTGCGGCTCCTCGAATTCCGCCGCGGGGTAGCGGTTCAGCTCGTCCGCGGCAGCGGTGCGCCCAAACAGGTCCCCGTAGCGGGTGTCGTATTCGACGGCGAGCTCGTCCAGGAGCGGCCGGACCCGGGGATCATCCATGGGCAGGCTGAGGACCGAGAGCCTGGCGGGATCGAGGGGGCGGGGCTTGAGCCCGGGTTCTGCGGTCATGGTGCTGGCCCTTTCCGATGGCGGCTGGTTCTGGAGTTATTTTGTCCTGCGCGGTGGCCATATTGGCAGGCGGGCCCTGGGCGGCGATGTCGCGGGCAACGCCGAGGACGGTACGGGCCAGGGCGTCATTTTCCCGGAAGGGCGCCGCGTTGGTGTTGGGCCTGGCAAAGGCGCCGGCACCCCAGCCGGATGTTCCGGGCCCGACGCCGAAGAGGGTGGGCTGGGCCCGGCCTTCCGCGTCCACCAGGTGGTGCCCGGCAGAGACCAGCAGCTTCCCGGTGGAGTGGATGCCGTCCGAGGTCAGCAGTTGCTGCTCGCTGCCCAGCCCGCCGTCATACAGCGAAGAAAGCACCGGGTTGAGGGAGCGGGCCACCGACGTGGACGGCAGCCGCGCCTCGATCAGCGCGGTGGCGGAAACCGAAACTCCGGACTGCGGGGACGTGGCGCGGAGGGTGCCGCTGGCGCCGTCGGTGGATACCTCCAGGCCGGGGCCGAGGAACTGCAGCAGACCGGCCCGGTGCAGCGCCAGCATCTGGCGGAGGCGGTGCGGCGGCGGACCGGAGTCCACGAAGCTGAAGAAGCCATGCCACCAGCCGTGGATGACCTGCTGGGACTTCGCGTTGAGGCGCTCCGCGGGAACCACGCGCCCCACCTCCATGTATACGTGCAGGAGGGCCAGGAACAGGGCCAGGGTTTCCGGATGGTCGGTGCTGTCCCGCAGGGCCAGGTCATCGTGGATATACCGGGCCACCGCGTCCTGCAGCTCCCGGTGCCCGGCAAAGTGGACACCATCGAAGGGCCGGTCCAGCCGTTCCAGGTCCAGGTGCAGGCCCCGGTCCGGCACGGCAGCCGCTACGAGGTCCACGCGCCCGCCGCTGTACCAGTCCACCTCCGCATAATGGGCGGCAAACACTTCCCATTCCATGGCCGCACGCTCCGGGCTGCCGGTCAGGAGTTCGCGGTAGTAGTAATACCCGGCTTCCTTGGCGATGAGCGGCCAGAGGTGCTGCCGGAAGTCCAGCTCGCCGTGGGCGTCCAGGAGGGCATCCACGGCAGCAGCAGTGAAGAACCGCAGCGGCCCCGGAGCCTGGCCACGCAGGGAGGCGGAAATCTTGGAGTGGTACGGCACGCCGCGGCGCGACCCTGCCCACAGCCGTGGTTCCCGTCCGGACGGAAGGTAGCGCAGCCCGCCGTCGGGCGTTTCCTCGAACCTGCCGCCGCGCCCCTCCATGAGGAGGACCAGCAGGTCAACGAACGCCAGGCCCATCCCGGCGACGATCACGTCCTGCCCGGGGGCGATGGGGGAGTAGTCGACGTCGGTGGTGTAGCTGGGCGCTGCGTGGTAGCCGCCGTGCCGGGCGGCGAAGTCCGAGAACCCGGCGGAGACGGCGTCAGGGCGGGAGTCCGTGTGCCCCAGGGCGGTGACGACGATGTCCGCGTGCAGCGTCCGGCCATTGGCCAGCTCCACCTCATGGCCGCCTTCCACAGCGGCAATGCCGACGGCGGTGGTCCGGTGGACCGTCACGCTGCGGCCCAGCGATTTGGCAGCCCGGCGGAAGAACCACTCCAGGTACTGGCTCTGCAGCTGGCGGGTGGGAAAGGTGGTGCCGGTCAGCGCGCGGAGCTGGTCCCACAGCTGCTGCGGGAAATCCGGAACATCGATGATGGTGGCATCCAGGACGCCGGCGGCCCACCCGGCCAGGCCCGGCCCCGGTGCCGCCGGGCCGGCGCAGTCCACGGACGCGTCCGTGAACATGGTGATGTCCGCCGCCATGGAGTTCAGCAGGAGCCCGGGGTCCTGGTCGTACCGCCAGATGCGGCCCGAGCCGGGAACGTGCGGTTCCACCACATGGATCTGCAGCGGGCCCGCGAAGACCTCAGGCCGGTTGGCCGCGATCCGTTCCAGCACACCGGCCGTGCGCGGTCCGCCGCCAATGAAGACGATGGCCGGGATGGTGGCTGGCATGGGTGCTCCTGACGGCGGGGGCTGGATTGAGTGACCATGCTAGGCAGCCGTGCCGGTGCCGGTCGAGCGCCTGGTCACGGCCGTTAACTCCGCGTCACAGCGCGTTACGGGACGCAAAAAACCGACTCATGACGCCGTACGAAGCCCCGTGAACTATTGCAACCTGCCGCCTTGCTGGCCAGTTCCGGCCGGTCCTAGATTTGCAGCCAGCAAGGGGCCGCACGGTCCCACCCGGGGCAACAGCCCAACCGGATCCCACGACGAGAAGCGAGGTGGCACATGAGTTCAGCAGCAACGACGGTGGCGCAGTCACAACAGCCGCAGCCGGCACCGCCGGCGGAAACGCCACCGAAAACCGGATGGCCTGAAGACGGGGCGGCCGCCCGGAAGGCCCCGGACTACTCGTCCTACCGGGTAGTGGCAGCAAAGCATCCGTGGCGCTGGGTGGGGACCGCCGTCGTCGCGCTCGGCGTCCTGGCCGTGGCCTGGTCCCTGGCCACCAATCCGCGCTGGGAGTGGGGCGTGGTGGCCCAGTGGTTCACCGCCCAGTCCGTGGTCACCGGGCTGGTGGAAACCCTCAAGCTCACCGCCATTTCCGGCATCCTCGGGTTCGTGCTCGGCTTCATCCTGGCCCTGATGCGGCTCTCCGCGTCGCCGCTGCTGGTCTCCGTGTCCTGGACGTTCTCCTGGATCTTCCGGTCCACGCCGCTGCTCGTCCAGATGCTCCTTTGGTACAACCTGGGCTACCTGTACGAGAAGATCAGCCTGGGAATCCCGTTCACCGATGTCCGCTTCTTCGAGGTCCAGACCACCACACTGATCAGCCAGTTCGCGGCAGCAGTGCTGGGGCTGACCCTGAACCAGGCGGCGTACTCGGCGGAGATCATCCGCGGCGGCATCCTCTCCGTGGACCAGGGCCAGCTGGAAGCCGCGGCCGCCCTGGGCATCCCGGCCTGGCGCCGCTCCACCCGGATCGTCCTGCCGCAGGCCATGCGCGCCATCCTGCCCACCGCGTTCAACGAGATCATCGGCCTGGTCAAGGGCACCTCGATCGTCTACGTCCTGGCCTACTCCGAGCTGTTCTACACGGTGCAGGTCATCTACAACCGCACGCAGCAGGTCCTGCCGCTGCTGCTGGTGGCCACCCTCTGGTACATCGTGATCACCTCCGTGCTGAGCGTTTTCCAGTACTACATCGAACGGCACTACTCCAAGGGCGCGGTGCGGAACCTGCCGCTGACGCCCCTGCAGAAGGCCCGCAAATTCTTCGCCACCCACGCGGCCGTCCCCACCCGGAGGAACTTCTGATGACTGAGACCCTTACCGCCCCCACCGCCACCCGCGGCCTGGTGGAGATCACCGGCGTCCGCAAATCCTTCGGAACCACCGAAGTCCTCAAAGGCGTCAGCCTCACGGTGGAACCCGGGGGAGTGGCCGTGATCGTGGGCCCCTCCGGGTCCGGCAAGTCCACCCTGCTGCGCACCATCAACCACCTGGAAAAGGTGGACGGCGGCCACATCACCATCGACGGGCAGTTGGTGGGCTATGAGGTCCGGGGCGACCGGCTGCACGAACTGCGCGAAAAGGAGATCCTGAAACAGCGCACCGAAATCGGCATGGTGTTCCAGAACTTCAACCTGTTCCCGCATCTGACCGCGCTGGAGAACGTGGCGGAAGCGCCCGCCGTCGCGCACCAGCCCGGCAAGGCGCGGCGCTCCAAAGCGGAAGCCCGCCGCCGCGGCCTGGAACTGCTGGACCGGGTGGGCCTCAAGGACCGGGCTGACGCCTACCCGCGTCAACTCTCCGGCGGCCAGCAGCAACGCGTGGCGATTGCCCGCGCGCTGGCCCTGGACCCCAAGATCCTGCTATTCGACGAGCCCACCTCCGCCCTTGACCCGGAACTGGTCAACGAGGTCCTGGACGTCATCCGCGAACTCGCCAAGTCTGGCACCACCCTGATCATCGTCACCCACGAGATGGGCTTTGCCCGCGACGTGGCGGACACCGTGGTGTTCATGGACCAGGGCCAGATCGTGGAACAGGGCACCCCGCAGTACATCTTCAGCAACCCCCAGGAACCGCGCACCCGGAGCTTCTTCTCCAAGGTGCTCGAACCGGCCTTCAACATCTAAGGAACTCCCATGGCTTTCCCCACCAGCGGCCGCCGCCGCGCACCCGCGGCGCGTCCCGCCGTCGTCCTCCTTGGCACCGCACTCCTTGGCGCAGCCGCGCTCGCGGGCTGCGCGGACCCCGGCGCCTCCGCTGCGGGCAACCCCAGCGGAGGGGCGCAGACGACGGCGGCCCGTAACGGCGTCGTGTACAACACCTCGCCGGACCAGCAGCGGATCCGGGCGGAGAAGGACCCCGCGCTCGCCGCAAAGGTCCCGGAACTGATCGGCAAGGACGGCAAGCTGTCCGTGGCCACCACCGCCGGGTCCATCCCGCTGTCCTTCCACGCCACGGACGACAAGACGCCGATCGGCTCGGAGCTGGACATCGCCCAGCTGGTGGCGGACAAGCTGGGCCTGCAGCTGGATGTCCAGGTCACGTCCTGGGAGAACTGGCCGCTGAAGACCCAGTCCGGCGACTTCGAGGCCGTGTTCTCCAACGTGGGCGTGAACAAGGACCGGGTGAAGCTGTTCGACTTCGCCAGCTACCGGGCCGCGTACATGGGGTTCGAAGCGAAGAAGTCCTCCACCTATGACATCAAGGGCGCTGACGACATTTCCGGCCTGAAGATCTCCGTGGGCTCGGGCACCAACCAGGAGAAGATCCTGCTGGCCTGGAACAAGGAGCTGGAGGCCAAGGGCAAGGCGCCGGCCACGCTGCAGTACTACTCGTCCGACGCCGACGCCGACACCATCCTGGCGCTGTCCTCCGGCCGCACGGACCTGAACATCGCCCCGTACCCGTCCACCGTGTACCGGGAGAACACCCGTGACGACCTGAAGGTGGTGGGCAAGGTCAACGCCGGCTGGCCGTCCGAGACCCTGGTGGCCGCCACCACGCTGCGCGGCAACGGGCTGGCGCCGGTGATTTCCGAGGCCCTGAACGAGGTCATCCAGGACGGCTCCTACGGGAAGGTGCTGGAACGCTGGGGCCTGTCCGAGGAAGCCTTGCCGGAATCCAAGACCATCACAGCGGAAAACTTCGCGGCAACGCCGGCAACCGCCACGGCCGCTCCGACCGGGAAGGATCAGAAATGAGTACCTTTGAAAACCCGGGCTTCCTGGCCATCGAGCTCGACGGCGCCGGCTGGGACGGTGCGGACCTCACCCGAGCCGTGCTGGCAGCCGAGTCCGCGGGCTTCCACGCTGCCACCTTCACCGACGCGCCCGCTCCCGGCCGTGCGAACGCTTTGCAGCGGGCCGCGTTCGCAGGGCCCGTGTCCCGGACCATCGCGCTGGTGCCCGAGGTGGACACCGTATATACGGAGCCGTTCCACATCTCCACCCAGCTGGCCAGCCTGGACTACGTTTCCGGCGGCCGCGCCGGGTGGATCGTCACCGCCGCTGAGGCACCCGGGGCTGCCGCCGCCGTCGGACGTTCTGTTGTCACTGGGGCAGCGCTGGGGCAGGAGGCCGCGGCGTCCGTCGAGGTGTCCCGCCGGCTCTGGGATTCCTGGGAGGACGACGCCGTGATCCGGGACGTTGCCACCGGCCGGTACATAGACGTGGACAAGCTGCATTATGTGGACTTCGAGACGCCTGCTGGCTTTGCCGGTCCCGGCTACTCCGTCAAGGGGCCTTCCATCATTCCACGGCCGCTGCAGGGGCAGCTGCCCGTGCTGGCCCCTGCTTCCCTGATTGGCGGGGTTCCGGTGGAGGCCCTGGACGCCGTGCTGGTGTCCGCTCCAACGCCGGAACTGCTTGCTGCCGAGGTCCGTGATGTGCGGGCCCGCGTGGGAGCCGGCGTTGCGGTGGTTGCCGAGCTCGACCTCGTGCTGGACGCCCGCGGGCAGGCCGCGGCTGCGAGCGGTGCATCGTTCGACGGCGGCCGGGCGGCTTTTGCAGGTTCTGCAGCCGGCCTCACCGACTTCCTGGCCGACCTTTTAAAGGAGGCCGACGGCGTGCGGCTGCACCCGGCGTCGCTCTTTGTCGACCTGGAGGAACTGGGCCGGCTGGTGCTGCCGGAACTGCGCCGGCGCGGGGCACTCCGCCCGCTGGTGCAGGACGGCACCTTCCGCGACGTGCTGGGCCTGGACCGTCCGGCCAGCCGCTACGCAACCGCCGCCGCTGCGCCTGCTGGCACCGGAAAGTAAGGGGAAAATCCAATGACACAGCACACCCGTGCTAAATCCGAGGTGTTCGTTCCGTCCGGCGAGATCCAGTTCGGCGTCTTTTTCCAGGGCGTCAACTCCGGCACCATCTGGAAGGCCCCCGAGTCCGGATCGCAGACAGACTTCGAATCCTTCCGCCGCATCGCCCAAACCGCCGAACGGGGACTCTTCGCCGCGTTCTTCCTGGGCGAGGGGCTGCGCCTGCGGGAACACCTGGGACGCCCGCACGCGCTGGACGTGGTGGGCCGCCCCGACGCGCAGACCATGCTGGCCGCCCTGGCATCCGTCACAAAGAACATCGGCCTGGTGGCCACCCAGAACACCACGTACAACGATCCCGCGGACCTGGCCCACCGGCTGGCCTCGCTGGACCTGGTCTCCGGCGGCCGTGCGGCGTGGAACATCGTGACCACGGACAACGCCTGGACCGGGGCGAACTTCCGCCGCGGCGGCTACCTGGACCACGCGGACCGGTACAAGCACGCAGAGGCGTTCGTGGAAACGGCCAAGCGGATCTGGGATTCGTGGGAAACGCCGGACGGTCCCGCCCGCCGGGTGCTCCATGAGGGCCAGCACTACACGGTTGACGTGACGCCGCGGCTGCCGGGCAGCGCCCAGTACCGGCCGGTGCTGTTCCAAGCCGGCGACTCGCCCGAGGGCCGCAACTTCGCCGCCCGGCAGGCCGACGTGATCTTCTCCGCCCACCCCACGTTCGACGACGCCGTGGAGTTCCGCAAGGACCTGGTGGAGCGGTCCCTGGCCGCCGGCCGCGGGGCCAATGCCGTCCAGATCATGCCGGCCAGCGAGTTCATCCTGGCGCCGACCGCTGCCGAGGCGGCGGAAAAGAAGGAGTGGGTGCGGAGCCTGCAGATCGGCCCGCAGCAGGCCATCGCCTACCTGGAGCAGTTCTGGGGACGCGAACTCTCGGCCTACGATCCTGACGGGCCGCTGCCGGAGATCGATCCGGTGGTGGAGGAAACGTCCGAGACCCGCGGCAGCGGTTTCCACGGTGCCAAGGCCCGGCAGCTGGCGGACCAGTGGCGGGCCGAGGCCAAGGACAAGGGGCTGTCCATCCGGCAGTTCGTCACCTCGAAGACGGCGCGGATCGATTCCACCTTCACCGGCTCCTACACGGCGGTGGCGGACCAGCTGGCCGAGTACGCGCGGGTGGGGGCTGTGGACGGGTTCAACATTTCGCCGTGGCTGGTCCCCAGCGGGCTGGATGACATCGTGAACCACCTGGTGCCGGAGCTGCAGGAACGCGGCGTGTACCCCACGGAGTACCGGGGCCGCACCCTCCGCGAGCACCTGGGGTTGGAGACGCCGGTGCGTTTCGCTGACGGGGCTGTCGCGGCGGCCCGCGCCTGATGCGCCGGGCTGGTTTTGCCGGTAGGGGCGGTCTTGCTGGGAAGGCTGGTTTCGCTGGAAGGGACGACGACGGCGGCGAGGCGTGTGCCGCCGTCGGCCCTTCCGCGGGGGCTAGTGCTGTTGTGGCTGGCTCGTCCGGGACCGTCAGCCTGCAGCTGACGGTGTGGGAACAGTGGGTGTAGGGCCCGTTGCCGCGCAACCCCGGCCCGACGGCTCGGCCCTAGTCGGTTTCGGGGCTTTGGCAGTAGAAGCACGTGCCGGCGTCGCAGTCTTCCGCCGTGTCCTGCTCTGTTTGGCGCTCACTCATTCCGGGTCCTTTCCGTAAGGGTTGTGAAGTAGTGCCCCTTGCAAGGGTTTGCCCGGGACCCCTGCTGGGATCCCGGGCAAACACCGGGGGTGGGGGCCTGCCGGCCGGTCAGTGGGCCAGGGCCGGTTCGGCCAGCTGGATCTTTTCCGCCTCGGTGGGCACGAAGCCCGCCTGGAGCTCGGAGCGGAGCTTGCCCATGTCCAGCTCACCCTGCCACTTGGCGATGGCCACGCAGGAGACGATGTTGCAGACCGTGCTGGTGAGGGCGCGGGCCTCGCTCATGAAGCGGTCGATGCCAACGATGAGGGCAACGCCGGCCACCGGGAGGGTGGGCATGACCGTCAGCGTGGCCACCAGGGCCACGAAACCACTGCCGGTGACGCCGGCCGCGCCCTTGGAGGTCAGCAGCATCATGCCGAGCATCAGCAGGATCTGGCCCCAGCTGAGGTGGATGTCGCAGGCCTGGGCGATGAACATGGAGGCCAGGGTGAGGTAGATGGCCGTTCCGGTCAGGTTGAAGGAGTAGCCGGTGGGGACCACGAGGCCCACAACGCTGCGGTCACAGCCGATCCGCTCGAGCTTGGACAGCAGGCGCGGCAGGACAGGTTCGCTGGAGGACGTGGCCAGGACGATCAGGAATTCGTCCTTGAAGTAGCGCAGGATCTGCCACAGGCTGAAGCCGGTCACCTTGGCCAGGATGCCCAGGCCAACCACCACGAAGACGATGCAGGCGGCGTAGAAGGCAAGGATCAGCATGCCGAGGTTTCCGATGGAGTGGGCGCCGTACTTGCCGACGGTGAAGGCCATGGCCCCGAAGGCTCCCAGAGGGGCTACCTTCATGATGTAGCCGAACATGATGAAGAGCAGCTTGTTGAAGCTGTTGACCACGTTCAGGGCCAGCTGGCCCGGTGCGCCGAGCTTGCTGAAGGCGAAGCCGCACAGCAGGGCAATGACCAGCACGGGCAGGACTTCACCGTCGGCGAAGGCGCCAACGAAGGTAGTGGGGATGATGCTCAGGATGAAGTCCACGGGGTTGCTGCTGGGCAGCTGCGTGGTGTACTTCTGCGCCACCGAGGAGTCCAGGTGCGTGGGATCGATGTGCATGCCGGCGCCGGGCTGGAACAGCGTCACCGCGGCCAGACCAAGGGCCAGGGCGAGTGCGGTCAGTGCGTAGAAGAGGCCCAGCGAACGGATCAGGGTGGGGCCCACCTTCTTGGTGTCCCGCAGGGAGGTGATGCCTCCCACGATGGTGCAGAACACGATGGGGGCGATCATGAACTTCACGAGTTTCACGAATCCGTCGCCGATGGGCTTCAGGGACGAACCGAGGTCCGGCCAGAGTGCGCCTACAACGACGCCGAGAGCGACTCCGATGAGTACCTGGACATACAGGTGTCCGAGGATGGATTTGATCTTCATTGAACAACTTCCTGGTTGGTGCGGCCCCTTAATGATGGGGCAAAGAGATGGGGGTTTTAGGCGGACAGTTCGGCGGCGGGGGCCACGTCGATGTCTGCGGTGGCGATGTGGCGGGCTGCCCGGTGGAGGGCCACTTCGCTGACGGCGCCGGTGTCATCGGTGATGATTTCGGCGGTGATTACGCCGGCGGGCGTCCCGACCCGCAGCAAGCGGGGGGTTCCGGTGCCGGTGGAGGGTGATTGGCCCGCTGCGGTGGCTACGACCGATGACTGCAGCGAGGATGCCAGGGCAACTGCCACGGCTGAGGTCAGGCCGATGGCCGGGTGGGGTGCGAGCATGGACAGCATCCGCACCCGCACGTCGTGGCTGCCGGCGGTGATGGTTGTTCCGTCCGCGGCGATGTAGTCGCCGGCAGGTGCCACAACCCCGACTTTCGGGACAGCGTTCTGCGGGGGATCCTCAGGCTTCCGGAGCCCCATGATGAGGCCGGCTGATGCACGTGCCCCGATGAGGTCCGGCAGCTGGGCGGTGAGGTTGTCCGTCATTGAGGAAAGATCGACGCCGGCCTGGTCGGCTGCGAGGAGCACGGCAGGGGCGCCGGCGTCCACCATCGTTGCGGCCAGGGTCCGGCCGTTGACCTGGAGCTGGTCCACCGTGTTGCCGGTCGGCAGGAGTGCACCGGTGTTCTGGCCCCAGGGGCCGTGGAACGAGAGGCTGACGGGAACACCGGCGGCGCTGCTGCCCGGAACCCGGGCCAGGCCGGACTTGGGAATCTGGCCGCCGGGAGTGGGAACCGCTCCGCTGAGCACCGCGCCGGAGGTGACGTGGCGCATGCGGACCTTGGTCATGCCGTCCCGGGCGGGAACAATGCCCGTCTGGACTGCGAACAGGGCAATGGCCGTGGCGCAGTTGCCGCAGTTGGAACCGAGCTCAACGGTGGGGTCACCGATTCCCACCTGGGCGAAAAGGTAGTCGAGGGCTGCCTCGGCACCCGGGGTTGCCCAGATGACTGCAGCCTTTGACGTGGTGGAGGTTCCCCCGCCGACGCCGTCCAGCTGCCGCGCATCCGCTGCGCCGAAAGCGGCTGACAGCAGTGCGGGGATTTCCTCGCGGGTGGGGGCGTGGAGGGCCACGTCCCTGGCATCGAAGAGCCAGCACTTGCTGGTGCCGCCCCGGTACCAATGTCCTTTGAGTCCCACTGTATTTCTCCCTCGTAACTTGCAGGTGCTCTACTTCACAGCACCTTGTACTTCTACGATCCGGGATGGGAGCCTTCAGCACAATCGCAAATAAATGGACGACTATCTACTTTTGCTAAACTCAGTACATGGCAATCCTCGATCTCCACCGGCTTCATGTGCTTCGCGAGGTGGGCCGCTCCGGTTCCCTGACCTCCGCTGCGGCCGCCCTTTCCTTCACCACCTCGGCGGTCTCGCAGCAGATCGCGAAACTCGAGCAGGAGATGGGCGTGGTCCTCATCGAGCGCCATCCCCGCGGCGTGGTCCTGACCGAAGCGGGGCACGCCCTGCTGCACTACGCGGACGACATCGACAGGACCGTGGAAGCTGCCCGTGCCGAAATGGGGGAGTTCGCGGGCCTTCGCCGGGGCCAACTCCGGCTTGGAACCTTCCCCACCGGCGGAGCTTCGCTGATGCCGGACGTGGTGCTGGCATTCCGCGCCCGCCACCCCGAGGTGGCAGTAACGGTGGTCAGCGCCCGACGGGACGGCCTGCTGGAACGGCTGCGGCGGCGGGAAATCGAACTGACGCTGCTGTGGGACTATCCCTGGCAGCAAATCGAGGACCCCGATCTGACCCTGGTCAGGCTGACAAACGATCCAACCGTGCTGCTGGTACCGCGGGAGCACCCGATTGCGAAACTGGGTTCGGTCCGCATTGGCGCATTGAGCGACCAGGAATGGGTGGTGCGCGACGAGCACCCCGTGGCCGACGTCCTCAGCCGGGTATGCCGCGATGCCGGGTTCGAACCGCGGATCGCGTTTGCCGCCAACGA
The DNA here is from genome assembly GCF_056389225.1 of Pseudarthrobacter sp. rb. Classification (NCBI taxonomy): domain Bacteria; kingdom Bacillati; phylum Actinomycetota; class Actinomycetes; order Micrococcales; family Micrococcaceae; genus Pseudarthrobacter; species Pseudarthrobacter sp. rb. Next base: position 9,887 of record NZ_JBWJAR010000030.1, on the reverse strand, counting down.
TTACCAGGAGACACAGGGCATGGTGGCGGCCGGCATCGGGATCGCCCTGGCACCGAGGCTGGCCCTGACAGCCCTGCGGCCCGACGTTGTGGCGGTCCCGCTCGCCGGGTCCCCGAAGCGCCGCATCCTCCTGGCCCATCTGGAAAACCGGAGGCTCAGCCCCGCCGCGCAGCAGGCCACCAAGGTCTTCCGGTCCATCGCCAAGGGCGCGGCTTCCTGACATAGGAGGGTGCCGCCGTCGTGCACTTACCTTTTCCTGGCGCCTACCTGGCAAGGGGGCCGGCAACCAGCGCGCGGGCAAGGTCCATGAACTCGGCGTGGGTCACGGGAGCCGGGGATACGGCCGCGTTGCGGGTGTTCCGGGCGATGGCGAAGCTGTCGCTGACGAAGCGCCGGTGCACAATGACGCTGCGGATTGCCGGCAGGACCAGCAGGAACTGGCCGTAGTTTCCCGCAGCCAGGAACGCCCCCTCCCACTGCGGGCCGGGTTCCCGGGGCAGCCACCACAGGTAGCCGTAGTCGCAGGTGCCAAAGCCGGTGGCCGGCGCCATGTCTGCGCGCCTGACATGGGTGGCCACGCTGTCCCTGACCCACTCCCGGGGGACATGCTGCCGGCCCTCCCACTGTCCGCCGCTCGCCATGAGCAGCCCGATCTTGGCCAGGTCCCGGGCGGAGAGGAAGAAGTGGTAGGCCGGGAAGGCGGACTTTCGAGCGTTCCCGAGCATGCGCTGGCGGGTGGGGTCGTAGTCCTCGAATCCCAGCGGACCGGCCAGGTGCTTTTGAAACGCGTCGAAAACGGTCAGGCCGCCGGCCTTCTCGAAGATCGCCCCGGCGGCGTTGAAGTCCCAGTTGTTGTAGACGAAGTACTGCCCTGGGGCTTTGGTGCCGCGCGGAGGGAAGGCATCCTCGTCACTGCCCGGGCTGGAGGGCGGATGGTAGACCCCCGACCGCGAGGTCAGGAGGTCGCGGAGCCGCGCCGTCCTCTCAAGGGGCAGGAGGCCGCCCACATCATCAACACCGAGCTCATCGAGGGTGGCGTCGAGGTTGACCGTGCCGGCGTCCACCTGGATTCCGAACAGGACCGAGAGCAGGCTTTTGCGCACAGAGGCGACGTAGCTGGCGCGGGTGGTGTCGCAAGTTCGACGACGGTCCTGCCGTCCTGGAGGACCAGCAGGGACGAGGTGTTCCGGGGCAGCGGAAGTTCTGGGGCGGCGGTCACAGGGCCTCCTGGTGGCGGGTAAAACCAAAAAGCCTGGGGACCCGGCGGAGGCCGGGTCCCCAGGCATGGGATTTGGGGGTTACTTGGTGTAGCCGAACACCTGGTTCCACTTGGCGAGGTCGTCCTTGCCGTAGGTCACGGCGTCGGTGTTCTGCATGCGGAAAACCTTGCCGGAGTCGACGGCGGGGAGGGTCACGCCCATGATGGTGGGCGGTGCCACGTCGGTGCGGACCGGGTATTCACCGATTTGCGCGAAGACCTGCTGGCCCTGCTTGGAAAGGTTGTAGTTCATGAAGACCTTCGCGGCTTCCACGTTCGTGGCGGTGCCCGTCATGCCCAGGTAGTAGTCGTAGGAGACCAGGCCTTCCTCGGGGACGATGAACTTGACCGGAGCCTTGTCTTGGACGGCCGAGATGTTGGTGCCGCTGATGGTGACCGTTCCCACGGCCACCTCGCCGCGGGCCAGTGCGGTGGCTTCAGCACCCAGGGAGTCGTAGATCTTGGGCTTCTGCGCAGCGTACTTGGCGAAGTAGTCGCCGCCCATCTTGGTTTCCATGAACCTGTTCAGCGCTGCGGTGCTGCCGCCCGAACCGCCCTGGACGATGCCCAGCTTGCCCTGCCACTTGCCGCCGACGGCATCCGCCCAGGACTTGGGGGCATCGGCTTCCTTCACCAGCTGGGTGTTGTATCCCAGGGTGTACACGGAGTTGAACATGCGGGTGAACTGGCCGCCGTCCACGGAAACGTCCTTGAGGGCCGAGGCGCCGGGGACGTCATAGGCCTTCCAGACCTTGGCATCCTCCATGGACTTGGCGATCCGGTAGTCGGACGTGCGGATGACGTCGGCGCTGAGTTTGCCGGCGCCCTGTTCGGAGAGAACGCGTTCGGAGAGCTTGTTCGGGGTGAGGCGGACGACGTTGACCTTGATGCCGGTGTCCTTGGTGAAGGCGTCCACCAGCGCGCTTTCGGACGAGTCGGTGTAGCCGGAGTAGAGGGACAGGGTCTGGGTCTTGGCCTTCTCATAGGTGGCCTTGTCCGCGATGGACTCGCCGTTGATGACCAGCCCGTCGTCGGTCTTCACCGCCGCACTGGCCGTGACGACGCCGGCGCTCTGGGCGGCGCTTCCGCAGCCGGTCAGGCTGAGGGCCAGGAGCACTCCGGCGGCGGTGAGGGCGGGGAGTTTGGACGCTAACTTCATTGTGGGTGTCCCTTTCAAAGGTGGGTGTGAGGTCAGTTCTTGGTCTTGCGTTCGCCGCCGACTTTTTGGGCGATGACGGCGAGGATTCCGATGACGAGGCAGTACAGGACGCTGACGGCTGCAGCTGCCTGGCTCTGGCCGTTGTCGAAGTTGTCGAAGACGAGGATGGACAGGATCCGGGTGTTCGAGGTGAAGAGGAAGATGGAGGCGCTGAGCTCACGCATGGAGAGCATGAGGAACAGCAGGAACGAGGACATGATGCCCACGCGCATCAAGGGCAGGGTGACATCCAGGACGGACCGGGTCCGTCCGGCGCCGAGCATCACCGCGCTGTCCTCGAGGTCCTGGTCCATCTGGAGCATCGATGCGGAGACGCCGCGGTAGCCCTGGGGCATGAACACTGCAACGCAGGCGACGGCGAGGATCGCCAGGGTGCCGTAGATGGGCAGCGGCAGCAGCAGCCAGGTCCAGAGCAGTCCGATGCCCATGACGATGGCGGGGACGGCCAGGGGGGTCATGGCGACCAGTTCAATCAGGCGCCCCACCTTGGACTTGGTGCGGTACCGGATGTAGGAGGCGATGAAGCTGAGGGTGGTGCCGGCGAAGGCTGCGATCAGGGCCACCAGGACGCTGTTCTTGAGGGCGAGCTGGAAGTCGTTGGATCCGAGGACCTCGATCAGCTTCGCGAAGCTGAGGGAGTTCGCTTCGAGCAGCTGCGACATCGAGGACACGAACGGGGTGGCCTGCATCGAAGCGGCCAGCAGCGCCAGCATCGGCAGGACCACCGAAACTGCGAAGTAGCCCAGGGCCAGGATGGTGAAGGGCCAGCGCATCTTGCGCAGCGGCACCTGCCGGGGACGGTTGCCCTTGCCGGTCATGGTGGTGAATTTGCGCTTGTTGATGATGCGCTGCTGGATCAGGGTCACGGCCATCAGCGCAACGGTCAGGATCACGGCGACGCTGGCCGCCTGGTTGCTCTTGGCGGGCGTGGCGCTCATGAGGCGGTAGATATAGGTGGGCAGCGTGTCCACGCCGGCGGGGTTGCCGATGACCTGGGCCACGGGGAAGTTTTCCATCGTCAGCGCGAAGACCAGGACGGCGGAGCCCAGGATGGCCGGCAGGGCCAGGGGGAGGGTGACGGTCCGCAGCATGGTGCGCAGCGGAGCCCCGTGGACGGTGGCAGCCTCTTCGAGGTCGGCGTTCATCATGGACAGCGAGCTGTGCAGCAGCAGGAAGGCGTACGGGGCGTAGAAGATTCCCAGCACGAACACCAGGCCCGGCAGGCTGTAGATGTTGATGGCGGCATCAATGCCCAGGTCGCGGAGGAAGATGTTGATGTAGCCGGCGCTGGGCGAGCACAGCAGCGACCACGCCAGGGCGCCCACCAGGGCGGGGATGAACATCGGCGCCATGCCGATGAAGAAGATGAACTTCCGCCACGGCGCATCGGAGCGGGCGCAGACGAAGGCCAGGAAGGCGCCGATCAGCAGGGCGATGAGCGCCGAGCCGGCACCGACCATGAGCGAGTTGACCAACGCGCCGAGTGCTTCCGGGGTGGCCAGCAGCGCCAGGTTGGACAGCGTCAGGCCGCCCAGGGAGATGCTGCCCGGCCGGGGAACGCTGTCCGAGAACGCGGCGAGCAGGACCAGGGCAAGCGGAAGGACGATGAGGACGCCGAGGATGACCAGGACAATGAGGCCCGGTGTGTTCTTCCGGAGGCCCGAGAGGGTCCGGGCAGCGCGGTAGTCCCGGGGCGCCGGCTTTGGTGCGAGGCGGGCGTCGGCGCGGGTGGCCGCTTCGGTGGTCTTGAGGCTCATGCGAGGACCTCAGCCGGCAGGATCTGGACTTCGCGGGGGTTGACGGTCACCCACACGCGGTCTCCCACTTTGTGCTGTTCGCCGCGGCGCAGTCCGCCCAGGGCGTCCAGTTCGGGTCCGGATTCCAGCTGGATCGCGTACCGGATGTCGTTGCCCTGGAAGCCCGCCACGCGTACCGTTCCGGGCCATGAGTTGGGGTGTTCGGTGGGCATGGCGGTGATCTGCAGGTCCTCGGCCCGAATGCAGACCTTGGGGGATGTGCCGGCGTCGCTGGCCTGCTGCGCCGACTGGATGGTGAGCCCGCTGTTGGTGATGCGTGCGGTGGTGGACCCGGTGGCCGTGCCCTCCGGGGTGCAGTCCATGATGTTGGAAACACCGAGGAAGTGGGCGATTGAAGCGCTGGCGGGTGCCTCGTACATGTGCTGCGGGGCGCCCATCTGCACAATCCGGCCGCCCTGGAGCAGGGCGATGCGGTCTGCCAGGGCGAAGGCTTCGTGCTGGTCGTGGGTGACGTACACACAGGTGAGCCCCAGCTGGAGCTGGATTTCACGCAGTTCAACCCGGAGCCGGTCACGAAGGCGGGCATCAAGGTTGGAGAGCGGTTCGTCGAGCATGAGCACGCTGGGCCGCATGACCAGGCTGCGCGCCAGGGCGACGCGCTGCATCTGGCCACCGCTGAGCAGGCTGGCGCCGCGGTCGGCGTAGGGCTCCAGGCCCACCAGCGTGAGGGCCTCCATGACCCGCTCGTCGATTTCGTTCTTGGAAAGCTTCTTCTGCTTGAGGGAGTAGGCAACGTTCTGGGCCACCGTCATGTGCGGCCATACCGCGTAGGACTGGAACACCATGCCGACGTTGCGCTTGTTCGGGGGCAGGTTGATGCCCTTTTCGGAGTCGAAGACCACAACGTCGTCGATGATGATCCGCCCCGAGGTGGGCTCCTCCAAGCCGGCGATGCAGCGCATCGTGCTGGTCTTGCCGCAACCGGACTGGCCCAGGAGGACGAGGGCCTCGCCGTCTTCGATGTCGAGGTTGAGGTTTTCGATGGCAGTGAAGCTTCCGTACTTCAGCTGCAGGTTTTGAATGCTGATTTTCATGGCTGATTCCTTGGCTGGGTTTTTCCGGTAGGGGTTTCTTCAGTCACTGGGCACCAGGATGGTGCTTTCGCTGATGACGCGGGCCGAGCGTTGAAAGGAGACTTCAGCGGGATCGGCTGCATCCAGTGCCAGCGCCGTCGTGCCTTTCAGTAAGTGGATAAAGAGTCCGGCCTCCGCCGCCGGAACCACGCTGCGCTGCACCACGCTGCCTGGTGTGCCCGAGGCGGCCGCGACGGCGACCGCGCTGGTGAGGCCGATGGCGGGGTGCAGTGCGGTCATCGAGATCATCCGGGCCGAAACGCCGGTTGCGCCTGCGGGCGGAGGTCCCACGATGCCTACCTTCGGAATGGATGTGAGGTCCTGCGGCAGGCCCATCCTGCGGGCAGCCGCTGCGCGCAGCTGCGGTGCAAGCCGGACCAGCGCCTCCAAGGCTTCCTCGCTGCCGGTTGCGTCCAGCCCCAGATCCTGGGCGTCGAAGAGCGCAGCCGGGGCGCCGGCGTCGATCAGTGTCGCCTGGTACCGCTTCCCGTCGACCTCGATGTCATCCGTGGCGTTGCCCGTGGGGAACTGTGTTCCGTAGCTGGACCAGGAGGCTTTTTGGAAGATGACGTCGATGGGGACGCCGGGGTAGTGCTGGCCATCGAGGCGCCGGCCGCCGTAGGCGGGTACCTGTGCCCCCGGTGTGGGGATCTCGCAGACCAGGCGCAGGCCGGTCACGGTGTTCAGGATGGGGACCCGGGTGACTTCGCCGGTCGGTGCGACGAGCCCGGCATGGAGCGCGTACAGGCCCAGCGCTGTTGCGCAGTTGCCGCAGTTGCTGGCCCACTCCACTGCCGGCTTGTCGATGGCCACCTGGGCGAACCGGTAGCGGACCGTTCCGTCCGGATCGGTGCCGGCCACAGTGATCGCCTTGCTGGTGGTGGACGAGGCGCCGCCTACTCCGTCGATCTGGCGGAGGTCCGGCGAGCCGAAGGTGCGGATGAGGAGGCGGTCCGTCTCCAGGGCATCAGCCGGAAGGTCCTCGTCCCGGAATATCCAGCACTTGCTGGTGCCGCCACGGACGAGGGTGGCCGGTACCGGGGTGACCGGGAGGGTGCCGGCCTGCGGCTCTTCCCTGAATAGAAGCGTCATTGGTTCTCCTGGAATACCCCGCGCTGCCGTGTGCAGTCGCCGGGTAAATGTTCAAAGCTGAGCCAACCGGAATCCGGTATTTGGCCTGCTGTATGGCGTTGGTCACAAACGGTATACCGTTAGTATGACTTAAGCAACAGTCCTTGGAATGTGAATACCGGTAAGGGCGTTTGGGCGCGCGCCTGCTTCGGAGGGTGTGCGAAAAATCGGCACGGTGTTCACAGCGCGGCGAAACGGTATGCAGTGCGTTAGAATTGCGGCTAAAGGTATGGCGCCGGCGCGCCCTGCCGCTTGTTTCCATGAAGACCGGAGGCCGCCCGTGGCGTCGCAACCAGAGACAAGCCCCTACCTGATGATCAGGAACGCCATCATCTCGCAGGAGCTGCCTCCCCGTGCCCAGCTCGTCGAAAGCGCCCTGGCCAAGAAGTACAACGTCTCGCGGACGCCCATCAGGGAAGCCTTGCGGCGCCTTGAAACCGAGGGGCTCGTGGAGCGCTACGGTTCACGCATGCAGGTGCGGGAGTACCGCCCGGAGGAGATGCTGGACCTCTATGAGGTGCGGACCTTCCTGGAGGAGGCGGCCGCAAAAACTGCTGCTCTCCGGCACACGGACATGGATCTGATGCTGATCGACCGCGCGCACCAGGCCATGGTCACCCTCGATTTTGATGCTGCCACTCCCGCTGAACTGGCCGCTGCCAACCGCACCTTCCATGAGCGCATCTGGGCCGCCAGCCACAGCGCCGCCCTCCTTGACCTGCTCGACCGGATCCTGGTCCACTTCATCCGCTACCCCGGCACCACGCTCTCCACCAAGGAGCGCTGGGACCGCGTACTGAAGGAGCACGAGGAGCTGCTGGTGGCCATCCGAGCACGGAACGCGGAGGAGGCCGGCCGCATCGCCAGCGCCCACATGGACGAGGCAAAGAATATCCGCATCCAGATGTACATCGACGCCCAGGAAATCAGCAGCCCGCGCCTGGGATAGCCACACAATCCGGCACTAAACCTCTTCCGCTGAACCCGTAAAGCCTGCGCCAAGACGCTATTGCATGCGACTGCATACCTATGTATACAATCGTGTACAGCGATGGAGCTGAGGAGATTGATGATGATCAAGAGCGACGTTTTGGTAGTGGGCGGCGGCAACGCCGGATTTGCGGCAGCACTTGCAGCCGCCGAGCGTGGACGCAAAGTTGTCCTGCTGGAAAAGGCACGGGAAGCCGCATCGGGCGGCAACAGCTTCTACACCGCCGGTGCCACGCGCATCTCCCATGACGGGCTCCAGGAGCTGATCGAATTCGTGGAACCTGATGAGCGGCACGCCGCCAGCGAAGTCCCCCCCTACACCGCCGCCGAATACCTTGCCGATCTGTCCAAGGTCTCTGAAGGGCGCAACGACCCCGAACTGTCCGCGGTCCTGGTCAGCGAAAGCAACCCGACCCTGCGCTGGCTTCAGGGCATGGGGCTCAAATACCGCCTGATGTATGAGCGCCAGGCCTACCGGACCGAGGACGGCGGGTATCTGTTCTGGGGCGGACTGCACGTGGGCAACGTGGGCGGCGGCAAGGGACTCATGGCCGACCACCGCGCCGCTGCGGAGCGCATGGGCGTGAAGGTCATCTACGACTGCGCAGCCACCGGCCTCATCCAGGAGGACGGCCGCGTGCGAGGCGTCCGGTACCGCACGTCCACCGGGGAAGGCGAGCTCCGGGCCGAGTCGGTCATCCTCGCCTCGGGAGGGTTCGAAGCCTCGCCTGAACTGCGCCGCCGGCACCTGGGGGAGGGCTGGCAGAACGCGAAGGTGCGCGGCACGCCGGGCAACACGGGGGAGATGATCCTCGCTGCGCTGGACGCCGGGGCGGCCAGGGGCGGCGATTGGTCCACGTGCCACAGCGTGGCCTGGGACGCCTGGCACCCGGAGAACGAGAGCAACCTGGCGCTCACCAACCAGCTCACCCGCGGCGGGTACCCGCTGGGCATCGTGGTGAACAGCGACGGGAAGCGGTTCGTGGACGAGGGCGCCGACTACCGCAACTACACCTACGCGAAGTACGGCCGGGACATCCTTGCCCAGCCGGGCTCGGCCGCCTTCCAGATCTTTGACGCTTCTTCCCGCCCCATGCTGCGCGCCGAGGAGTACGACATGCCGGGCGTCTCGGTGGTCACCGCTCCAACCCTCGCCGAGCTGGCCCAAAAGGCCGGTATCAGCCCCGAGGGTTTGGAGGAGACGGTGCACAACTTCAATGCTTCGATCACCGGCAGCTCGCCCTTCGACCCCAACGTCAAGGACGGACGCCGGGCCGACACCCAGCCGCCGAAGAGCAACTGGGCCCGCAGCATCGCCACCGGCCCGTTCTACGCTTTCCCGGTGACCTGCGGCATCACCTTCACGTTCGGCGGCCTCAAGACGGACACGTGGGGCCGCGTGCTCACGGAAGACGCGGAGCCGCTCGAAGGGCTGTATGCCTGCGGCGAAGCATTGGGTGGTTTGTTCAGCGGAAACTACCCCGGCGGCTCCGGGCTCGCGGCGGGCGCCGTCTTCGGCCGCCGTGCCGGCTCCATCGCCTAGGCAAGACAGCAGCCCCCACCAGCAACGGAAAAGAGGAAAAAGTGGCCAGTCCCATCCATCAGCGGCTCCGCGAGGATGTTCTCGCGAGTGTCTTTGCGCCTGACGAGCCGCTCACGGAGGCGAAGCTCACCGAGCGGTACGGGGCATCCCGGACACCGGTGCGGGAGGCGCTGCAGCGGCTGGAACAGGACGGGCTGGTGGAACGGCGCGGCAAGGCGGTGGTGGTCCGTACGCACTCAGCCGAGGAGATCATCGACATCTACGAGTCGAGGATCATCCTGGAGCAGGCCGCCGCGGCCAAGGCTGCCGTCAAGGCAACCGCCCTGGACCGCCAGCTGCTCACGGGGCTGCTGGCGCAGATGCAGCAGCTGGATCCCAATGATGGCCGGGCGCTCGCGGAAACCAACCGCGCCTTCCATGCCCAGCTGTGGCACGCCACCCACAGCCCGTCGCTGATCGGACTGCTGGAACGCCTTGACCAGCAGGTGCGCCGGTACACCCTCACCACCCTGACCTACCCGGGGCGGTGGCCGGTGGTGCTGGCGGACTACGCCGAGCTGCTGGCCGCCATCGGGGACGGCGACTCCAAACGGGCGGGGGAGATCGCCGCCCGCCACATGTCGGACGCCTTGGACATCAGGCTGAAGATGTACGCCGAAGATCCCAGGACCCTCTAGGCCGCTGACGGCCGGGAGGCGTTCCTTTACAAGCCCGCCGGCAGATGTTCCTGCATACTCCATCGCAACAGGAAACCCGAAAGTCGGGCGCAGGGCATCAGCCGGTGCAAAGAGGCGGGGGCGGGGCCCAAGGGGCGGGCCCCCCCCGCGTTTGCCTAGGCCGGGGCCCCCGGGCCCCG
>NZ_JBWJAR010000029.1:0-32850 GCF_056389225.1 Pseudarthrobacter sp. rb | reverse complement strand
CCGGAAGCTAAGACCCACAGCGCCGATGGTACTGCACCCGGGAGGGTGTGGGAGAGTAGGTCACCGCCGGAACATCATTCAAGGTCGAGGCCCCAACCACACACGGTTGGGGCCTCCCACATTTAACCGGAATTACCAGAGGACCCTTAAAGGGCAGTCGCTGTCATGGCAGCATGGGGCCGCCGCCCACCCTCGTCCCTGCGCATTTCAGTGTCGAGGACCTTGAAACCGGCGTTCTCCAACAACACGCGCATCCGCGGCACGGACCAGTAAAAGGCCTCGGTGACGGCATGTTGAAACGGCTCCGCAGCCGGCCCTTCGAAGAAACCGACAAGAAGGCGCCCGTCCGGTCTTAGAACGCGCCGGAACTCGGCGAGAGCTGTGGGCAGCTCTGTTGGTTGGAGATGGATCAATGAATACCAGGCGAGCACTCCACTGAGGCTTTCGTCCTGCAGAGCAAGGGTGTGGAACGAAGAAGTCCGAAAGGGAACAGCGGGGAAGCGGGAACGGGCCATTTCAATGAATTCTGGAACGAGATCAACGCCGCAAATATCGACACCGCGCTGATGCAGAAAATCTGTCCAATGCCCCGGACCACATCCTGCGTCGATCACTGGTCCGTCAATCTGCAGAGCCCACCCGCTAATGCGGTCGCGGTCACGCTCATCCATATCCGCGATATCGCCTAGGAGACGGGTGTACTCGGCAGCACGCCCGGCGTAGGCCCGGCGGACCTGGTCCTCAATATCAGCCACGCAGCAAGTCTAGAGTTGGGTGCGGCCCGGACCGGGTAGTCTGCCGGAATGGAATCCTGGCACAGCAACCGGCTGAGCGCGCGGCAGGCTGGGCTCGTGGAAACCTGGCTTCCGGGGGTCCGTTTGGTGAGTGATCTTTCCTGGGACCTCATCGACACCGCGGTTCTTGAGGTGGAAAGCGGGCAGCGCAGATACATCGTCAAAGCCGGCAGTCCTGCCAACCACCACATAGGCCGTGAAATGGATGCCCATCATTCCGCGGTTCAAGTCTTGGCCCGTCAGCACCGTGCGCCCAGTCTCGTGCACGGGGACGGTAACACTAACATCCTGGTCACGGAGTATCTGGAAGGCAACCTGGTAGAAGGCAGCGAAGCAGAATATGCGACGGAGACGTACGTTCAAAGCCGGTGCCCTCCTTCGCGCTTTTCACAACCAAAACGTGCGCAGTGACCCGGCCTATGAGGAGGCCGCCACTGCCAAGGCCCTCGCATGGCTCGGAGAACCCCACCGCATCGAGGACTCTGCCGCAGAAAAGGCGCGGGCCATACTCGGCACCTATGAGACGAAGCCAGTCGATGTTGTCCCGACCCACGGTGACTGGCAGCCGCGCAACTGGCTCGTCGACGGCAACGAGGTCAGGGTCATCGACTTTGGCAGGTTTGCGTTCAGACCGGCTGCCAGCGATTTCTGTCGTCTTGCCGCGCAGCAGTGGCGCGAAGATCCGCAGCTGGAGCCAGCCTTCTTTGCGGGCTACGGTTCAGATCCCAGGGACGGTGAGCTCTGGAAGGTCATGCAGCTGCGCGAAGCCGTTGCCACGGCCGCTTGGGCATACAAGGTTGGCGATCACGAGTTCGAAAGACAAGGCCACCAGATGCTCCACGACGCCTTGCGTAATTTTGAAGCAGGCACCTCTCTCGGATTGTTGAACAATCTGGATTTTTAGGGCATTCTTGAAGGACACCAATCCGAGACGGAGATCACAATGCCCAGCATCGACCTGAACAGCGACGTCGGCGAGTCCTTTGGGAACTGGTCCTTCGGCGATGACGCCGCCATTTTCGAGAGTGTATCCAGTGCCAACGTTGCGTGCGGCTTCCACGCGGGTGATCCCGTGGGCATCATGGCCACCTGCCAGGCTGCCGTAAAGGCCGGCGTCACTGTCGGCGCACACCCCGGCTACCGGGACCTGGCCGGATTCGGCCGCCGCTTCGTGGACATGATCCCGGAAGAGCTGACCGCTGACGTCGTCTACCAGATCGGCGCCGTCCAGGCAGTAGCCCTCGCAGCCGGAACAGCCGTCCGCTACGTCAAGCCCCACGGCGCCCTCTACAACACCATCGTGAACCACCCCAAGCAGGCCGGCGCTGTGGTCGCAGCGATCCTCGCCGTGGACCCCACGCTGCCCCTCATGGTGCTCCCGAACTCCGAGATCCAGCGCCAGGCCGAAGCTGCCGGACTGCGGACCGTGGCCGAGGCGTTCGCTGACCGGGCCTACAACCCCGACGGCACCCTGGTCTCCCGGCGCGAACCCGGCGCCGTGCTGCACGAGGTGGCGGACGTCGTCGAGCATGTCCTGCGCCTGGCCACCGACGGCGTGGTCCGTGCCATCGACGGCTCCCTGGTCCCCGTCAAGGCGGAGAGCATCTGCCTGCACGGTGACACTCCCGGGTCCGTGGCGATGGCCGCTGCCGTCCGCGCCGCACTGGTGGAAGCCGGCATCCGGATCCAGAGCTTCGCCTAGCCATGACCGCGCAGCAGCACGCAGCCTACGCGGCCGCCCACGCGGCCCTGACCGGGATCCGCCCCGCAGGGGACAGGGCCATCCTGGTGGAGTTGCCGTCCCTGGACGCTGTCCTCAGCCTCCAGGCGCAGCTCACCGCACATCCGCAGCCGGGCCAGGTGGACGTCATCGCTGCCGCCTGCACGGTCCTCATTACGGCGGATTCGCCGCAGGCAGCGCAGGCACTGGCCGCGCACGTCCGCAGCCTGGACCTCGAGGTGCCCGCGGAAACCGCGAGCACGCTGGTCACCATCGACGTGGTGTACGACGGCGAGGACCTGGATGAGGTGGCGGCCCTCACCGGGCTGGACCGCGGGGGAGTAGTTGCAGTGCACACCGGCCAGCTGTGGACGGCGGCGTTCGCGGGCTTCGCTCCGGGCTTCGCCTACCTCACCGGGCAGGACTCCAGCCTGGAGGTTCCCCGCCGCCGCTCGCCGCGCACCGCCGTCCCCGCCGGAGCTGTTGCCCTGGGCGGCGCCTACTCGGCCGTCTACCCCCGGCAGTCCCCGGGCGGCTGGCAACTGATCGGCCGGACCGATGCTGCCATGTGGGACCTGGGCCGGGAGGGTCCCGCGCTGGTCCGGCCCGGGGACACCGTCCGGTTCAACGCCATCCGTGCCCAGGCGACTGTGACCCACCACCAACAGTCCGGTACCGGCGCGGCTTCAAAAGAAGAACAAGCCACCGAAGGCCTCGCCGTCCGCAAGCCCGGACTGCAGTCCACCATCCAGGACCTGGGCCGCCCGGGCTACGCGTCGCTGGGCGTCAGCAGCGCCGGCGCCATGGACCGCGGAGCACTCCGCCGCGCCAACCGCCTGGTGGGCAACAGCGAAGGCGACGCCGGAATCGAACTCCTCTTCGGCGGACTCGAACTCGTTGCCCTCAGCGACCAAGTCCTTGCCGTCACCGGCGCAGCCGTTCCGTTGGAGATCACGCCCCCGGAAGAGCCGCGGACTGCGGAAGAGCAGGTGGCCATCGAAGCAGAACAGCGGACGACGGCGGTACGCCACCCGGCGTGCGACACCCCCTTTGCCCTCCTGGCAGGGGAGCGGCTGACCGTCGGCACCCCCGCCGCAGGCCTCCGCTCCTACGTGGGTGTCCGCGGCGGACTCGGCGGACCCGAAGCCCTGGGCAGCCGTTCCACGGACACCATGTCCGGCATCGGCCCCGAACCGCTTCAGGCGGGCACCATCCTGCCCGTGCGGACTCCCGCACCCGGGAGCATCGTGGGCCACCCCGAGGTCTCGCCCCTCCCGGACCGGGACGAAGCCACCGTGCTGCGGGTGGTCCCCGGGCCCCGGCAGGACTGGTTCAGCGACGAAACCCTGCAGGACTTCCTCAAACAGGAGTGGACCGTCACACCGCAGTCGAACCGGATCGGCCTGCGGCTGAACGGCCACGCGCTCACCCGAAACCGGGACGGTGAACTGGCCAGCGAGGGAACCGTCCGCGGCGCCGTGCAGGTACCCCCGGAAGGCCAGCCCGTCCTGTTCCTCTCCGACCACCCGGTGACCGGCGGGTATCCGGTGATTGCCGTCGTCGTCCACGCAGACCTGGACAAAGCCGCCCAACTTCCCCCCGGCACCACCGTGCGGTTCGCCGCCATGCTCCCGGCAGAACTGCCCGAAACACCTAAGGAAAGCCCCCATGCGTAAAGTCCTCATTGCCAACCGAGGCGAGATTGCCGTCCGGATCGCCCGGGCCTGCGACGATGCAGGCCTGGAAAGCGTGGCCGTCTACGCCGATCCCGACGCCGATGCACTGCACGTCTCCGCCGCCACCGAGGCGTACGCGCTGCCCGGTTCCAGGCCCCAGGACACTTACCTGGACATCGAGAAGATCCTCGCCATCGCAGCGAAAAGCGGCGCCGACGCCGTCCACCCCGGCTACGGCTTCCTGTCCGAAAACGCCGGCTTCGCCCAGGCAGTCATCGACGCCGGCCTGACCTGGATCGGCCCGTCCCCGGAAACCATCCGGCTCCTGGGCGACAAGGTCAGCGCCCGCGAAGTGGCCGTCCGCGCCGGCGCTCCGCTGGCCCCGGGCAGCGACGGCCCGGTGGCCAGCGCCGCCGAGGTCCGGGCGTTCGCCGAGCAAGTGGGACTCCCCGTCGCCATTAAGGCCGCCTTTGGCGGCGGCGGCCGCGGCCTGAAGGTGGTCCGGAACCAGGCCGACATCGAGGAGAGCTTCGACTCCGCCGTCCGCGAATCCCTCGCCGCCTTCGGCCGCAGCGAATGCTACGTGGAGAAATTCCTTGACCGGCCCCGCCACGTCGAAGCCCAGGTCATCGCTGACACGCACGGCAACGTAGTGGTGGTGGGCACCCGCGACTGCTCGCTGCAGCGCCGCCACCAGAAACTCGTGGAAGAGGCCCCCGCACCCTTCCTCACCCCCGACCAGCGGGCGGCGATCCACGCTTCGGCCAAGGCAATCTGCCGCGAAGCCGGCTACGTGGGCGCCGGCACGGTGGAGTACCTGCTGGACGGCAGCGGCTTCCTGAGCTTCCTGGAGGTGAACACCCGGCTGCAGGTGGAGCACCCCATCACGGAGGAGACCTCGGGCGTGGACCTGGTGGCAGCCCAGCTGGCCATCGCGGCGGGGGAGGAACTTCCCATCCTGGAGGACCCGGAACCGCGCGGCCACGCGTTCGAGTTCCGGATCAACGCCGAGGACCCGGGCCGCGGCTTCCTGCCGTCCCCGGGCGCCGTCACCGAGTTCGAGGTGCCCACCGGGCCCGGCATCCGCGTGGATACCGGTGTCCGCGCCGGTTCCGTGGTGCCAGGGCAGTTCGACTCCCTGCTCGCCAAACTGGTGGTCACCGGCGCGGACCGGCAGCAGGCCCTCCGCCGCGCCCGCCGCGCCCTGCGCGAGTTCCGCATCGGCGGCCTGGCCACCGTGCTGCCGTTCCACCGGGCCGTGGTGGAGGCCCCGGACTTCACCCGCACCGACGGGCTGGACATTTACACCACCTGGATCGAGAGCGGGTTCGCCGCATCCCTGGAGGCAGACCCTGCCTTCAGCCCCGCCGCCCCGGAGGAGCCCCGCAGGACCATCGGCATCGAGGTGGACGGCAAACGGATGGAGCTGGGGCTGCCCAAGGCGCTGCTGGATTCACTGCTGGACGGCGGCGGCCGACGTGGTGCAGCCGGCCGGGACGGTGCGGACGGCCCGCAGCAGAAGGCGGAGGAAGAGTCGGAGCAGAACGACGGCGACCTGCTGGCCACCATGGCCGGCACAGTGGTCAAGTGGCTGGCCCAGCCCGGAGCCTCGGTCGAGGAAGGGGAAACGGTCCTGGTGCTCGAAGCCATGAAGATGGAGACCGCCGTCGCCGCCCACCGGGCCGGCACGCTGGGTGAGCAGTTCGCAGCGGCAGGGGACCCCGTCGCGCCCGGCCAGGTGCTCACCAGCATCGGGTGATGCCGGCGACTGGATGAGCGGGTCCCGAGTGGCAGCAAGCCTTTGGTGCGGCCGCGGGCCGATATCGTGGTGCCATGACGTTTGACGAGGTGCTGGCCGATCTCCAGGCCCAGGCCAGGACCACAAAGCACTCCGAGACCGGGCTTTGGGTGGCCGCCCAGCTCCGCAGCCGCATCGCGGCCGGCAAGCTCAAGCCCGGTTCCAAGCTCGCGGAGGAAGCCCTCCGCGAGGCCCTTGGCGTGTCACGCAACACCCTGCGGGAGGCGTTCACCGCGCTCCACGCCGAGCACATCGTCACCCGCATCCCCAACCGGGGCGTCTTCGTCGCCCACCCGACGGCGGATGACATCCGCGAGATCTACCGCGTCCGCCGCTTCCTGGAACCTGCGGCGGTGCTGTGGTCCGGAGAAACGTCCATGGAGCCCCTGGCCGCGATCATCAAGGCAGCGAGGGCTGCCGCCGTGGAGGGGGACATTCCCGGCATGGCGGGCGCCAACCAGGACTTCCACCGTGCCCTCGTAGACCGTGCCGGCAGTGAGCGGCTCAACAGCCTCATGGGCCAGGTCCTGGCCGAAATGCGCCTGGTGTTCCACTCCATGGCCGCCAACCCCGCATTCCATGAGCCGTACGTGGAGGACAACGCCAGGATCGTGGAGCTCATGGAAGCCGGAGACCGGGCCGCGGCAGCGGACTTCCTGTCCGCCTACCTGGACCGCGCCGAAGCGCAGCTGCTCGCCGCCGTCGAACGCTGACCCAGGCCCTTCCAAGGGAGGGGTTGCAGGATTGTTGAACAAAACGGTATGCTGTGGATCACACCGTTGTTCTGCAGCTCACTAAATCCTGCAGCTCTGACGTAACCGGGGCTCCCGCCCCTCG
Source organism: Pseudarthrobacter sp. rb (assembly GCF_056389225.1). Lineage (NCBI taxonomy): Bacteria > Bacillati > Actinomycetota > Actinomycetes > Micrococcales > Micrococcaceae > Pseudarthrobacter > Pseudarthrobacter sp. rb. Next base: position 26,025 of record NZ_JBWJAR010000029.1, on the reverse strand, counting down.
GCGCCGCCCAACCAGTCAACCGGGCACGGACGCGCCGGCCCCCACTTTCGCAGACCCGTCACGGGTCCCCTGGGAAGGGATAATCATGCTTGTACTCATCGGGGTGCTGCTGGTGATCGTTGGCTTCGCCATCCGCCTGAACCCCCTGATTGTCGTCACCGTCGCCGGCATCGTCACCGCACTGCTGGGCGGGATGAACCCCGCACAGATCCTCGATTCGTTCGGCACCGGCTTCGCCAGCAGCCGTTCTGTCACCATCTTCGTGGCGGTGCTGCCGGTGGTGGGCATCATCGAGTTCTTCGGACTGCAGGAGCAAGCCAAGATCCTCATTGGCCGGCTCGCCAAGCTGACTGCCGGCCGCGTCCTGATCGGCTACCTGGCCGTCCGCCAGATCACCGCCGCCGTGGGCCTGACCAGCATCGGCGGCCACGCCCAGACCGTCCGCCCGCTGGTGTTCCCCATGGCCGAGGGTGCAGCGCTGCGGCGCTACGGGCACGTGCCGGAAAAGATCAGCGAGAAGATCAAGGGCCACTCCGCCGGCGCGGACAACGTGGGCGTGTTCTTCGGCGAGGACGTGTTCGTGGCCGTCGGCTCCATCCTGCTGATCACCACGTTCGTCGACACCACGTACCACCTCCACCTGGAACCGCTCCAGCTGGCCCTCTGGGCCATCCCCACCGCCATCGCCGCGTTCCTCATCCACGGCTTCCGGCTCCTGCGCCTGGACAAGCAGCTGGACAAGGAATACCGCGAGTTTGAGCTCACCGCCCAGAAGGAAACCGCAGGAGAAGCCAAATGATCAACGTTGAAGCCGTTTACTGGCTGGTCGGCATTCTGTTCGTCGCCTGGGCATCGCTGATCGCCGCCGACGCCAATCACCCGCGCCGCTGGGGAAGCTCCGCCTTCTGGGGCATCCTGGGCCTGTGCTTCTTCTACAGCACCTGGGTCCAGGCCGGCACCGCGCCGGGCTGGATCCTGGGCATCGCCGTCCTGGTCCTGGTGGTCCTGGCCTCCACCGGCCTGCTGGGCCACGGCAAGCACCGCACCTCCACCGGGCCGGAGCGGGAGGCCTACGCCAAGCGCTTCGGCAACAAACTCTTCATCCCGGCCCTGACGCTGCCGCTGGTCACGGTCATCCTGGTGCTCGCCGCGCCGGTGCTGAACTTCGGCGGCACCCCATTGCTGGATCCCAAGAACACCACGCTGGTGGCCCTGGCCATCGGCGCCGTGGCCGCCGTCGTCGTCGCCCTCCTGATCCTCAAGCCCAAGAACCCGGCCACGCCCATCTTCGAAAGCCGCCGCATCCTGGAATCCATTGGGTGGGCCGCGCTGCTGCCGCAGATGCTCACCACGCTGGGCATCCTGTTCACCAAGGCCGGCGTGGGCGTCGCCGTGGGGACCCTTGCCTCCGGCCTGCTGCCCAAGGGCTCCCTGATCGCCGGCGTGCTGGTCTACTGCATCGGCATGTTCCTGTTCACCGTGTTGATGGGCAACGGCTTCGCGGCGTTCCCCATCATGACCGCGGCGATCGGCTGGCCGGTGCTGGTGCAGACGTTCCACGGCGACCCCGCCATCGTCTTCGCCATCGGCATGCTGGCCGGCTTCTGCGGCACGCTCTGCACCCCCATGGCCGCCAACTTCAACCTGGTGCCGTCCGCGCTGCTGGAAATGAAGAACAAGTACGGCGTCATCACGGCGCAGGTGGGCACGGCCATCCCGCTGCTGGCGGTCAACATCGCGCTGATGTACTTCCTGGCCTTCCACTAAACCCCTTCGCAAAGGAGCACCATGGACAACGATCTTCGCGCACAGGCGGCACCGGATTATGCGGCCGTGGTGCTGGGCAACCTTTCCGAGGCCTTCCCGCACTCGGCCCACCACACCCAGGTGTCCGCTGACGACCGGCCCACTCCGGAGCAGATCCACCCCGCCTTCTACACCTCCTTCGACTGGCACTCCTGCGTGCACATGCACTGGCTGGGGGCCAGCCTGTTGGGCGGCACCCACGGGTCGCCTTCTGCAGGGGCTGCCCCGGCGGGAGCGTCCGACGGCGGCACGGCAGCCTGGGTGGACAGCTCCACCGGGGCGTCGCTCCGGGAAGCACTGGGCGCCAACCTGACGCCGGCCAAGCTGGCAGTGGAACGGGACTACCTGGTAGCCAACCCCTCCTGGGAGCGGCCCTACGGGTGGGCGTGGCTGATGCGGCTGGCCGCCACGTGTGCTGGCTCCTCCGATGCACAGCTCCGTGAATGGGGCACCGCGCTGGATCCGCTGGTGGACGCCGTGGCGGAGCTCAGCGTGGCGTGGATGGCCAAGGCCCAATACCCGGTGCGGCACGGGCTGCACACGAATGCTGCATTCGGCGTGGGCTACATGCTGGATGCCTTCCGCTCGCTCGGCCGTACTGATGCGGCGAAGGCCTGCGAGGAAGCGGCCCGCACCTGGTTCGCGAATGACCGCGGCTGGCCGGGCGACTGGGAGCTCAGCGGCCAGGACTTCCTCTCCGCCGGCCTGAGCGAGGCGGACCTGATGCGCCGCGTCCTGACCGCTGATGAGTTTGCCGCCTGGTTCGCAGCGTTCCTCCCGGAGCTTTCCGTGGAGTCGCGGATCCTGCAGCCGGTGGGCGTCACAGATGAGACCGACGGCTACCTGGTGCATCTGCACGGGCTCAACCTGACCCGCGCCGGACAGGTGGCACGCATCATCGCCACGCTCCGCGAATCCACCAGGCCCGAGGCCTCCGCCGCGGCGGCTGTGCTCAACGAGGCCTTGGATCCGCTGCTGAAGGCCGGGCTCCACGGGCTGGAGAGCGGCGACTTCATGTCCACGCACTGGCTGGCCAGCTTCGCCTGGGACGCGCTGGGATCCGTGGCGGCGCTGGACTGACCATCCAGCAGGTGACGGGATCAACCAGTCACATTTGGTTTGAAAGGACGCGGCGGTGCCCATATGGGCACCGCCGCGTTAGTCTTTTCCCACCACGCCCAGCGCGTGACCTGGGAGCAGCGGGCAGGGTCGTAATGAGCTGACCGTCCGCCCGCGAGCCCAGAGGAATCCCATGCGCCAGCACGTCAGCACCTGCACGTCAGACCCTGCGACGGCAGGGCAAACCGCCCTCAAGCCCAGGAGGAAGCGGACCAGGCATCCCCGGATCGCCGCGGGGGACAGAGTCCGCTTCGCCGAGGGAACCGTCTCCGGCACCGGGGTGGTGGACGCCGTGACATCGGATTACTCCGTTATCTGGGTGTGGACCGACGAAGGCCAGGGCCGGCGGATGTTCCTGCAGGGGTACGGAAGCATCGTCACCGCGGTGGAGGCCTAATTCAGCTGTTCGGAGCGCCTCGCGCGCCGCTCGTCGGCTTGCAGGATTCCATCGCGGACCGCGGCGCGGATCACGCCGTACAGGATGTAGAAGAAGACGGCCCCGACGAGGACAAACAGGACAAGCCCGGTAAAGTCACCCATCAGTGCGCTCCCCCTCCGGCCAGTACGGCTGAACGGACGCCGCGGCACTCCGCAGCGTCCCGCCGTCGAGCATTAATGACGTTTCCGCCAGGCCGAAATCCGTCCACTGGCAAACCAGCCGGAGGTCCCCGTCCGGCGGGAGCGGCCACAGCCAGAGCGTGCCGCTGCCGGAGAACTCCTCATCGCCACCGCCACCACCACCGCCGTTCAGGGCGAGGACCGGGGGTTCCGGGTTGGTGCCCGGTTCCATCAACCCGTAGGGTACCTGGCTGCCGGTGCTGGCCTTTGAACCATCGGGGAATTCGACGCCGAACATCAGCCCGGTCTGCCGTTCGCTGCGCCCACGAAAGCCCCTGCCAGGCTGGAAAAACAGCGGCTGCAAATCGTCCCAGTCCCCATCGGATTGATCGGTCCGGCGGAAGAGCCAGGACAGACTGAACAGGCACCCGGTAGAGAAGACTTCGGCGCCTTTGACCGCCACCACCATCCCCGGCGTCCGGCTCACGAACCTGCCGAGGTGGACAACAGCCGGCACTTCGTAAGCGGGAGCGGCCACCCAGGGCGGCGGGACGTGCCTGGTTGCCCGCGGCCGGGGCGGCAGGGGATGGACGGGAAAGTCCTGGAAGAAGGTCATGATGGTCCTTGGGTCCGCTGGCTGCGACCGACCAGCGGAACAAGCGGCTGTGCCGCCCTGGATCCCCCAATCCGTCCTTGCCCGGCCAAGTCTAGCGGGGATGCCTCAGGGCCTGGTGGCCTCCTCGAGGATTTCCAGCAGGTGGCGGTAGGAGTGGCCAGTCGCCTTGGACATTCCCAGCTCGCAGGTGCGGTTTGTGGAGGCGTAGGCGTCGAACTCCCGTTCGTTGATCTCGCCGGCCTGCCGGTTGGTCGCGGAGTCGGTGAGTTCAGGATGGAGCAGGCCCCGGTCGCCGGCGAACGCGCAGCAGCCCCAGTTGAGCGGCACGAACACATCATCCGTGACGGCCCCGGCAATTTCGAGCAGCGCGGGGTTGGTTCCCAGCTGGGTGGATGAGCACGTGGGGTGCAGAGCCATGGAACCCAGCGGAGCAGTCACCGTGAGCTGGCCCAGGACGTGCTGGTGGACGAACTCCACCGAGTCAACAAAACGCAGTCCGGCATACCGTTCTCCGTCCGCGCCGGCAAGACGCTTCATGGTGTCCAGGCCTTCCGTGCAGGAAGCGGCATCGCACACCACGGGCAGCCTGCCGCGGCCGCTGGCCTCGTACAGCTGGTCCAGGACCTTGGCTGTCATGGCGTCATAGCCCTGGGAGAAGCCCTTGGATTTCCACGGGGTGCCGCAGCACAGGCTCTCGATGCCTTCCGGGACGGTTACGCCCACTCCGGCACGTTCGCAGAGGTCCAGGAACGCCTGGGCCGAGCCCTTTCCCTTGCCTTCAGGGCCATCCGCAGGGCCGAACATGGTGCCGATGCAGGCCGGGAAGAACACCGCCACGCTGCCTGGGTCCCGGCGTTCCCGGCGCCTGGAACCGCCACCCGGCAGCACGTCGGCGTAGGCGGGCACCGTCTCCGGTCCCAGCAGCGCACGGCCGACGGCGGTGGCGGCCTTTGGCAGCGGCGCCGGCATGGCCTTGGCTACAGTCAGGGCCAGGCCGCCGCCGGCGGTCACGGCGCCCCAGTTCTCGGCGGCCTTGTTCCAGCCGGCCGCGGCGACGGTGTTGGCATTTTCCTTGCGGAGCCGCCGCACCAGGTCTCCGGTGTTGATCAACACCGGGCAGGCAGTGACGCACATGCCGTCCGCGGCGCAGGTCTGCACACCGTCGTAGTCATAGTCCTTGCGCAGGCTGGCGGCGAGGGCGTGGTCGCCGCGCTGCTCAGCGGCAGCAATGTCGCGCCGGAGCACGATGCGTTGGCGCGGAGTAAGCGTGATGTCCTTGCTGGGGCAAACCGGTTCGCAGTACCCGCACTCGACACAGCGGTCCACTTCCTCCTCGACGGTGGGAGCCACCTTCAGGTTCTCGATGTAGGAGAGTGGTTCGTCGGCGAGCAGCACACCCGGGTTCAGGAGGTTGGGCGGGTCGATCAGCCGTTTGATCTCCTGCATGACTGTGTAAAGCTCGTCGCCGTACTGGCGGCGGACGAAGGGGGCCATGATGCGGCCGGTCCCGTGCTCGGCTTTGAGTGAACCGCCCGCGCCGAGGACCAGGTCCACCATCTCGTCGGTGAAGTCCTGGTAGCGCAGCAGTTGGTCCGGATCGTCGAAGCGCTCGTTGAGCATGAAGTGGACGTTTCCGTCCTTGGCGTGCCCGAAGATCACCGATTCCTTGTAATGGTGCTCGTGGAAGAGCCGCGTCAGTTCGCCGCAGGTGCCGGCAAGGGCGGGAACCGGAACAACGATGTCCTCCAGCAGTGCGTTGGTTCCCGAGGGACGGGCGCCGGCCACGGCCGTGTACAGGCCCTTGCGGACGTGCCACAGGGCAGCCCGGTCTTTCGGGTCCGAGGTCAGCGCGAAGGGTGTTGCAAGGTCCAGCGAGTCGAACAGCTGCTGCGAGCCTGCCCGCTTGCCGGACAGGTCGGCGGCGTCCGCGCCCTGGTGTTCCACCAGCAGCGCGGCGTGTCCTTGGACCGGCAGGGAACGGATCGCGGCGGGGGCGTCGGCGGCGGCCTGGGACACCTTCAACGCTGCCGCGTCCATGAGTTCGATGGTGGCAAGGCCGGTGGACACCAGGTCCGGCAGGGCTCCCATTGCCGCCTTGAGGGTATTGAAGACCAGCAGCCCGGTGGCGACGGCGGGTTTGACCTCGACGGTCCGGAAGACAGCCTCCGCCACGAAGCCGAGGGTCCCCTCGCTGCCGATCATCAGGTGCATCAGGATGTCCACGGGACGTTCGTAATCCAGAAAGGAGTTCACGCCGTAGCCCATGGTGTTCTTCATCGAGAACAGGGAATTGATGATGCGGACGGACTCGTCGTTTCCCACCACCCGCCGGCGCAGCTTCAGGAGCCCCTCGTGGAGTTCCGGTTCCAGTTCGCGCAGCCGCCGGTCTGCGTCGGCGTCGGCGGTATCGATGACCGTGCCCGAGGGCAGCACCAGCACCATTGATTCCAGCGTCCGGTAGGTGTTGAGCTCAGTGCCGCACGCCATTCCTGAGGAGTTGTTGGCGATGACACCGCCCACGGTGCAGGCGATTTCGCTGGCGGGATCGGGGCCGAGCTTACGTCCAAAGGGGGCAAGCCTGGCGTTGACGCTGCGCACCGTGGCCCCGGGCTGGACACGGACCCGGGCGCCGCCGTCGAGCACCTCAACACCGCGGAAATGCTGGCGGGTGTTGATCAGCAGGCTGTCACTCAGGGCCTGCCCGGACAGGCTCGTGCCACCGGAACGAAAGGTGGCGGGAAGCCCAAGCTCCCGGCTGCGCCGGAGCAGGGCGCCCACGTCGGCGGCATTGCGTGGGGTGGCTACCCCTTGCGGGACCAGGAGGTAGTGCGAGGCGTCGTGTGCCATGGCATGGCGGTCCAGGTCCCGCGTGCTGACGGTATCCAGATCCAGCTGGTGGACGGGGGATTCGGCTCCTGCGGTGGTTCTCATGCGTGGCTCCAAGAAATCAGGTAATGGGGTGGGGCGGGGTGGCGTCCCCGGCCCGCTGGTAGAACCATTCGATGTGTTCGCGCAGCAGGCGTGCGGCGAGTTCGCCGTCACGGGACTGGACGGCATCAAAGATTCCGTGGTGTTGGGTGCGCAGTGCTGCCAGGACCGCCGGCCAGTCCTCCATCGCGTCCATGGCTCCCTTGACGTAGCCCACGATCGAGCCGCTGAGGGACTCCATGATGGTGGCCATGACCTCGTTGCCTGCAAGCGAACTCAGCGCCACATGGAACCGGGCGTCCAGCTCGTGGAAGGTTGCCCGGTCCAGCTCGGGCTGGTCCATGGCCTCCAGCAGTTGGGCCGCCTGTTTCCGCTCCGCGTCGCCGCCTTCGCGCGCTGCACCGGCGCGGGCAGTCCACGTCTCCAGGAGGATACGGGTTTGGACGATGTCCTGGACTGGCAGCCGGTTGCTGGCAACATGCAGCCGGAGGGCGGAGGAGAGCCCGGCGGACGGATCGGAGACCACAATGGCACCGGAGGTGGGACCGGAGCCTACCGAGCTGCGGACCACGCCCATGGCGTCGAGGATACGGATGGCCTCGCGTACGGACGCCCTGGATATTCCATAGTTTTCCGCCAGGGTCCGTTCGCCCGGGAGCCGGTCTCCGACCTTGATTTTGCCGGCCCGCAGGTCCGCTTCAATGTCTTTCAGGAGCGCATCGTGGGTTCGACGTCGGGGGGCTGCTCCGGCTGCGGCGGGTGTCACGGGCGATCCTCTGGAGTGGGGGAGTGCGGGCCGGGAGGGCCCGCACCCCGGTTGTGCGCGGGTGGAGGGCTACGGGAGCATCCAGCCCAGGACTGGGGTGGATTGCAGGTAGACGATGGTGCACAGCACCAGAAGCAACCCCACGCTCCATCCGACTACCTTACGCAGAAGGACAGACTCCTGGCCGTCAAGGTTCACGGCGGTGGCGGCAATGGCGAGGTTCTGCGGGCTGATGAGCTTGCCCACCACACCGCCGGCCGTATTGCCGGCCACGAGCAGGTTCGGGTCGATGCCTGCATTCAGGCCGGCAGTCTGCTGCAGTTTGGCAAACAGTGCGTTCGCGGAGGTGTCCGAACCGGTCACTGCCGTGCCCAGCCAGCCGAGCACCGGGGAGAGGAACGCGAAGAAGCTTCCGGTGCCGGCCAGCCAGACGCCGATCGAGACCGTCTGGCCCGAGTTGTTCATGACGTAGGCCAGGGCGAGCACCGTGATGATGGTCAGGCCGGCCCAGCGCATCTTGAAGATGGTCCGTCCGATTTCGGCCACGGCGTTGCCTACTGTCATGTGGAAGCGGCCGCCGTCATCGAAGCGGGCGTAGACGGCTGCGACGATCAACCCCGTGATCAGCAGGAGCGTGCCCGGGCTGGACAGCCACTGAAAGACGTAGACGGTGGAGGACAGCGGCTTGCCGTCGGCGCTCACCAGGGCGTCGTGCAGGACAGGCCATGGAACCTTGACATCGGTGGCGGCGAGGGCGGCCGGAAGGTCGACGCCGAGCTTCCACAGTTTGGCGATGCCGAACACCACAATGACCAGGAAGTAGGGAAACAGTGCCAGCCACGTGCGTGCCGGGGTGAGGCTTTCGCCGCCGGCCGCCTCTACGGTGGCCACGCTGCCGGACCGGGCGCTTCGCGGACCCTGGCCTACCGGCGTGGTACCGGCCGCAGCGGCCTCCGCCGCAACGCCCAGCCGGTCACGCGCTGCTGTGGTGCCCCGGGGCTTCCAGAAGCGGAAGAACAGCACAGCCGCGCCCAGGCCCACCAGCGAAGCCATGATGTCGGTGAGTTCGTAGGAGAAGAAGTTCGAGCAGAGGAACTGCGCTGCGGCGAAGGAGAATCCGATGACCAGCGCGGCAGGCCAGCAGTCTTTCAAACCTTTGCGTCCGTCCAGGATGAAGAGCAGGATCAGCGGGACGAAGGTTGCCAGCAGCGGCGCCTGGCGGCCCACCATGGCACCAATGTCCGTGGCGTGCAGGCCGGTGAGTCCCGCAGCGGTGGTGATCGGGATGGCCATGGCACCAAAGGCGACCGGGGCGGTGTTTGCCACCAGCACGGCAGCAGCGGCCCGGAGCGGGGGCAGGCCCAGGGCCAGCAGCATGGTGGCGGTGATGGCCACCGGCGCACCAAAGCCGGCAAGGGCCTCGAGCAGGCCGCCGAAGCAGAACGCGATCAGGACGCCCTGCAGGCGGACGTCGCCGCCGCCAATGACATCGAACACCCGGCGGAGGTCTTCAAAACGGCCGCTCAGCACCGTGACCTGGTAGAGCCAGACGGCCATGACCACGATCCACAGCACGGGGAAGGCGCCGAAGACCCCGCCCTGGGTGGCGGACAGAAGCGCCAGGCCTGCGGGCATCTTGAAAGCCAGGATGCCCACGGCCAGGGCCACCAGCAGGGCGAAGGCCCCGGCCACGTGGGCTTTGGTCCTGACGACGGCGAGAAGGACAAAGAAGGTCAGCAGCGGCAGCAGGCCGACAATGGCCGACCAGGCAACGCTGTTCAGCACCGGGTCTGTGCTGGGGGTGAAGTGGTCCACGAAGTTCCTCCACGATGAGGGCGATGGGGATGGCTTTGGTCAGACCACAATGGTCCGACCACGGAAGTGTAGCCCACTTTTGGCTGGAATGTGAGCCGGTTCACCATCCAAACGCGGGCTTGTCAGTGGCGGCCATCACGTGGTCTACTGTGGTCAGACCATACGCTCACCCTCCGGAAGGCCGTCATGAGAATTGCCTTGTTCGCCACCTGCATCGTGGACGCGATGTACCCGGCCACGGCGAAGGCCACCGTCAGGATCCTGGAGCGGCTGGGGCACGAAGTAGTGTTCCCCTCCGGCCAGGCCTGCTGCGGCCAGATGCACGTCAACAGCGGCTACCTCAAAGAAGCCGTCCCGGTGGTCGCCAACCACGTGGCCGCATTCGACACCGCGGACTACGACGTCGCGGTCGCCCCGTCCGGGTCCTGCGTGGCCTCGGTCAAGCACCAGCACCCCATGGTGGCGCGCGCCTGCGGCGACGCTGCCCTGGAAGCCCGCGCCACCGCCGTCGGCACCAAAACCTACGAGCTGTCCGAACTGCTGGTGGACGTGCTGGGCGTGACCGACGCCGGGGCCCAACTGGGTTCCTACTTCCCGCACCGGGTGACCTACCATCCCAGCTGCCACGGGATGCGGCTGCTGCGGCTCGGGGACAGGCAGTCCCGACTGCTGCGGACCGTGCAGGGAATCGACCTTGCCGAGCTGCCCGAACAGGACCAGTGCTGCGGCTTCGGCGGCACGTTTTCCGTGAAGAACGCCGATGTCTCGTCGGCCATGCTCCAGGACAAGGCGGCCAACATCGAGTCCACCGGGGCCCAGCTCTGCACCGGCGGGGACGCCTCCTGCCTGATGCACATCGGCGGCGGACTGTCCCGCCAGGGCAGCTCCACCACCACCCTCCACCTGGCCGAAATCCTCGCCAGCACCATGGAAGAACCGGCGTCCGTCACCGGCGAAGTCCGCGTCTCCACCGGAAAGGCCCTGCGATGACCACCTTCCTGGGAATGCCGGCCCTGCCAGCCTTCGGCTCGGGCAACCTGTTCGCCGGGGAGTCCTTCCCCACGGCGGCGCACCGTGAACTGGGCAACGCGCAGTTGCGCGCCAACCTTGGCCATGCCACCCACACCATCCGCGACAAGCGCCAGGCCGTGGTCTCCGAACTGCCCGACTGGGAAGAGCTCCGCGACGCGGGGTCCGCCATCAAGCAGGCGGTGATGGCCAGGCTGCCCGAGCTCCTGGAGGAGTTCGAAACGAACTTCACCGCACGCGGCGGCGTGATCCACTGGGCCCGCGACGCCGGGGAAGCCAACGAAATCGTGGCCGGGCTGGTCCGGGACACCGGCGAAACCGAAGTGGTCAAGATCAAGTCCATGGCCACCCAGGAAATCGGGCTCAATGAGTACCTCGAGGAGCAGGGCATCGGGGCCTTCGAAACCGATCTCGCCGAGCTCATCGTCCAGCTGGACCACGACAAGCCCAGCCACATCCTGGTACCCGCCATCCACAAGAACCGCACCGAAATCCGGGACATCTTCCTCCGCGAAATGCCCGGTGCCGATCCTGCGCTGACCGACGATCCCTCCGTCCTGGCCATGGCTGCCCGCGAGCACCTGCGCCGGAAGTTCCTCACGGCGAAGGTGGCCGTGTCCGGGGCCAACTTCGCCCTTGCCGACTCCGGCACCCTGGCAGTCGTGGAATCCGAAGGCAACGGCCGCATGTGCCTCACGCTTCCGGAAACGCTGATCACGGTGATGGGCATCGAGAAGCTGCTGCCCACCTGGCAGGACCTGGAAGTGTTCATGCAGCTGCTCCCGCGTTCTTCCACCGGGGAGCGGATGAACCCGTACACCTCCCTGTGGACCGGAGTAACGGAGGGCGACGGGCCGCAGAACGTGCACCTGGTGCTCCTGGACAACGGCCGCAGCGCCGCGCTCGCCGATGAAATGGGCCGCTCCGCCCTGCACTGCATCCGCTGCAGCGCCTGCATGAACGTCTGCCCGGTATACGAGCGCACGGGCGGCCACGCCTACGGCTCGACCTACCCGGGCCCCATCGGCGCGATTCTCTCCCCGCTGCTCACCGGCATCGAGGCGGAGGAAAACAACTCCCTGCCGTACGCCTCCTCCCTCTGCGGTGCCTGCTACGATGCCTGCCCCGTCAAAATCAACATCCCAGACATCCTGGTGCACCTGCGCAGCGTGGATGTGGACAGCAAGCGCGGAAAGAAGAAGGTCCCCAGCCAGATGGATGTGGGCATGAAAGCCGCATCCTGGGCTTTGTCCTCGGGCAAACGCCTGGGCCTGGTGGAGAAGGGGCTGCCGCTGGGCCGCCTGGCCGCGGGACCGGACAGGAAGATCACCAAGCTGCCCGGCATCGCCGCCGGCTGGACCCAAAGCCGCGACATCCCGGCGCCGCCGGCGCAGTCGTTCCGGGACTGGTGGGCCAAAGAACACCGGAACGCCGGCGGCGCTCCCGGCACGCCTGGCACACCGGCAGCCGGTCCGTCCCGCACGCCGTCCCCAGACACGAAGGAAACCCCGCAATGACCGCACGCGAAGACATCCTCTCCCGGATCAGGGCAGCATTGCAGGACAGCCCGCAGGCGCCGCAGATTCCGCGGGAATACCGGGCAGCATCGGAACTGGACACGGACGCACTGATCGAGCTCCTGGTGGACCGGCTGGTGGACTACAAAGCGCAGGTGGCGGTGGTTCCGGAAACAGAGGTGCCCGCACGGATTGCGTCGCTCCTTGACGGGGCGCGCAGTTTCGTCGTGCCCGAAGGGTTCGACGCCGGGTGGCTGGCAGGAACCGGCGACGACGGCGGGTCCCGCCGCCGCGTCGACTCTCCGGCGGCACCGCTCAGCGTCGCCGAGCTCGATGGCATTGATGCCGTGGTGACCGGCAGCGCCGTGGCGGTCGCCGAGACGGGAACCATCATCCTGGACGGCAGCGCCAACCAGGGCCGCCGCGCCATCAGCCTGGTCCCGGACCACCATATCTGCGTGGTGAAGGCCGCCGATATCACCGGGATCCTGCCTGAGGCGCTGGGCCGGATCGACGGGACCCGGCCCATCACGATGATCAGCGGGCCGAGTGCCACCAGCGACATCGAGCTCGAACGCGTGGAGGGCGTCCATGGCCCGCGCAGGCTTGACGTCATCATTGCCCGCTAGAGTCATCCCATGACCACTGCTGCTCTACGGCCTGTCTACTTCCTGTCGGACAGCACCGGCATCACCGCGGAAACCTTGGGGAATACGCTGCTGACGCAGTTCCCCGTGGACAACTTCGACCGCGTCACCATTCCCTTCATCACCACGGCTGAACAGGCCCGGTCTGTAGTGCGTACCATCGACGGCCTTGCTGCCACCGGGCCGCAGCCGCTGGTCTTTTCCACCGCCGTCAGCAGCGAAATACGGCAGATCCTGGGCGGCTGCAAGGGCGTCATCGTGGACCTGATCGGTACGCACGTGGGAGTCCTGGAACAGGCGCTGGGGGCACCGGCCAGCGGCGAACCGGGCCGCGCGCACGGGCTGGGGAACGCCGCGCGCTACCAGTCCCGGATGGCGGCGGTGGAGTACGCGATGGAGCACGACGACGGGCAGAGCCTGCGTGCGCTGGAGAAGGCCCAGGTGATCCTGGTGGCCCCGTCCCGGTGCGGCAAGACGCCCACCACCATGTATCTGGCGCTCCAGCACGGGATCTTCGCCGCAAACTTTCCACTGGTGGACGAAGACTTCCAGCACGACGGGCTGCCCAAGCCGCTGCGGCCTTTCGTGTCGAAGTGTTTCGGCCTGTCCTCCAACCCGTTGCGCCTCAGCCAGATCCGGACCGAACGGCGGCCCAGCTCCCCGTATGCGTCGCTGCGGCAGTGCGGTTTTGAGCTGCGCAGCGCCGAGCAGCTGTACGTCTCGCACCGCATTCCGTACCTGAACTCGGCCACCGTCTCCGTGGAGGAGATGGCGGCCACCATCCTGCAGCGGATGAACCTCAAGCACTAGCCCGGAATTTCACAAACGTGGCGTAGCGCACATCATGTGGAAAGTCCGCTGAAGACCTGAAACTGTTAGCTGGATCTTTCTTCCGGCCGGCACTACCGTGCGCGGCCGGCGATGCCTACGCCACCCTCTGCAAAGGAGCAGTAAACATGACGACTGACGTTCTGTGGTTCTCTGAACTTGGACTCAAGGACCTGGACAAGGTGGGCGGCAAGAACGCCTCCCTGGGCGAGATGGTGCAGAACCTGACCTCGGCCGGCGTCCAGGTTCCGGACGGGTTCGCCACCACGGCGGACGCGTACCGCAGGTTCCTGTCCGATTCCGGCCTGGACCAGAAGATTGCCGACCGGCTGGTGGGACTGGACACGGATGACGTGACGGCCCTGGCCGCCGCCGGCCAGGAAATCCGCTCCCTGGTCCGCGATACCCCCTTCCTGCCGGACTTCGAGGCGCAGGTCCGCGAGGCGTACCAGCAGCTGGTGGACAAGCACGCCGGCTCCGCCGACCTGTCCTGGGCGGTACGGTCCAGCGCCACCGCGGAGGACCTTCCCGATGCCTCCTTCGCCGGGCAGCAGGAAACCTTCCTGAACGTCCGCGGGATCGAGAACATCCTGCAGGCCATCAAGGACGTCTTCGCCTCCCTCTACAACGACCGCGCCATCGCCTACCGCGTGCACCACAAGTTCGAGCACGCCGAGGTGGCACTGTCCGCCGGCATCCAGCGCATGGTGCGTTCCGACGTCGGCGCGTCCGGTGTCATGTTCACCATGGACACCGAGTCCGGCTTCCAGGACGCCGTGTTCGTCACCTCCTCCTACGGCCTGGGCGAAGCCGTCGTGCAGGGTGCCGTGAACCCGGACGAGTTCTACGTCTACAAGCCCGCCCTCGAGGCCGGCCGCCCGGCGATCCTCAAGCGCGGCCTGGGCGAGAAGGCCCTGCAGATGACGTACACCAACAGCAGCGAAATCGGCCGCACCATCGATTTCGTCCCGGTGGAGGACTCCCTGCGCTCGCGCTTCAGCCTGACGGACGACGACGTGGAGCAGCTTGCACGACACGCGGTCGCCATCGAGAAGCACTACGGCCGTCCCATGGACATTGAGTGGGGCAAGGACGGGATCGACGGCGGCCTGTACATCCTGCAGGCACGTCCGGAAACCGTGCAGTCCCGCCGGGCCCCCGGCAGCATGAGCAGGTTCCGCCTGAACGAAAGCGGGCCCGTGCTGGTGGAAGGCCGCGCCATCGGCCAGCGGATCGGCGCCGGCAAGGTCCGGATCCTCACCGCCATCGACCAGATGGCCTCCTTCCAGACCGGCGACGTCCTGGTGGCCGACATGACGGACCCCGACTGGGAACCCATCATGAAGCGGGCCTCCGCCATCGTCACCAACCGCGGCGGCCGTACCTGCCACGCCGCCATCATCGCCCGCGAACTGGGGATTCCCGCCGTCGTGGGCACCGGCAACGCCACTGACTCGCTGTCCGACGGGCAGGAAGTCACTGTCTCCTGCGCCGACGGCGAGACCGGCACCATCTACCAGGGCCTGCTGGACTTCAGTGTTGAGGAAACCGGCATCACCCAGATGCCTGAGGCGCCGGTGAAGGTCATGATGAACGTCGGCACCCCGGAGCAGGCCTTCACCTTCGCCCAGCTGCCCAACCACGGCGTGGGCCTGGCGCGGCTGGAGTTCATCATCAACCGGCAGATCGGCATCCACCCCAAGGCCCTGCTGAACCTGGACAGCCAGCCCGAGGACGTGGCCGCCGAGATCTGGGAGCGGATCAGCGCCTACGACAGCCCCCGCGACTACTACATCAAGCGGCTGGCTGAAGGCGTGGCCACGATCGCTGCGGCATTCGCGCCGGAACCGGTGATCGTGCGCATGTCCGACTTCAAGTCCAACGAGTACGCCAACCTGATCGGTGGGCCGGCCTACGAGCCGCACGAAGAGAACCCGATGATCGGCTTCCGCGGCGCGTCCCGCTACCTGGAGCCGTCCTTCCGGGACTGCTTCGACCTCGAGTGCGAGGCCCTGTCCTTTGTCCGCAACGAGATGGGCCTGACCAACGTCAAGCTGATGATCCCGTTCGTTCGCACCCTGGACGAGGCGCAGGGCGTCATCGAACTGCTCGCTGAGAACGGCCTGCGCCGCGGCGAAAACGGCCTCGAAGTGATCATGATGTGCGAGCTGCCCTCCAACGCGCTGCTGGCCGACGAGTTCCTGGAATACTTCGACGGCTTCTCCATCGGCTCCAACGACATGACCCAGCTGACCCTGGGCCTGGACCGCGACTCGGCCATCGTGGCCAACAGCTTCGATGAACGGGACGCCGCCGTGAAGAAGCTGCTCAGCATGGCCATCAAGGCCTGCCGGGCCCGGGACAAGTACGTGGGCATCTGCGGCCAGGGCCCCAGCGACCACCCGGACTTCGCCGAGTGGCTGGTGAAGGAAGGCGTCAATTCCGTCTCGCTGAACCCGGACACAGTGGTGGACACCTGGATCCGGCTCGCCGGGGCGTCGGAGGAGACGCCGAACGTCGCCGCGGCTGCCGGCGTATAGCGGGTAGGCCCCTTACCCCTGGGGGGGGGGGGGGGGGGGGGGGGGGGCCCGCCCCCCCCCCCCGCCCCGGCGGCGGCCCCGGGGGGTGCCTGGGGGGGGGCCGGGGCCCCCCGCCCCCCCCCCCGCCTCGCTTTTCCGTCGCCTGGGACGCCGGGCCCGCTTCGCTGGAACGGACGACGACGGCGGCGGCCGGGTGCCGCCGTCGTACGTTCCGCCGGGGCTGGCTTCCTATGGGGAAGCGCCCGTCCGGACGCACAGCTACGGCACAGCAGCAACCGGCCCAGGGCATAGCCCCGTGCGGTTTCCTTGCATCATGACCACTTCACGCACACCCCGCCAGCCCGATTCTGACCAGCCGCACCCCGACCACGACCGGGGGCTGGAGTTCGACCTGAACACCCTGGTGAGCCGCAGGTCGCTGGGGCTGTTCCTCGGTGCAGGCGGTGCGGTGGCCGCGCTCGCCGCCTGCACACCCGCCGCAACCACGGGCTCTGCCTCGCCGGCAGCAAGCACGGCGACGGCCGCCACCTCCTCGGCATCTGCCACGGCCACGGACGCCGTCACCGCCACCCCCACGCTGACCCGGGCCATCGCTGAGTGCGGCGTGGAAATTCCGCAGGAAACCGCCGGCCCCTATCCGGGGGACGGCTCCAACGGGCCGAATGTCCTGGAAGCCTCCGGGGTGGTGCGGAAGGACATCACCTCAAGCTTCGGGACTGCCTCCGCAAAGGCGGAGGGCGTTCCGCTGACCTTCACCCTGACCCTCCTGGACAACGCCAACGGCTGCACCCCGATGGCCGGCGCCGCGGTGTACGCCTGGCACTGCGACCGGGACGGAAAATACTCGATGTACGACTCGAGCCTGAAGAACGAAAACTACCTGCGCGGCGTGCAGGAAGCCGACGCCAACGGGCAGGTCACGTTCACGTCGATCTTCCCGGCCGCCTACTCCGGGCGCTGGCCGCACATCCACTTCGAGGTGTTCGAGTCCATGAACAATGCCACCGCTGCCGGGCAGGTATTGGCCGTCTCCCAGATCGCGCTGCCGCAGGCGGCCTGCGACGACGTGTACGCCACCCCCGGGTACGAGCGCAGCGTCACGAACATGACCCGCACCACGCTCAAGTCGGACAACGTGTTCGGGAACGACGGCGGCATCTACCAGCTGGCAACGATGACCGGGTCAGCGGCTGCCGGCTATACCGCCGGGCTCAACGTGACCATCTAGGACGAAACGATCAACACCCTCCCGGCTCTGGCGGTGCATAGCCGGGCGAACTATGCTCTCACGCATCACCCCACGCACGTTGTGAAGGGAACAATGATGAAACTGAGCCACATTCCGCTCCGCCTGGCCACCGGAGCCTTCATATTGAACGCCGGCTACAGCAAGCGGAACCTGGACAAGGACAGCGCAGCCCGTATGCAGGGCATGGGAGCCAAGGTGTACCCGCAGGTGGCCCGGATGGAGCCGGAAACGTTTGGAAAGCTGCTCAGCTACGCCGAGATGACCTTGGGCGCGGCACTCCTGGCACCGTTCGTGCCGAGCCGGCTGGCGGGGCTGGGCCTTGGCCTCTTCTCCGGATCGCTTCTGACCATGTACCGAAGAATTCCGGAGATGACCCTGGAGGACGGGATCAGGCCCAGCCAGCAAGGCACCGTGCTGGCGAAGGACGTCTGGATGTTCGGGATCGCCCTCGCGCTGATCCTGGACCGGAACCGTACCAAGGGCTCCTCCGTGAGTCGGGCGGCCTGATTCATTGTGCAGCTGACGGTTCGCGGAACTCCTGTGGCTGCGTGACGCGCTGGATGAATTCGACCGTCTCGCGTTCGGTTTCGGCTCGGGTGGTGGGTTCGTTGTGCACCTCGTGCCGGACGCCGGGGAAGACGCGGGTGCGGACGTCGGCGTGGCCCGAATCAGCCAGGCGGTTGGCCACATGGTAGGCGCCTTCGCCGTAGTTGGTCACGGGGTCCTGGTCACCGGCGAGGATGAGGACGGGGAGTTCGGCGGGGAGCTGTTTGTACCAGTCGTCGGAGGTGACTTGGTCGTAGAGGTCCACGAAGCCCTGCAGGAAACGGGCGCTCAGCGGTGCGCCGAAGTTGTTGAAGGGGTCCCTGCCGTGGTCGGCGACGACGTCCGCATCCAGCGCGACCCAGGCCGTGGGGCCCGCGCCTTCGCCGAAACGGCCCAGGAAGCCGTCGAAGAGCTGGCCCACCAGTTCCTGGGGAGCGGGCTCGGCACCGCGCTCGCCGGAGGCAAGCCGCTCCAGTTCGGGCCGGTCGACCATTTTCTCGATGCCGCGCATCTGGGCGGCGATGCCGCAGAGGACCAGGCCGGACAGCTGTGTGCGCGGGTCCACGGCCATGCCGCGGGCGATCATGGAGCCCCAGCTGTGGCCGAACACCACGTAGGGAAGCGGGGGGAGCGCCTCCCTGGCCTTGGCCTGGAGGGTGACCTCGTCCGCGACCACCACGCTGGCGGCGTCCTCGCCGGCGTCGCCCCAGGTGCCCTGCTGCATTGCCGTGCGCCCGTGGCCGGAGTGGTCGCCCGCCACCACGATGAACCCGGCGTCCACCAGGGTGGAAATGAGGTGGAGGTAGCGGCGGGAGTGCTCGCCGAGCCCGTGGATCAGCTGCACAATGGCCTTGGGCTGCCCGATGGGTTCGTAGACCCAGGCCTGGATGGTGTCGCGGCCGTTGGCGGACGTGAACTCGATTTCCTGCAGTGACATGTGTTCCTCCCGTGCCTGCGCCGTCGCTGGCTCGTGGTGAGCCTAACGCCTTGGTGGACGGCGCCGTCAAGGTTGTCTTTACATGCGGCGCCGGGCCGTGGGACATGTTGGTTCATGCTCTGCCTGAGCGCCTAGTCTGAACACCAAACCACGTCCCCGGATCCTGGAGGAAGCCATGCCGCACCCCGACCGTCCTTTGCGCAAGCTTGGCTTCCTCACCATTGGGCTGTTCGATCCTCTTGATCCAGCCGCGGGGCATGAATCGACGCTGCAGATCATTGAGCTGGGGGAGCGGCTGGGGTTCGACAGTGCCTGGCTCCGCCACCGGCACCTGCAGTTCGGGATCTCTTCTCCTGTGGCGGTGATGGCCGCCGCCAGTCAGCGGACCTCGCGGATTGAGCTGGGAACTGCCGTGACGCCGCTGGGCTGGGAGAACCCGCTGCGCCTGGCCGAGGACCTGGCCACCGTGG
The DNA here is from genome assembly GCF_056389225.1 of Pseudarthrobacter sp. rb. Classification (NCBI taxonomy): domain Bacteria; kingdom Bacillati; phylum Actinomycetota; class Actinomycetes; order Micrococcales; family Micrococcaceae; genus Pseudarthrobacter; species Pseudarthrobacter sp. rb. The sequence continues at coordinate 6,654 of NZ_JBWJAR010000029.1, read as the reverse complement.
ACCTGCTCGCTGGCGGACGGATCAATCCTGGCGTGAGTGTGGGGGAGCCGATGCAGTACGACACGGTGAAGCAGGAGCTGTACCCGGATACTGCTGATGTGGAGGACTTCAGCTACGCCCGGGTGGAGCGGTTTGCGCGGCTGGTGGCGGGGGAGCCGGTGCGGGAGTTCTCCGGCAAGCAAGGCGTGGTGGAGGAGTTTTCCAACCGGGTGGAGCCGCATTCGCCAGGGCTGCGGGACCGGCTTTGGTACGGGGCTGGCAGCACGAAGTCAGCGGTGTGGGCCGGTTCGAACGGCTTCAACCTGCTCTCCAGCAGCGTGATCTTTCCGGACAAGGGCCAGGAACCGGACTTCGCCCTGGTCCAGCAGTCGCAGATCCGGGCGTTCCGCGAAGCGGCTGCTGCGGCCGGACATTCCGGGGCCCGGGTGTCGCAGGGGCTGGTGGTGATCCCGACTGACTCTGCTTCTCCTGCACAGCGGGAGAAGTACCAGCGGTATGTCGAGGAACGCACTCCGCGGACTGCCGCTCCGCAGGGGCCGCGGGGCATGATGTTCGCTCCGGATCTGATCGGAACCAGCGAGGAGATCGCTGAGCAGCTGTATGGTCACGCCGGTTTCCAGGAGGTGGATGAGGTGGCGTTCGCGCTGCCCTTCAGCTTCGACCACGAGGAGTACGTTCAGATCTTGACCGATATAGCAGGGAAGCTGGGGCCGGCCTTGGGCTGGGCTCCAAGAAATGGCAGCGCGGCGTCGTAGGCATCCAGGGTGATCGACAAGCCCGCACAGGAAGCTGTTTCTTGCAGTGCAAAGGCGGGGCAACCTGAACGGGAAGATCGAGTAAACGAAGATCGCGATGCGTCGGTGAAGGCGGCTGCTAAAGCGAGGTGGAGAAGCATCCGCGACAAGAGAACCGAAGCCCCTAGGAAGTAGAATGCATGCTCGCGCGGGTGGTCGAGAACATCCAACGCTCCGCGTTGACCGAGGCAGACGAAGCCGAGGCCTACCACCAGCTCTCCCTGATCGGCGTGTCAGCGGCGCAGATCGCCAAGAAAACCGGGCGGACTAAGATCACCGTCGAGGACGCCCTGAAGGCCAAGTCCACCACCGCCGGGGACGCCGCCCTGGGCAGGAGTTGCACCATCGAAGAAGCCCTGATTCTGGCCGAATTCTTTCTTATGTGGACACTGCGCGCCTCTCAGTCGAGTGGGCTGAGGGGTGTTGCACTGGAAAGGTGACGCAGATGCGGGTTGTAACGACCAAGTCATCCGGGACGGTTTCCGCCGTGATGCTTCTGGATCCTGACGGGGCAGCGGTGGTCCCTGTCTGCAGGTTCCTGCAACACATCCTGGACTCCGGAGGCAGCCCGAACACTGCCGCTGCATACGGTTTCGACCTAAAGAACCTGTTTGAATTCCTCGAGGAAACCGACACGGACTGGGAAGATTTCCGTCCCGCTGTAGCTTTGCAGTTCCTGGGCTGGCTTAGGCGGCGTCCAAGCCGGAGGCCAGCTCAGCGGCTTGGTCTTGCCATGACTGGCCCCGAGGGCCGGCTACTGGCTCCGGCCACTGTTGCTCGTGTGCTGGCTGCCGTATCAAGTTTTTACGAGTGGGCCATTGTCGCCGAGATGTTCGACGCCGAAAATCCCATGCGACGGCAACCTGACCGGGCATGGGCCATGGTGAGAGAGCGGCACCGTCCCTTCACTGGCGGTGCAAGCAGGCAGCAGCCGATGAGGCGACAGATCAGGGTCAAGCTGCCGCTTAGACTGCCCCGCCCCTTGGCAATACGGGAAGTCGAGGCCCTGCTGAACAGCATGACCTGCCTGCGGGATCTGGCCATGGTCCTGCTGATGCTTGACGGGGGACTGCGCCCAGGGGAGGTGTTAAGCCTGCACCTTGAGGACGTCTCGTACGGACGTCGGCGCGTCACCATCCGCAAACGCGATGACCATCCACGTGGCGCGAGGGGGAAATCCCGCCAGGAACGCGTCGTTGATGTCTTGGAACCCCGAACCCTGGACGCCGTGAACCGGTATGTCATGCGCGAACGCCCGTCCCAGTCAAAGAGCCCCTTTCTCTTCCTGGTCGGCGGCCGCGGTGCCCGATCGTGTGAGCCGCTTTCGTACGACGCGTTGGTGCGGATGTTCGCTCGCCGGCTGAGCATGCTCGGATTGCGGGCACCTGAGAAGACCCCGCATGCCTTGCGTCATACACACGCGACCCTGATGTGGGAAGCGGGCATGCGGGAGTTGGCACTCCAACAACGTCTGGGCCACGCTTCGCCGGAGTCGACCAGGATTTACACCAGGGTGTCGGATTCTCAGGTCCGCGATGAGTATCGCGCCGCCTTGGGTGCCCTCCAATGAACACTGCAAGCGTAACGGCACGGATAACCGCTCCTACTGCACGCCGCCATGCTACGGAGGCGGAGTACAGTGCGTGGGTCAAGGCGTTTATCCCGCACTACGCCGCCCGCTACGAGCGGATGGCGTCCTATCGTCGATTTGTTCAGGCGTGGCCTGATCTGGAGGAATGGTTCCAGGCGCCTCTTCTTGTTCGTGCCGGCTTTACCGGTGGACCCCTTCGCGCAAATGGGCGCACGGCTACATTCGATGCCAGTGGGTATTTGGTCTATCTGGCCCTCGTGCGCGGCGTTGGGCTGGGGTATGAGTTCCTTTTTGTCCGTAAGTACGCCCGACTTTTCAGCGTTCAAGCGGGCGGAAAGGGGCTCGGAGTGGACTTGGATCTCTTTGAGTCCCACGTAACGAAGCTGGATGAGTTGGGATACATCCCAGAATCTGCGCGTTCGAACCTCACCTGGGCAATCGGTCGTCTCCTGCTTCATCGTGGTGACCCCGACATCACGGCAATCACTGCCGGGGACTTATTTGCTATGGCAGAGCAGATACGGGCCTTTGGTCAGCGGGAGGACTTCGCCCAGCTCCGGGCAGCTCTCTATCAGAAGTCCCCTTGGCAAATGACGGGTGAGAACGCCGGGGAACGCTTCACCAAAGCCCATTTGGCGAAAGTCCACTGTCTGCACGTCCTGCTGTTCAACATCGGGCAGGTCACCAGCCCGCCGACTTCTGGCACGAGACGCAGAAAGGGGTGGGAGGAAAACTTGCTCCCGGAACCCTGCCCACCCCGGATACGGGCAGTCGTTGAGCGCTATCTTTCCACCCGTCTTGAGGCCCAGTTGGACCGCCCTCAGACGGTCCGGATCGCCAGGGAGGGCTTGCGGCGTTTCGTGAACTGGCTCGGACGGGAACACCCAGAAGTCATATCCCTGGCCCAGCTGGATCGGACCTTGGTTGAGGAATACCTCCGCTGGTTACCCACCTACACGAGTCAGACCACAGGGCAACCGCTGCAGGTGACCACCCGCAAGCATGAGATCAATGCCATCGGGGCGTTCTGTCGCGATACGAGCATGTGGGGCTGGGACGATGTTCCAGGTGGACCGCTGCTCACTACCCGGGACGCGCCTCGCCGACTGGAGACGGTTCCCCGTTACCTGCCCCGGCACGAGCTCGACTCCTTGATGGCCGCGATAGAAGGACTTACCGACCCGTTGCAGCGGACAGCGTTGCTGCTGCTGAGGTGGTCCGGTGCACGACGGGACGAAATCCGGCGGCTTACGTGGGACTGCCTTGACGCCTATGCCAGCGGCCACCCGAGACTGCGGATTCCGGTCGGGAAAGGTCACTCTGAACGCCTCATCCCGCTGCACCCTGACGCGGCCCTTTCGCTGCAGGAGGCAATCAATCAGGCCAAGGCGATGAAGGCAGTGGCGCGGCGTGATGCCACCACGGGCCGGCTGGAGAACTACATCTTCGTCCGCAAGGGCAAACTCCTGTCATCGGCGACCCTCTTCGATGACGCCTTCGAGAAGGCGTGCACAGCTGCCGGCCTCGTCGATTCCAAGGGAACCAGGACCGTTAGCGCACACAGGCTTCGCCACACCCTCGGCACGCAGCTCGCCGAGGGAGGAGCGCGGATTCAAACCATCATGACGATCCTGGGCCACAAGAGCGCCTCGATGTCGATGATCTACAGCCGGATCTCCGACCCCGTAGTGCGTCGCCAGTATGAGGAAGCATTGGCGTCAGGTAACCGGATTGCTGGCCCAGCGGCGGAAGCTCTGATGACTGGAAAGCTTGACGACGAATCCATTCATTGGCTTCAAACTAACTTCCTCAAAACCGAACTCGAGCTCGGCCACTGCCTGCGACTGCCAGCAGAAGGGCCATGCGAATGCGAATTGATGCTCACCTGCCCAAAATTTCTCACCACCACCGAATACGCACCAAGGCTACGGGCGCGGCTTGAACGACAGGAAGAACTCATTGCGGATGCTGAGGTCCGCGGCTGGCCTCGAGAAGTCGAACGCCATAGGGCCGCCCAGGAAAGGATTCGAGCTCTACTCCAGGATTTGGCCTGACGTCGAGTGGTATCGAGAGTGCCATTCACAGTTGGTGGAGGCGAAATGGAGTGACCACGACAATGCGCGCAGGGCTTGGCAGCCTGCGCGCATTGTCTGTGGGTGAAAGCGTGCTGCGGCCTTGGATAGCGGGGCCAACGTCGGCTACGGGCTTTGGTGACGAGCTGGCCTACGGTGAGGTTGAAGCGGCTGGGGACTTAGCAGGCCCAGCTGTTCCTAGTGCCACCTGCCACCTGGCTTCGCTCCAGTCGAGTTCAAATGAAACTTCATGTCCCTGGCTATCCGTAGCTGTGACGATGTAGTTGTCAGGTGCGCCGTGATGCTCTTGGTACTCAACTTTTGAAGTTGCTGGATCGAGCTTCTTGGCGTCGGCAATGAGAGCATCAGCTCCTGCTTCTCGCCCCTGCATTTCTAGCAGAGCGAGATCGAGTAGCTTTTGCCGGTCGCCTTCCTTCGCTGCGTCGATAACTTTCTCGGCAGTTGAATTCCGCTGTCCCATGTCCGGGTCGAAAGTCTTGTCGCAGCCGCTGAGCGTAACGAGTACTGCTACGGCGGCTGAGAGGGCGATCGATCTTGACGTTCGCATGTTTGCACCAATTCTCTAAGTCCGGAGGCCATACCAGGTTGCGTATGGGAACGATGCATAGAGATCCCACACGCTTCTGTCGAGCACGTCGTTGGTATGGTTGCTCACCCGAATATCGCGTGTGCCAGCGCTCCATGGTGAGTAAGTAACGAACATGGAATGGTCAACGTCGGGGGTTCCTTCGGGCCAGTGCACTTGCAGCACGTCGGCGGGACCAAGGTCGTTTAGATAGCTGAGGTATGTCACGCGGCCTTGTCCGACAGCGAAATTATGAAAGTTCTGTGCCCCTGTCCACGAGTAGGTCTGGTTTGCCCAGTCGTACCACCAGCTACTGTCATATTGGTACCAGCCCCCCTGGTCCTGCCAGCCCCCTGCCTTTAGCGACTGGGAAACGAAGTTCTGGCAGTCGTTGCCGAATTGCCTGTAAGCCCCATTCCGGCCCAGAGCCCAAGATCGGGCATAGTTGACCATCGCGGTGTAGTCGTAACCCGCCATCAAAGAAGGTGTTGTGGCGCCTGTCTTGGGGCCAACGGCTGGCTTGGTCTCCGGAACATGATCATTTGGCGCGACAGCCTTCGCTGGGGTTGCCACTCGGCCTGTGCCGATCTTCAGAGCAGCTTGTGAACCAGGAGGATTCTTGGCGTATGCGAGTTGTTCTGCGCTCACAACCGTTGATGGCGGGGTCCCGTTAGGTGACTTAGGTTTGATATTGTCAATGACCCACCCGTTATCGGCCTTGGTGAACTCAACAACCTGCTCGTAAATGTAGGTCTGTGGAGGTCCGCACTAATATGTCTAGTTTTTGTCACGATTCGTCCCCCTCAACGATCTTCGTTGACCGCCTCCCCCCATGAAAGGCTGATTGAAAAATAGCACTGAATAATGGCCTGCGGGGCGTTTCGTAAAAACTAATTTATTTTCATCTCAAGAGTTCCATTTTCAGCCCTCTGAGCTGTCCCGGAAATCCAGGACCAGACCCTGAAGGATCGGCTCGTGCTGGATGACCCTGCCTTTCAACCAGTGATCTGCGCCGATGACGCGCACCGGGAGTGAGCGGACACGAATGCCTTGTCATAATCAGATCCTTGGAATTTCCCGGTTGTCCAGATAATTGAAGACGACCCCGACGCGACCGAGGAACTTGAATCAGTCCTCGCCGACGAACCCGACATGCCGCGCTGATCGCCGAACTCGAAGGCTAGGGCAAGACCATCGTGGAGGACGCGGGCCGCTACGCCGATGAAGACGCCCTGTACGTCTCGGCCGCGAACCGGGCCAACGGTGAACCTGCGACCGAGGACGAGGCCAACGCCTACGTCATCCAGCGCAATTGGTAAGGCCACCACTCCGCCAGACCAGTCATCAACGGGTGGAAAGAACTCGGCTTCACCCCGCGCCACGAACGCTACGACGGCGGCCGACAGGCACAGTCCGGCCCCATGACCGAGGAACAGAAAGCCGAGCGGAAGACCCTGATCGCCAACAACAAGGCGATGGAATCCGTCCTGTTAACTGAACTTCATCGTAGAGTCTGGATCAGGGTTCTCCGGAGAGGTGGTTCTCGTGGACGAAGTGCGGCTCAAACTACTCGAGGGACAGATTGGCCTTATGGCGATAGGCGTAGTGGTC
>NZ_JBWJAR010000028.1:0-36588 GCF_056389225.1 Pseudarthrobacter sp. rb | reverse complement strand
GGCGTCCACCGCGGCAGACACCTCCATGATCTGCCCAAAACCTCATCCCCGGCCAGAGCCCGGGGCGAGGCAGCCGCAAACTTTCTCCGAACACGGCGCGCCAGCGACGCTAGACCGCTAGCCCCGGAGCGCAGTGAGGATACGGGCTTTGAACTCATGCTCCCGGAAAAGATCGGCCCAGGTCACTCGGACAAAGGTCCAACCATTTTCGGTGAGGGCCTTCTCGCGCTGCCGTTCCCGAAACAGCACCTCAGGCGTAGGCCTGTAGTCGAAGTACTTCGTTTTCCCGTCGAATTCGAGGGCCACCTTCTTTTCCTTCCAGGCGAAATCCAGCCGATACCGGCCAGCACGGGTAGCCACCGCGACCTGGGGCTCCGGCAGGGGAAGTTTCAGCCGTATCAGGAGTTCACGCGTGAGAGTCTCACCGGCCGACTCCGAGCGCGGATCTGCGTAGGCGAGCGCCAGGCGGAGAGTCCGGATCCCGCGGCGCTCCTGCAGGCCGTCAGCCATCGTTTCCATGAGGAACTTGTCAGCACCGAGCCGCAGGGCGTGGTCCATCAGCACCAGGGCCTGCCGGTAGCCCAGCATCATGGCGCAATCCACTGCCGTGCGCTCGAGCGAGGTCACCCGGAGGCCGCCGAGAGTCACCACCTCCGGCGCAGTCCACGCTCGGGTATGGCCGCGGACATCCTTGCCGAGCCGTTCGCTGGAAGGGGTTTCCCGGCAGCAGGATGTGGATGAGGTCATCAACATCCCATAGATACAACCCGTGCAGCCGGGCCGCCGAGGTGTGGCTGTAAACGTAGCCGCCGGCCGAAGTGGTCAGCGTCCCGTGCGCACGGGCGCGAATCAGCTGCCTGCTGCGGACGGGGCGTGCCTGCTTCTCCCACAGCTCGGCGCGGATGTAGCAGCCGTGGCGGAGGCGGACCAGCTGCCCGTGGAGGATCAAGGCCTTGATAGCCCGGGAATTGAGGCCCTTCTCCTGCAGTTGCCCCGTTCGCCACAGGTTGCCGGTGCCCGGAAGCGCGGGGAGCGGGACTGGCCGTTGCGGTGTCATCCCGACAGCATCCGGCCGGTGCGTCAGCTCCGGAAGGCGCCGCCGTCGTCATGTGGAAAACGTCCCGAGTCCGGGGACCGCCGGAACCCGCCCGGATCGCCGCAACTTTCCGGCGATCCGGCAGGTTTCCGGCGAGTTCGACGGCGGCCGGCCGGGTCAGGCCTTCAGCGTCCCGTCCAGCAGGGCCCGCAGCTCCCGGAAGTGCCGCTCCGTGGCTTCCGGGTGGAACGCCGAGGTGTCCGCCATGGTGTAGCCGTGCGGCGCCCCTTCGTAAATCTCGTTGGATGCCTCAAGTCCTGCGTCCTTGAGCGCTTCGCCGAGGCGGGCGACGGCCTCGGGGGCCATGCTCCGGTCGTGGTCTGCGTGGCCGAAGACGAACCGCGCCCGCGCGTTGCCAAGCCCCAGGTGCGGGCTGTCCTGTTCCTCCGTCGCCAGTCCGCCACCGTGGAAGCCGCCACACGCTGCCACCAGGCCCGGGTGTGAGGTGGCGGTGCGGACCGCGAGCCGGGCACCCATGCAGTAGCCGGTGGTGCCGATGGGGCCCGGCGCCACGCCGTCGAGAGCTGCCAGCGCGGAAACCCAGGCATCAATGTCCGGCAGGGCCTTGTCCGGGGTCAGCCGCCCAACCCGGGGGAAAGCAGCCTTGCCGGCGGCTTCCCGGCCCTCCTCGGTGGACATGTCACCACCCGGGGCCAATTCGGCGGCCGTTCCTTCACGGTAGAAAACGTTGGGTGCCAGCCCCACGTAACCCCAGTCGGCGATGCGCTGGGCCATCTCCTGGATGCGCGGGCGCAGGCCGAACGCGTCCATGTACAGGATGACGCCGGGAAACGGGCCGGTCCCGGTGGACGGGCGGGCGACAATGGCTTCGGCAGGGCCTGCTGCGGCCTGGATCTCGATGAGCATTTGGTCAGGATAGCGGAGCCACCCGGGAGCCACGCTCAGGAGTAGTACCGGCCCAGGGTTTCGGCCTTGAAATCGAAGAAGGTGCCGGACTCGATGGCCAGCCGGGCGTCGTCCACCATCTTCACCACGAACCGCTCGTTGTGGATGGAGATGAGGGTGGCGGACAGCATTTCCTTGGCCTTGAACAGGTGGTGGATGTAGGCCCGCGAATAGTTGGCGCAGGCGTAGCAGTCGCAGCCCTCCTGCAGCGGCCCAAAATCACGCTTGTACTTGGCGCCGGAAAGATTGAACCGGCCCTCCGGTGTGTAGAACGCGGAGTTGCGGGCCACCCTGGTGGGGGAGACGCAGTCAAAGGTATCCGCCCCGTTTTCGATGGCCGTGAAGACGTCATCCGGCTCGGAAATACCCAGCAGGTGCCGCGGCTTGTCCTCCGGCAGTTCCTCGTTGCACCAGCGCACGATGGTCCCCAGGTTTTCCTTCTCCAGCGCCCCGCCGATGCCGAACCCGTCGAACGGCATGGCGCCAAGGTCGCGGCAGGCCTTCCGGCGCAGGTCTTCATACTGGGCGCCCTGGATCACGCCGAAAAGCGCCTGGTAGGGCTTGGCGGCCCGTTCCTCCGTCAGGCGGAAGTGTTCCTCGATGCACCGCTCCGCCCACAGCCGGGTGCGTTCCAGTGATTCCTCCTGGTACCGCCGGGAGTTCTGCAGGGTGGTCAGCTCGTCGAACGCGAACATGATGTCCGCGCCGATCTGGTGCTGGACCTGCATGGAGATCTCGGGGGAGAAGCGGTGCCGGTCGCCGTTCAGGTGGGACTTGAACCAGACGCCGTCGTCGTCAATATGGGCGAGGCGTTCCTTGCCCGGGGCCACGGCGTCATCCGGTCCGGAGGCGTCCACGGATTTCATATCGATGACCTTCTTGAACCCCGAGCCGAGGCTCATCACCTGGAATCCGCCGGAGTCGGTGAAGGTGGGGCCGGACCAGTTCATGAAGGCACCCAGGCCGCCGGCCGCGTCCAGGATGTCCGGGCCCGGCTGCAGGTACAGGTGGTAGGCGTTGGCCAGCAGCGCCTGGGCGCCCAGGTCCGCCATGGACTCCGGCAGCACGGCCTTCACGGTGGCTTTGGTCCCGACGGCGATGAAGGCCGGCGTCTGGATGTCACCGTGCGGGGTGGTGATGGTGCCGGTGCGGCCCAGGAATTCCCCGTCGTTTTCTGCTGCCTGAGCCGCCGACGGCGGGCAGGAGTCCGCCAGGCGGGTGCCGACCGTGAAGGAGAACTGTGATCGGGTTTCAGGCAGGGCGAAGGCGGGGTTGGCTGGCACCGTACCAGTGTGCCAGCAAACCGCCCGGCCCCAGTAAACTCAGCTGGCTGGTTCCGAGGCCGGGTAGTTCTCGGACCGCCAGGAATCCCAGGATTGCCGGATGGCGTCGAAGGCGCCGGCGCCAAGGTCGTACGTGGAAGCGATGACCAGCGAGCCGTCCCCCTCCGCGCGGACGTCCTTGATGGCTGGATGGTCCGCCACCACCAGCAGTCCTTCGCCGTGTTCGGCGTAGCTGTGCACCGTGAGCCCCAACTGGTGGCTGGTCCGGTACCAGACCTTGCCGCTGATGTCCTCGCCGGTGCCGAGCGTCAATTGGTATGGCTCGCCCGGCGCCGGAAGGTCGGAGAGCCCCAGCTTCTCAATGGCGGAGGCTTTGCCCTCGGTCAGGTGCAGGAACAGGGTGTGCCGTTTGCCGTGCGGGTGGCGTTCCAGGGCGAAGCGGAGCTGCTGCAGGAAGGTCAGCCAGCCCTGCGTGATGTCCTCGTCCCAGGCAGCCCATTCGGAGTCATGGTCCACGGCGGCGCGGGTGACGCTGACCCGGGTTCCACCGGCTTCCGGGTGGAGCTCGAACGTGTCCCCGCCGTGCACGGTGAGGCTGGTGTGGTCCGGTGCTTCCTGCACGTCGCCGGAGAAGTAGATCTCCTTGATCTCGGACTCGAGGTCCTCGGCCTGCCAGCCATGCCACTGGGCCACCTTGGACGGTTCACGCAGCATGGTCCAGACCTGCGGCGCGTCGGCGTTGATCACTACGCTGAGATTGTTGGTCATAGCCCCGAATGTACGCCCCGGACATAGCCTCGGGTAGGGGCAATTTCCCATTGCCGGAAGACGCCGGGAAGGCGCCGGGAAGACGCCCGGGAGACGTCCGCAGGACGCCCCCGCGGGTCAGGAGCGGACAGCCTCCAGCTCGTTGCTGATGCGCCGTTCCAGTTCGGACGTCCCGATGGTTTCCGAGCCGCCGTGCGCCCGCAGGAACAGCAGGGATTCCAGCCGCAGCAGCCGCCATTCGCGCTCGGCGTCGTGGTTGGAGTTGTCGATGGAGCGGAAGATTTCCTTGTCGTACAGGTTGGGCTCGTTGAGCGAGCGCTGCCGCACCTTGGCTGCCATGCGCGCCTTAAACGGGTCCGTTTCCTGGTTTTCTGGGGTGCGGATCAGCTTTTCGTAGACTTCCGCGCGCTCATTTTGGCCGTCCTGGCGGCAGATGTAGCTGGCCAGTGCCAGCGCCGCCTCCACCGAGGTCCACCGGCCCGGGTTTCCGTCATAGGGCAGCACGGTGATCAGGTCCGCCACCGACAGTGCGCCATCCGCGTCCTTGAGCGTGATGAACAGTTCGTGCGCCAGGTCGCTGAGGTCCTTCAGGCAGCTTCCGGACTTGAAGTTGACGCCCTTGGAGAGCCTGTCGGCCAGGAGCAGGACGCCCTCCGCATCCGGGTGCGCCTCCGCGGCGGCCTCCACCACCGATTCGGGAGTGCCGGCCGGCGCCGGGATGAGTGCCAGTTCCTCCTCGCTGGGCCCGGTCGCTGCAGGCGGCGCCGGCGGGAGGGGAGGGACGACGACGGCGGGCGCCACATTGAGGGGACCCGTCCCGGCGCCGGGCTGCTCCTGCGCGCCGTGCCGGGGCGTCAGGGTTTCCGCCGGTGGTGCGGCCTCCGGAAGGTCCGCCGGCAGCGGAAGCTGGGTGACGTCGTCGTGCGCTCCGTCCACCACCGTGACCATGGTGCCGATGGCCACCCGCAGTGTTCCGCCGCCGGAAAGGCTGGCCAGTACCAGTGCGGGGGAGCCAAAGTCGTCGTGCTCAAGCTCCACCTGGTCGATTTCGGCAGTGCGCCGGCCGTCGGGGAGGAGGATGTGGCTGCCGGTGGTCAGAGATCCAGCCTGCTGTTCACGGTGGTGCCTGGCGGCTGGTGATTCGGTCATGGGAGTCCTTAAGTTCTCTTGCGGTCCGCCCTACAGTCTACAAAGGCGGGCACTCAAAACCGGGGACCCCCACGTCCCGGCGGGGTGGTCAGAAGCCCACGCCTGCAAACGCCAGGGCCTGCCGGATCAGGCCGCCGCGGCCGCCGGCAAACTCCATCTGGACGCCCGGGCTGAGGACTTCCTCCGGCGTCATCCAGGTCAGTTCCAGGGCGTCCTGGCGGGGCTCGCACTCGCCCGTAACCGGGATGACGTACGCCAGGGACACGGCGTGTTGCCGCTCGTCGGTGAATCCTGTCTGGGACGGTGCCGGGAAGTATTCGGCCACCGTGAACGGCACGGGGCTCAGCGGCAGCTGCGGGAACGCCAGGGGGCCCAGGTCCTTTTCCATGTGCCGCAGGAGGGCGGCGCGGATGGTTTCGCGGTAGATGACGCGCCCGGACACCAGGGAACGCACCATGGTTCCGTCCGCGTCCGCCTGCAGCAGCGTGCCCACTTCGTTGACGTAGCCAAGCGGGTCCAGGCGGACCGGTACTGCCTCGACGTACACCATGGGCAGCCGCCCCCGCGCCTCAAAGAGGTCTTCTTCAGAGAGCCAGCCGGGATTCGGGTCAGGTGTGCGCACGTTCATGCTTAAGTTCTACCCCATGGGGCGCCGCTGGGAGATCCACACCGTGGCGGGCGCGTTGGGGTTGCCGGCATCCGGATTGGCTACGTGGAGGGTGCTTCCAAAAGCCTCCTCGGTCAAGCTGGCGGTGAGGCCCGCGGCGGTGAGGCGCTCCTGCAACGGTTCCAGCCCGCCGTCGTACTCGAACCCCAAACCTGACCTGGACGGTCCGGCGGCCGGCCGCACCAGCAGGACGCCACCGTTTTTGGCAGTGAAGTCCGCCGTTTCGTCATTGTCCGGGACAGGGCGGGGGCGGGCACCGGCATGCAGCAGCGTGCGGACGGCCCCCTCCGGGTCCGCGGTGTACCAGACCGCCACGACGGCCAGGGCGGCATCGGCGTCGGCGCACTGGGCGAAGTGGGCGGCCTTGTCTGCCAGGAAGCTGAACCCGTCAGGGGCGCTGATCCTGCAGGCTTCGCCGTGATCGGCGGTGACCAGCTCCGCCGGCGGCGGTCCTTCCTCCCGTGCCCCCTCTTCCTGCGCTTTCTCCTCCTCTGCGGACAGGTTGGTGCGGCGCGCGAATTCGGCCACGTCACCCACCTCGACCGCAAGCACCGTCCGGCCGTCCTGGCCTGACCCCGCCTCCGCGGAGTGGAGCGCCACGCGGCCCGACGCCGAATCAAAGACCTGCCACCCGCCGTCGTCCTCTGTCTGCACCATCCCCAGGGCGGTGAGGAGCTGCTTCCAGGACCCGGTGCGGGAGGTGAAATGGACGGGGCGGACTCGGAGCATGGCGTTGTCCTCAGGTGGCGGATGGATCTGTAGGGCCATGATGCCACGCGAAACTGCTCTGCACACGGGGCTTGTGGCACGGGATTCCACGGGCAGAATTAGGCCATGGCCAATGAGCTTGAGGAACTGCTGCTCCCCGATGCCGCTGCCTGGCGCGCCTGGCTTGAGGCGAACCACAGCACCAGCCCGGGCGTGTGGCTGGTCCTTTCCAAGAAAGGCGGGACAGCTACCGGACTGGACTATCCAGGCGCTTTGGACGAGGCCCTGTGTTTTGGCTGGATCGACGGCCAGGGCCGGCGCCGGGATGACCACAGCTCCCTGCAGCGGATGACGCCCCGGCGGCCCAGGAGCGTCTGGTCGGCGCGGAACGTGGGGCACATCGCGCGGCTGGAAGAGGCGGGCAAGATGACCGACGCCGGCAGGGCGGCGGTGGAGGCCGCCAAGGCCGACGGCCGCTGGGACGCGGCCTACGGCGGCCAGGCCGACGTCGAAGTTCCCGCAGACCTGGCAGCCGCCATCGCCGCCAACCCCGCCGCGCAGGCGATGTTCGACGTCCTGACGAAAACCAATCTGTTCTCCCTGGTGTACCGGACGAATTCGGCCAAGCAGGCGGCCACCCGGGAGCGCAGGATCGCGGGCTTCGTGGACATGCTGGCACGCGGCGAGACGCCGTATCCGCAGAAGAAGCGCCCCGCCGGGCAGGGTTAGCACCGGCTGTGTGACGCCCGGGATTCTGCTCCCGCCGGGCTGGCCGGTAAAATTGACGGTTCACTTGCGCTGGTGCCGTTCCCCGAACCCGGGGGACGGCACTTGTGCGTTCAGCGAGGGATAGACACCGCCATGCCCCCCAAAATTCCGGAAACCGTCCTTGCCGCCGTTCGGCGCCGCCCCGTCCTTTGGGCCCTGGCGGCCGTCGCGGTGCTGGTGCTGGCAGGACTGCTGGTTCCCGCCGGACTCGGCGGGACCGGTGACGGGCAGTCCGGCGACGGGCATGCCGGACCTGGGCCGTCCGAAACCGGGCAGGCGGGCGATCCGCCGGCAGCTGCCCCCGCGGACGATGCAGGCTACCGGCCCGCGTACCACCTCACCCCTGACCAGCACTGGATGAACGATCCGCAGCGGCCCTTCTTCCTCGATGGCCTGTGGCATTACTACTACCTCTACAACGCCGACCACCCGGCGGGGAACGGCACCGAGTGGTTCCACGCCACCAGCACGGACCTGGTGCACTGGAAGAACGAGGGGGTGGCCATTCCCAAGTTCCGCAACGGCCTGGGCGACATCGAGACCGGGTCCGCCGTGGTGGACACCGAGGGGACAGCCGGGTTCGGCAAGGGAGCCGTGATCGCCGTCCTCACCCAGCAGCACGACGGCGTCCAGCGCCAGTCCCTGTTCTACTCCACTGACAAGGGCTACAGCTTCCAAAGCTATGGGCAGAACCCGGTGATGGAAAACCCCGGCGCCGAGCACTGGCGGGACCCGCGGATCGTCCGCGACGAGGCCTCCAACCAATGGCTCATGCTGCTCGCGGAGGGCCACAAAATCGGCTTCTACACCTCCCGGGACCTCAAACAGTGGACCTACGTGTCCGGCTTCCAGCAGGAGGGGCTGGGAATCCTCGAGTGCCCGGACTTCTTCCAGATGGACGTGGACGGCGACCCGGCCAAACGGACGTGGGTTTTGGCTGCGGGCGCGAACGGTTCGGCGGAGGCCCGCACCACCGGCGTGGCCTACTGGACCGGCAGCTTCGACGGAAAAGCCTTCACCCCGGACGGTGGACACCAGTGGCTCGACGGCGGGCCGGACTTCTACGCGGCCGTCACCTGGGATGACCCCCGGCTGGATGACGCGCAGCGGAAAGAATCCCGGCATGCCATCGGCTGGATGAACAACTGGACCTACGCCCGGCAGCTTCCCACAGAGGGCTGGTACGGGTCGGCATCGGTGGTGCGCGACATCCGCCTGGCGTCCAACGGCGGCCGGCCGGCCTTGGTGTCCGCGCCCACCGCCGCGCTCCAGTCGCTGGAAGGGGACCCGGTCCAGCTGCCCGGCGGCAGCATCGGGGGCGGGACGGCACTGCCGGTTCCGGACAGCGGCGCCTTCAAGGCCGACGTCGAGGTGGCCAAGCCCGCGGACGGGACCGGGGAGGCGCGGCTGCTGCTGCAAAGCGGAGGCGCAACCTATGCCACGGTGGGCTACGACTTCGCGGCCGGCCGGGTGTTCGTGGACCGCCACGGTGACGCGGCGGCCGATGCCAGCGCCCTCGCCGGAGACGCGGAGGCCCGCGCCGAATACCGGCAGGCGCGTTCGGTGGACGCGCGGCCCACCGGGGACACGGTCCGCCTCACCGTCTACGTGGACAGGTCCTCTGTGGAGGTCTTCGTTGACGGACAGGTCCTGACGTCCCTGGTGTTTCCGCCGGCGGGTCCCAGGGAAGTGCGGCTGGCGGCCGACGGTGCCGTGTCGCTCGGGCCCGGCACCTCCACGCCGCTGGCCGGCATCCGCTAGGCGCGGGCGGCGGCCGTGACGGCCGCCGCGGCCTCCAGCGTCATCCACGCCTGGAGCTGGGTGGAAAGTTCGACGGCGGCGCCCGGCGGATACGTAGCAGCCGCCGGTTGGGCGGCGTGCAGTGAAAAGATGCTCTTGCCTTCCCGCCCGGGCCCCGCTTCACCTGGCCCCACGGGGCGCCGGCCGGACCAGAAAGCGTCAGCCGTTTCCGTCACCAGCCGCGCGGCCGTGGCGCGGGTGGCGTCGGGAAGCCGGCGGTCTGCTGCGGCGAGCGCCAGGTAACGGCAGAGGATCCCGGTGAAGAGGCCGCCGTCGCCCGTTCCCTCACAGCGCAGCACGGAACTACCGGAGCCGGTGCCGGGGCCCGGAGTGTCCGTCGGGACGGTGAGCAGCCGCTGTACCGCGTCCACCAGGACCGCGGCCCGCGCCAGGTTCGCCTCGCCCCCGAGCTCGAGGAGCGCGCCCAGCACCGGGCCCTGGTTGTACGTGTACACGGCCCGCTCCAGCACCACCTCTCCGGCGGGATTCAGGCGTGCACCGTCAAGGTAGAGGGCCTGGGCCGGGTCGAAGAGGGTGGCGTCCAGCCAGTCCAGCAGCGCCTGGGCCTTGGCCTGCTGGCCGGTGCGGGCATAGAACAGGGCCACCGGTGCCGTGGCGGGGGTATTCTTGAAGTCCCGTTTCTTGCTCCAGAACGTCCCGCCGCCCAGGTCATCGGTGCACGCGGCGTCGAACTGCAGCGCCAGCGACGCGCGGACCACCGCGTTGCGGCGGCGGCCTGGACGCCGGGTCTCCTCAGCCAGGCTGTCCAGCCGGAGGGTTGCCAGGGCAAGCCACGCCATGTCGTCGTAGTAGCTGTTCACGAAGGTCAAGGCGTTGCGGAGCCTGATCCCGGTGACCAGCCGCGAGGCCAGGTGCCCCGCGCTGGGCCGGCCCGGGCCGTTGAACCGGGCCGCGGGGGTGGCTCCACCGCCAAGTTCCCGCCGCCCGGTGTCCACCAGGCAGTCAACGTAATGCGCCTGCCACCAGTAATGCCAGGGGAGGACCAGTCCCGCGGCGGGCCGTACCCGGCGGAGCGCGGCAAGCCACCGCGGCGCGGCCCGGCTGCCCGGCTCCTGCTCCGGCACCGACGGGCTGTCCGGCCGTGCCGGATGCCTGCCCTGCCACAGCACGGCGCCCAGGTGGGTTCCGGGCAGGAACAGCAGTTTCCGGCCGAACAGGGCGGTCACAGAACGGGCCGCGTGGTTCGCCCTGTCCTGCCAGGCGGTTGGGGAGGTGCTGCTGGACGTCATGCCGTCCACCCTATCCGGGGCGCCGGAGCCGGGAGGGCAGGGAACCCGGGGTGCGTGCGGCGGCGGCGGATTTCAGTTAACATGCATTAACTGTTGCTCGAGGCCGCGCCGCGGCGTGGGGACACGCATCAAGGAGGATGTATGGACATCAAAGGCAGCGTCGCACTGGTGACAGGCGGGGCGTCCGGGCTGGGAGCAGCCACCGCGCAGAGATTGTTCGACGCCGGCGCATCCGTCGTGCTCGTTGACCTGCCGTCCTCAGGCGGCCAGGCAATGGCGGACGAACTCAACGGCCGCGCCGCAGCCGGCCAGTCCGCCGTCTTTGCCCCCGCGGACGTGACCAGCGAGACCGACGTGAGGGCCGCCGTCGGGACCGCCGCAGGGCTGGGGCCGCTGCGGATCGTGGTGAACTGCGCGGGGATCGCCACCCCCGGCAAGGTCCTGGGACGCGACGGCGTGCTGCCGCTGGAAACGTTCAGCAAGGTCATCCAGGTCAACCTGATCGGGACTTTCAACGTCCTGCGCCTGGCGGCCGAAGCCATGGTGGCCACCGAGCCCGCCGCCACCCCGCTGGGTGGCCCGGAACGCGGTGTCATCATCAACACCGCGTCCGTGGCGGCCTTCGACGGGCAGATCGGCCAGCCCGCGTATTCCGCCTCCAAGGGCGCCGTGGCCGCCATGACGCTGCCGATTGCCCGGGAACTGGCGCGCTCGCTGGTCCGCGTGGTCACCATTGCCCCGGGCATTTTCGAGACACCCATGATGGCCGGCCTGCCGCAGGACGCGCAGGACTCGCTGGGGGCGCAGGTTCCGCACCCGTCCCGGCTGGGCAAGCCCGCGGAATACGCCAACCTGGTGGCGCACATCGTGGACAACGCCATGTTGAACGGTGAAACCATCCGCCTGGACGGTGCCATCAGGATGGGACCGAAATGAGCGCGCCGAACGTGTCGCAGCTGCCGGCGGCGGACTTCTTCGCCGTCGAAGCAACACTGGACCAGGCTGAACGGACCAAGCTCGCCGAACTGCGGGACTTCCTGGCAGCCGAGGTGGCACCCTACGCCGGGGACTGGTGGAACAAGGCCGAGTTCCCCGCGCACATCCTGCCCAAGCTGGCGGCCCTGGAACTGAGCACGCCCGTCCACCGCGGCTACAGCCACCTGTTCGCGGGGCTGGTCATTGCGGAGATAACCCGGGTGGACACCTCCCTGGCCACGTTCTTCCTGGTCCACCACGACCTCTTCGTGGAGTCCCTGCACACCTTCGGCACCGAGGACCAGAAGCAGCGGCTGCTGGCCGACGCCTCGGAGCTGCGCACCACCGGCGCGTTCGCGCTCACCGAACCGCTGCACGGCTCGGACGTGGCGGGCGGCCTGGAGACCCGGGCCCGGCGGATCTCGTCCAGTACGGGAGAAGCGGACGACGCCGGCGACACCTGGGTGCTGAACGGGGCCAAGCGCTGGATCGGCAACGGGACGTTCTGCGACTACATGCTGGTGTGGGCGCGGGACGAGGCAGACGGCTCGGTGCGGGGCTTCATCGTGGACGCCACCCTGCCGGGGGTCAGCCGGAGCAGGATCGAGAACAAGATCGCCCTGCGCACCGTCCAGAACGCTGACATCCAGTTCCGCGACGTCAGGATTGCCGAGGCGGACCGGTTCGGCGGGATCAGCAGCTTCGAGGACACCAAGGAACTGCTCCGCAGCTCACGGATCATGGTGGCCTGGCAGGCGGTGGGCCAGCAGTTGGCAGCCTTCGACGTTGCCCGGCAGTACGCCGTGGAACGGCAGCAGTTCGGCCGGCCGCTGGCCCATTTCCAGCTGATCCAGCAGCAGCTGGTGACCATGCTGGGCAACACCGTGGCCAGCATGTCCATGATGGCCGGGATCGCCAGGCTGCAGGAGGAGGGCGCCGCCGGCATGCCGCAGGTGGCGCTCGCCAAGTCCTACCTCAGCGCCCGCATGCGTGAGACGGTGGCGCTGGGCCGGTCCATCCTGGGCGGAAACGGGATTGTCACCGATTACCGGATGGCCAAGATCTTTGCGGACGCCGAGGCCATCTACACCTATGAGGGCTCGTTCGAGGTCAACACCCTTATCGTGGGCCGGTCCATCACCGGGATCTCAGCCATTTCCTAAGCGGGGTAGGGCTCTTTCTCGCCGGCCTCCACCCGGATGTCGAGGCTGTTGTTCTTCACCGGCATGGGGCAGGTGCCGTAGGGGGTGAAAGCGCTGGGGTAGTTGATGGCCCGGTTGAAGTCCAGCACCACGGAGCCGTCCGGCCGGGGCCTGGGGAGGGAGAGCTTCCGCCACTCATCGGTGGTGTCGCCGTTGGTCTCGTCATGGAACGTGACGGTCAGGGCGCCGAGTTTCTCTTCCTCCGCCTGGAGCCGGAACTCGTGGCTGCTGCCGGGGAGGCGGAACACCACCTCGCCAACGCTGCGGTGCACGCCGTCAACCAACGGGTTCGCGGTCCCGATCGGCACATTCACCGGTGCCGGGTACGGTTCAAACCGGCCCGTCACTTCCCAGTCCGGGTTGTACGGAAAGGTGGGCACGCCGTCGAACTTCGTAAAGACCGGCGATGCCGCGTCCCGGGTCCGGACCGCATACCTGCCGCCGCGCATGGCCAGTTCCACCACCACCTGGTCCCCGTCGGGGCCGCCGAACTGCACCCACATCAGCGACTCCTCGTCCGCCAGGACGGCGGACACGGTGCCGTCCACCTTTTCCCCTGTCTCCACCAGCGTGAGCCCGTCGGACGGAACCGCGGTGAGGAACGCCGTCGTACCTTTTCTTGAACCGGCGCCGTCCGTGGACCACAGGCCCGGGGCAAGGTCGACGGCGGCCGGTGCGTCTTCCAGCCACTGGAAGGAGGTGAGGGTGAGCCAGCCGTGCGGCGTTGCCAGGGCCTTGTTGCGGTTGGCGCGGAAGCGCTGCCAGCGCTCCTCCCTGGCGGCTGGAGCGGTGGCTGCTGGGGTGGTGGTCATGGTTCCTTCCGTTTCGTCTGCCCCCGCTACAACCGCCGGACGGGCACGTTCATTCCACCGCTGATTGCTGCCGGTTTCCCCTTGCCCTGTGCCGCGCGTGGAGTAGCGTTCTGCCATGGAGATCGCAGTTCTTGGGACCGGCACTGTAGGCCGCACGCTGGCAGCAGCATTCAGCGCATTGGGGCACGAGGTAGTCCTGGGAACCCGGGACCCCGGCGCGACGGCCGGCCGCACCAGCCCCGAGCCGATGGGCGGCACGCCCTTCCGGGAATGGCAGGCGGAGCACGGCGGCATCGGCTTGGAGACGTTCGCGGAGGCAGCCGGCCGCAGCGCGCTGGTGGTCAATGCAACGAACGGTGCTGCGTCCCTGGCAGCCCTGGCCGCGGCCGGTGAAGCGCGGCTCGCCACAAAGATTTTGGTGGATGTCTCCAACCCCCTCGACTTCTCGCAGGGCATGCCGCCGGTGCTGAACCCGGTCAACACGGACAGCCTGGCCGAGCGGATCCAGCGGGCATTTCCCGATGCCAGGGTGG
Organism: Pseudarthrobacter sp. rb; assembly: GCF_056389225.1. Taxonomy (NCBI): domain Bacteria; kingdom Bacillati; phylum Actinomycetota; class Actinomycetes; order Micrococcales; family Micrococcaceae; genus Pseudarthrobacter; species Pseudarthrobacter sp. rb. The sequence continues at coordinate 22,671 of NZ_JBWJAR010000028.1, read as the reverse complement.
TGAAGACGCTGAACACCATGAACGCCGGCATCATGGTGGATCCGGGCAGGCTCGCAGACGGGGACCACTCGGTGTTCGTGTCCGGGGACGACCCCGCAGCCAAGGAAACCGTTACCGGCCTGCTGAGGGCACTGGGCCACCGCGACATCATCGACCTCGGCGACATCACCACGGCCCGCGGCGCCGAGATGGTGCTGCCGCTGTGGCTGCGGCTGTTCGGCGCGCTGGGGACACCGGACTTCAACTTCAAGATCGTCCGCGGAGGGTAGGGCCGCTCTATGACATCTTGTGAGACGGATTCCACTGAGCCACGGGTCCGGGGGTAGCATCTTTAGCTAGTAACGTGGCTCACAGTATCCAGCGCAGTGTACGAGCCAAGTCCAAATCCCTCGAAAGATTGTTTCAATGGCTCACACTGCAACACCTCCCGAGACCGATCTTGCCTCCGAACTGCGCGCTGACGTCCGGCGTGTGTCCACCCTGCTGGGTGAATCGCTGGTCCGCCAGCACGGACCGGAACTCCTGGACCTCGTGGAGCAGGTCCGGCTCCTGACCAAGGAATCCAAGGAAGCGGCGCGGGGCGGCGCCCACGCCACCGGGCCCTGGAGCGCGCACGACGTCGTTGCCCAGGTCCGCGAACTGCTCGGCTCCCTGCCGATTGAGCAGGCAACCGACCTGGTGCGTGCCTTCGCCTTCTACTTCCACCTGGCCAACGCCGCCGAACAGGTGCACCGCGTCCGCGGCCTGCGGACCCGGGCCGAAAAGGACGGCTGGCTGGCCAAGACCGTGGCCGACATTGCCGCGCAGGCCGGCCCGGACGTGCTGCAGGAAGTGGTCAACGGGCTGGACGTGCGTCCCATCTTCACCGCCCACCCCACCGAGGCGTCCCGCCGCTCAGTCCTGGACAAGATCCGCAAGCTCTCCGACGTCCTGTCCCAGTCCGCGGCTGAGGGGTCCACGGCACGCCGCCGGCAGGACCGGCAGCTGGCAGAGATCATCGACCAGATGTGGCAGACCGACGAGCTGCGCCAGGTCCGGCCCACCCCCGTGGATGAGGCCCGGAACGCCATCTACTACCTGGGCGGCATCCTCACTGACGCGATGCCGGAAATGCTGTCCGAGCTCTCCGAGCTGCTGGGCGGGCATGGCGTCACCCTGGCTTCCAAGGACGCGCCCATCCGGTTCGGCTCCTGGATCGGCGGTGACCGCGACGGCAACCCGAACGTCACCGCCGCCGTCACCCGCGAAATCCTGCAGATCCAGAACCAAAGCGCCATCCGGATTAGCATTGGCATGATCGATGAACTGATCTCCATCCTGTCCAACTCCACGGCCCTGGCAGGCGCAGACCAGACGCTCCTGGAGTCCATCGACGAGGACCTCCGAAAGCTTCCGGGCCTGGACAAGCGCGTCCTGGAGCTGAACGCCCAGGAGCCGTACCGGCTGAAGCTCACCTGCATCAAGGCCAAGCTCATCAACACGGGCAAGCGGGTGGCCGCCAACTCCAACCACGAGCACGGCCGCGACTACAGCGGAACCGAGGAACTCATGGCGGACCTGAACCTGCTGGAGCTCTCGCTCCGCAACCACTCCGCCGCCCTGGCAGCGGACGGCTCCCTGGCCCGCGTCCGCCGCGCCATCGCCTCCTTCGGCCTTCACCTGGCCACCCTGGACATCCGCGAACACGCTGACCACCACCACGACGCCGTTGGCCAGTTGATGGACCGGATCGGTGGCCCCGGCCTGCGCTATGCCGAGCTGAGCCGTGAGGAACGCTTCGAGGTGCTCGGCTCCGAGCTGGCCTCCCGCCGCCCGCTGTCCGGCCACCCGATCAAGCTCGACGGCGCCGCCGACGGCACCTACGACGTCTTCCGCGAGATCCGCCGGGCCCTGCGCATGTACGGCCCCGACGTCATCGAGACCTACATCATCTCCATGACCCGCGGCGCCGACGACGTCCTGGCCGCCGCCGTCCTGGCGCGCGAAGCCGGCCTGGTGAACCTCTTCGGCGACAAGCCCTACGCCAAGCTCGGCTTTGCGCCGCTGCTGGAGACGGTGGAGGAACTGCGGGCCTCTGCCGAGATCGTCGACCAGCTGCTTTCGGACCCGTCCTACCGTGAGCTGGTGCGCCTGCGCGGCGACATCCAGGAAGTGATGCTGGGCTACTCGGACTCCAACAAGGAATCCGGCGTGATGACCAGCCAGTGGGAAATCCACAAGACCCAGCGCAAGCTGCGCGACGTCGCCGCCAAGCACGGCGTGCGCGTCCGCCTGTTCCACGGCCGTGGCGGCTCCGTGGGCCGCGGCGGAGGACCCACCTACGACGCCATCCTGGCCCAGCCCAACGGTGTCCTGGAAGGCGAAATCAAGTTCACCGAGCAGGGCGAAGTCATCTCGGACAAGTACTCCCTGCCGGAGCTTGCCCGCGAAAACCTGGAGCTGTCCCTGGCCGCCGTGCTGCAGGGGTCTGCGCTGCACCGGAACCCGCGGACCTCCGAGGACCAGCGCGAGCGGTACGGCCACGTCATGGAAGCCATCTCCGACGCGGCGTTTGACCGCTACCGGAAGCTGATCGACCACCCGGACCTGCCCGCCTACTTCATGGCCTCCACCCCGGTGGAGCAGCTGGGCTCCCTGAATATCGGTTCCCGCCCGTCCAAGCGTCCGGACTCCGGCGCCGGCCTGGGCGGCCTGCGCGCCATCCCCTGGGTATTCGGCTGGACCCAGTCCCGGCAGATCGTGCCCGGCTGGTTCGGCGTGGGCTCCGGGCTCAAGGCCGCCCGCGAAGCCGGGCACTCGGCCCAGCTGGTGGAGATGATCGACCACTGGAACTTCTTCAAGTCCGTGCTGTCCAACGTCGAGATGACGCTTGCCAAGACGGACATGGATATCGCCGGCTACTACGTGTCCACCCTGGTCCCGGAGGAACTTCACCATCTGTTCCGCACCATTCGGGAAGAGTACGAACTCACGGTGGCCGAGGTGCGCAAGCTCACCGGCGAGAACATCCTCCTGGATGCCCAACCCACCCTGAAACGCTCCCTCGAAATCCGCGACCAGTACCTGGACCCCATCAGCTACCTCCAAGTGGAACTGCTGCGCCGCATCCGCACCGAAGCGGGCATCACCGGGGCCGAGATCGATGAACGCCTCCAGCGGGCCATGCTGATCACCGTCAACGGCGTGGCGGCCGGCCTCCGCAACACCGGGTAATTTCCTCCTGTTGCTCCATCACTTGTGGTCCCTAACGGGAGCTGTTAGGGACCACAAGTGATGGAGCATCCGGGGGTTTGGATAGGGTTGGAGGCATGCCTTCCTTCCAGACCCGCCTCAAGATCACCGGGCTCCGGCCTGGGAATCCGCCCGAGTCCGTCATGGACGCGGCCGTGGAGGCGCTGGGCACCCGCCACCACGTGGAGGCGCACCAGCTGCAGATCGCCGGCGGCGTGCCGCAGCTGAACCTGCGCTTCCTCGTGGAGGCGAGCGAGTACAGCGGTGAGAACCGCCAGGCGGTGGAATCGGCAGCCATGATGCGCGACGCCGTCGAACGCGTTGCGCTCACCGGCCCGCTCAGCGTGCTGCGGCGCAGCCGCGGCAAGTGGCTGCCCGTCTAGCCTGCGTCCGGGAGGGGCTCCTCCTCCACCGGGGACCGGTCGCCGCGGCGGCGGGTCACGAGGATGCCCACGACGCCGCCGATCACCAGGCCCACCGCCACGCCGATGAGGGAGCTCGCCCAGAACGGCAGCTTGGTGGTTGACCCGGTGAAGTAGCCCAGGCCCACCAGCCAGCATGCCCACAGCACTGCGCCCAGGGCCGCGCACAGGCTGAAGCCACGGACGGACACGTTGGCCACGCCGGATGCCGCCGAGGTGGCAAGCCGTCCGCCGGGAATGAACCTGGCGCCGATGATGGTGCCGTACGTTGAGGAGCGGCCGGCCTTGGCCAGCGCCGCATGGATGCCGCTGTGGACCCGCCGGCCCCACTTCCACCGGTCCAGCACATGGCTCAGCCGCCGCCGGAAGAGATGGAACACCACCATGTCGCCCAGCCAGGACGCCACGGCCGCGAGTACCAGCACCAGGAACACGTTGGCCCGGCCGTCCGCGGACAGGGCACCCCCGGTGATCACCAGCATCTCGGAGGGGATGGGCGGAAAAATGGCATCGCCGATCACCACGGGGATGACCCAGAAGTACAGGGCCGTCCCCCAGCTGTCAACGCTGCCGAAGTCCATTGCCACAAGGTACCGCACTTGGGAAACTGGCGGCATGCGGATCTCGGTTCTGCGGGGCGACATTACGCAGCGGCGGGTGGACGTGGTGGTGAACGCTGCGAATTCCTCCCTGCTGGGCGGCGGGGGAGTGGACGGGGCGCTGCACCGGGCCGCCGGGCCGGAACTGCTCGCGGCATGCCGGGAGCTGCGTGCCACCGGGCTGCCGCACGGCCTCCAGGCCGGAGCCGCCGTGGCAACACCTGCCTTCCGGCTGCCGGCCCGCTGGGTGATCCACACGGTGGGGCCCAACCGGCACGCAGGACAGACCAACCGCGTCCTCCTGGTGTCCTGCTTCAGCGAAAGCCTGCGGCTGGCCGACACATTGGGTGCCCGGGAGCTGGCCTTTCCCGCGGTGGGCGGCGGAGCCTACGGGTGGAGTGCCACGCACGTGGCGCAGGCGGCGCTTGAGGCAGTGACAGGGTTCCGGACCGTCCATCCGGCCAGCGGGCTGGAGCTGGTGGAGTTCGTGCTGCACACCGCGGAGATGGAGGCGGTGTTCAGGGACGTGCTCGGGCCGCTTCGCTGAGCTCCAGGCTGCTGCGGTATTCCACGGGCTCTCCCGAGATCGGGTCAACGAACCGGATGCCCCGTGCCAGCAGCTGGAGCGGCCTGGCGTAGTCGTCCGGGGCCTTGTCCAGCAGGTCGGGATAGAAGGCGTCGTTCACGATCCCCAGCCCCAGCGAGGCCATGTGGACCCGCAGCTGGTGGGTCTTGCCGGTGTGGGGTTCCAGCCGGTACCTGGCAAGGCGCTGCCCGGTACCAATGGCGCCGGTACCGTTGGCCCCTGTACCGCCGGCACCTGCCGGTGCGCCGCCGTCGAACGTTTCCAGCCGCTCAATCCTGGTCTCCGCGTTCGGTTCGCCGTCCACGACCTCCGCCAGCAGGTAGCTGCGGGACTTGGTCATCCGGTTGCGGACCACCACGGGAAAGTCGACGGCGGGGTACCCCGGCGCGGGCTCGGCGGCGGACACACACTCGTACTCCTTCTGCACCTGCCGCTTCTCGAAGAGCACCTGGTACTTGCCCCGGGTCTGCGGGTTGGTGGAGAAGAGCAGCACGCCGGCCGTCATGCGGTCCAGCCGGTGCATGGGGATCAGGTCCGGCAGGTCGAGCTGGTTCCGCAGTCTGACCAGGGCGGATTCCTGAATGTACGTGCCGCCCGGTGTAGTGGGCAGGAAGTGCGGCTTGTCCACTACCAGCAGGTGGTGGTCCTGGTGCAGGATGCTCAGTTCCACGGGAAGCCGCGTTTCCGGCGGCAGGGTGCGGTAGTACCAGATGAAGGTGTGCTCCTGCAGCGGCGTGGCCCGGTCAAGGGGGATGCCGCCTTCGCCCACGATCTCGCCGGCGTCGAACCTGTCCTCGATGCCCTGCGGGTCGATGTGGCCCCAGCGGTGCATCATGTAGTCCATCGCGGTCTCCCACGGGCCCTCCTCCGGAAGGCGCAGGCGCGTGGCATTGACGCCATCGCGGACGGGGAGGGGGGATTGCATCACCGGTCCATTCTACCGGCGCTGCTTCGGCCGGTCTGGCCCGCTGCCAGCCGCCCGCCCGCCGAGTTCGCCGGAGGCCTGCGAGTTCGACGGAAGTTTCCGGCGACCCGGCAGCGTTCCGTCGAACTCGATGCGAACTATGGCGTCCACACCTGACCGACCATAAAAAAGTTCTTGACAATAAAAGTTGTCGGTAGGCACACTGGAGGCATGCAGGACATTGCAGTCATCGAGGACCCGGCAGCCGCCGAAGCATCCCTGGATCCCATCCGTACCCGGATCCTGCGGGAGCTGGTCGAGCCGGCCTCGGCCACGCAGCTGGCGGTGCGGATTGGCCTGCCCCGGCAGAAAGTGAACTACCACCTCAAGGCGCTGGAGCGGCACGGCCTGGTGGAGCTCGTGGAGGAACGGCGCAAGGGCAACGTAACCGAGCGGGTCCTGCAGGCCACCGCCGCCTCCTACCTCATCTCGCCGTCAGCGCTCGCCGCCGTCTCCCCGGACCCGGTCCGGTTCGCCGACCGCTTCTCGGCGTTCTGGCTGCTGGCGCTCGCCGGGCGGATGGTGCAGGAGGTGGGAAAGCTCATCGCCGGCGCCGCCGCTGCCCGGCAGAAGCTGGCCACATTCGCGATCGATGGCGAGATCACCTTCCGCACGGCGGCGGACAGGGCCGCGTTCGCCGAGGAACTCGGCGTCGAGGTCACGCGGCTGGTGGACAAGTACCACGACGCCGGCGGACCACCCCGCGGGCGGCGGCACCGGCTGGTGGTGGCGCTGCACCCCGCCCTGAAAGAGACCGTTGCCGTCACGGCAACCAACGAAACAGCAGGCAAGGAGCAGGACAAATGAGCGACAAACGGGACTTCGAGATCGTCCAGGACACCGAACTGCCCGGCACCCCCGAGCGGGTGTGGGAAGCCGTCACCAACGGAACGCCCGCCTGGATGTTTCCCACGGACCAATGGCCGGCAGTCAGGACGGTAGAGGAATACCCCCACCACCTGGTGTCCCGGATGGAGGGGCCGGACGGCTGGTTCAACCAGCTGGAGCACGTGCTGGAACCGCTGGACGGCGGCCGCGCCCGGCTCCACTATGTCCACAGCGGCATCTTCGCGGACGACTGGGACCAGCAGTATGACGGCGCCAGCCGCCACACCGAGTTCTACCTCCACACGCTGGGCCAGTACCTGCAGTACTTCGACGGCCGCCCCGTAGTGTTCACCGACATCCAGGCCCCGGCGGCGTCCCAAACAGCGGACGGCTTCACCCGCCTCCGTGACGCGCTGGGCGCGGGTTCCGCAGGGCAGGGCGCCAAGGTTGATGTGGAGCTCGACGGCGTGGGGCGGCTTGCGGGCGACGTGGACTTCTCGAATGAGCACTTCCTCGGCATCCGCACCCCGGACGCCCTCTACCGGTTCTTCGGCCGCAACGCATGGGGTGCCCCCGTGGGCATGACGGTGCACGATTTCAGCGGCGCCGGCGATACGGAAGCCACCGCCAAGGCCTGGGGCGGGCTCCTGGCGCGCGTGTACGGGTAGCTCCCGCTTCCCGTTTCGCGCCCAGATCGTCGGAACGGTGCGGGGTCGCCGTCTTTTTCCGGCGGTTACGCACGGTTCCGGCGATTCCGGTATTTCCAGTATCGGCCGGTCAGGCGATGGCGACGGCGGGAGCCTGGGTCAGTGAGCGCCGCAGCTGGGGTGCGGCGTCCAGACGGTCCTGGGCCGCCCGCAGCGCCAGGACTGACGTCTCGAGCTTGTCCGGCGGGAGGGTGAAGGGCAGCCGCAGGTTGCGTTCAAACGCGCCGCCGATTCCGAACCGGGGGCCGGCCGCCAGCCTGATGCCATATTCCGGGGCCAGGACGGTCAGGGCCGTGCTGATGGGGCCGGGCAGCCGGCACCACACGGAGAGGCCGCCGGCGGGCCGCGCCACCTGCCACGTGGGAAGGTGCTCCGCCAGGAGGCCGAGCAGTGTGGACCTGTTGCGGCGCAGCGTCTGTAACAGGGCGGGCAGGGGCTCCTCCAGTGCCCGCACCAGGTGTGCTGCCGCGAGCTGCTCCATGACGGGGCCGCCCAGGTCCAGGGTGGTCCGGGCCGCGGCAAACCGCTGGATCATGGACTCCGAGGCGCGGATCCAGCCGGTGCGCAGCCCGCCCCAGTGGGACTTGCTCAGTGATCCGATGGACACCACGGTGCTGCCGAAACCCGCCAGGGGAGTGGTGGCAACGCCGTCGAGGTTGAGGTCACGGAGGGTTTCATCCGCCACCAGCACGGTTCCGGCCGCGGCGGCCGCGCGGGCCAGCCGGTGGCGCTGGGCATCGGGCATGATCATGCCGGTCGGGTTGTGGAAATCGGGGACCAGGTAGGCAAGTTTTGGCTGCTGCTGGACCATGGCGGCTTCCATCGCGGGCAGGTCCCAGCCGGAATCGGCGAAGGCCACCGGGACGGGGCGGCACCGGGCGGACCGGATGGCATCCAGCGCGTGGGGGTAGCTGGGGTGCTCCACCAGGATCCGGTCCTGCCGGTCCGCCAGGGTGCGGATGATGATGGTCAGGGCGTGCTGGGCGCCGGAGGTCACCATGATCTGGCCGGGCTGTGTTGGCACGCCGGCAGCTGAGTACCGGTCCGCCACCGCCTGCCGCAGCGGCAGCAGTCCCAGGGCGTCATAGCCGAACCCCGGGAGCAGTGCGGGTAGCTCCGTCAGTGCCGCGGCGAAGGCCCGGTGCACCACCTCACCGCTGGCGGGCAGCGCCGAATAGGCCAGGTCCACCAGCCCTCCGGGTGCCGTGAGTCCGGGCGCGGTGAGTCCGGGTGCTGCCAACAGGGCGGTGGTAGGCGGCTGCGGACCAAAAAGTGCCGGACCGAAAGGTGTCAGTTCGGGGATGCGGGTCTTGCCGCGGCTGCCCTGGCCGCTGCTCAGGAAGCCTTGCTCCCGGAGGCTGGCGTAAGCCGCAGTGACGGTGGTCCGGCTGACCGCCAAGGTGGAGCACAGCGAACGCTCGCTGGGCAGGGCGGTATCCAGCGGGATGCGGCCATCCAGGATGAGCAGCCGCACGACGTCAGCCAGCTCGCGGTACGCCGGCCCGGTTCCCGTGTTCCACGGGCCAAGAAGGCGCGACAGGGCGAGGGCGGTAAGGGCAGCGGCCATGTAGCCAGTATTCAGACTGGATATGTAATTCAATGCCAGTTAGCTGCGAGCATGGTTTCATGATGACCCGCAGACTCGTCCAGCTTTTTACCGGCCTCGCCATGTACGGCATCTCCTTGGCCATGTTTATCCGCGCCGGTCTGGGCCTGGACCCGTGGGACGTGTTCCACCAGGGCCTGGCCAACCGGAGCGGACTGAGCATCGGCGTGGTGGTTATCGCCGTGAGCTTCCTGGTGCTGCTGCTGTGGATCCCCCTGCGCCAGATGCCCGGCTTCGGAACGCTTTGCAACGCCATTCTGGTGGGCGTCTTCGCGGACATCGGGCTCGCCGTGATCCCGCCGATAACCCACCTGGCCGCCCAGATCGGCCTCCTCGCCGGGGCCGTACTGGTCAACGCCGTAGCCTCGGCCTGCTACATCGGCGCCGGCTTCGGGCCAGGCGCCCGCGACGGCCTGATGACCGGGCTGGCCCGGCGCACCGGATGGACCGTCAGGTTCTCCCGCACGCTGATCGAGGTCACCGTGCTGGCAGCCGGTTGGCTGTTGGGCGGCTCGGTGGGTGTGGGTACCGTGGTCTACGCCCTGGCGATCGGTCCCCTGGTCCATATCCTGCTGCCGCGCTTCATGGCGGCGGCCAGTCAGTCCAGCACCGTCAAGGAACCCAGCGCGTCGACCTGTTAACCTCACCCCTACAGCACGTCAGGCGGGCGGAGGCTGGCATTTCGGGCAGAAATAGATGTCCCGCTCCTCTTCGCCGTTCGGCTTGCCCAGGAGTCCACGCTGGATCGGCGTGCCGCATTTCAGGCACGGCCGCCGTTCTCCGCCGTATACCCAGTAGCCGGGCCTGCCGGCCATCCTGCCCACCGGCAGCCCGCGGGTGTTGAGGATGGTGACGCGGCGCCCCGGGCCCAGGTTGACCTCCAGGAGCTGCTTGGCGTCCGTGATCATGGTCCGCACGTCCGCGACCTCCGAGACGGGAGTGGCCGGATGTACACCCGACAGGAAGCACGCTTCGCAGCGGTAGATGTTTCCGATCCCTGCGAGGTTCCGCTGATCCAGCAGCGCGACGCCGATGGGAACCTCGGGCCGCGACCTGACGCGGCGTTCGGCCTCGTCCAGGTCCCAGTCCGGGCCCAGCAGGTCCGGGCCAAGGAAGCCAACGATCGAATCCTCGTTGGCGGTGGCCACCACTTCCACAATTCCCAGGGAGAAGCCGACGGCGTCAGCGACGGCCGTGCGCAGAACGCACCGGGCGGTGTAACCCGGCTTGCGCCACCTCCCGCCGGGCGGGTAGACCTGCCAGGCGCCTTCCATCTTCAGGTGCGAGTGGATGGTCAGCCTCTTGTCCTCCGGGCTGACCACCCGCATCAGCAGGTGCTTGCCCCTGGGGATCACCTCATCGACGGTCCAGCCGGACAGGTTCAGGGTGGCAAACCGAGGCACGCGGAAGTCCGAGGCAATCAGTGTCTGTCCCGCCAGGGCCTCATGCAGCTGGCGGGCGGCCCGCCAGACGGAATCCCCCTCAGGCACGGATCCTCAGCCCCTTCGGCGTGGAGTAGGCGCCGGCGGAGCTGAGGGCGACGGCGACCGGGGTGTCCAGGATTCCGTGCCCGTTCACCTTCTCCATGATCAGCTTGTCCACTGCTCCCCGGGTCACCACACCCACCAGCGCCGCACCTGCCGCCGCCAGGACGGCGTCGTCTTCGCTGAAGGCCAGCAGGGTCTTGCCGCCGCGCTCCACGTAGAGGACCAGCGCGCCGTCCACCAGGACAACCAGAGCTCCTGCCTTCCGGCCGGGACGGTGGCCCGTGCCCGCGTCCGTCTGCAGGGCCGGCCAAGGGAGGGCCGCACCGTACGGGTTGGCGGGATCCGTGGCGGCGAGGGCCAGGGCTACAGGTTCGGCCTTGGCCAGCTGGGTGTCTTCCGAGTAGGAACGTAGCCGGTCCACGGTGGCCGGCACCGCGAACTGGGCGGCGCCGAGGTGCTCGATAAAGTAGCCGCGGCGGCAGCGGCCGGCTTCCTCCAGCCGGGCCAACACCTTGTACATGAGTCCGAAGCCGCCCAGGATTTGCTCAGCCATGACGGAGCCCCTGGTGACCACGCCGTAGCGGTCCAGCAGCAGTTCGGCGGTGGCACGGGCGTGGATGGTGGCATCGAGTTCAGGCTCGGGCAGGGCAGACCAGCGGCCCGCAGCGGTGGGCGGGGTGGAGGCCCCCTGCGGTCCGTACCGGCCGCCGGCGAGCCCGGGGGATCCCATCAGGCCGGTGCCATGGGAACGGCCCAGGCGGCTGAGCCGCGGTGCCCTGGCCCGGGGTGCGCGGGCCACCTGGCGGTGGGCTGTGTGGCCTCCGGCAATCAGTGCCCGGACAGGCGCGAACGTGTCCCCGGTGATCCTGCCGGCCCAGGCGAGGTCCCAGAGCGCAGCCACTACTTCCTGGTCGCTGAGGACGGCGTCCATGCCTCCGGCCACCTCGGTCAGCTGGCGGAAGAAGTACCCGCCGCCGTTGTTCCGCAGGTGGTCCAGGAGCCGTTGGCCGGCGTCCCCCGGTTCAAACTCGGGTGATGGGTTGAGCGTCAGCTCCACCGAATCCGCCAGATGAAGGCTGATCCAACCGTCATTCCCCGGAAGTGCGCCGGCTCCGGACCACAGAACTTCACCGGCAGCCATCAGTTCATCCAGCATGGCCGGCTGGTAGTTGGAGACCCGCGTGGCCAGCACCAGGGGTTCCCATGCCGAGGCCGGAACGGGCACGCCCGAGAGCTGGTCGATGGCGGTGATAATGCCATCCAGTCCCCGCAGCGAGGGCTGGCCGCGGCCACCGCCCGGGGTCCTGACGTGCTGCCATGCCGGCAGGAAACGTCCGTAGGCGGCGGCGTCCACCGGCTCCACTTCCGCGCGCAGGGCGGCCAGCGAACGACGGCGGAGCTTGCGCAGCACCTCGGCGTCGCACCATTCGCTGGCGATGCTGTGCGTGGTGCCGGCGGGGGAGCCGGCCGCAAGGGCGGGCAGTTCATCCGTCGGCTGCGTACCGGCCTCAAGGCCGGATTCCTGCGCGGATTCCCGGGCAGATTCCGGGGCGGTGCCGTCCTTCGGCCCGTCCTGCGCTGGGAAGCCCGGGTGTACGGCGCCTGGTGTGGTGACGTGCGGCCGGAATTCGCCCTCCACCACGCGGCCGTCCGCCGCAAGGCGTTTCAGCGCGGTGCCCACCACGGCCACGCCCAGGCCCAGGCGGGCCGCTGCCTCGGCCGCGGTGAAGGGGCCGTGGGTGCGGGCATACCGGGAGACGAGGTCGCCCAGGGGATCGGCAACCGGCTCAATGAAGGCCAGCGGAACACCCATGGGCAGCGGCACGCCGATGGCGTCGCGGAGACGGGCTGCGTCCTCCACCGCCGCGAAACGTTCCACGCCGCCGATGTTGACCTTGATGGCGCGGTTGGCACGCTGGAGGGCGGCCAGGTGGGCTGCCGCTTCAGCAACGGTGGCGGAAGCGGCGGGTGCGGTTTCCGCGGGCTCGCCCACCGGTTCGGCGGACTCATCGACCAGGGTTTCCGCGGGCTCAACCATCGGGGGTTCTGCAGGTTCCAGCCGCAAAGCGGCCTCTTCCGGATCCAAGGGCCCCAGCAGCCGCAGCAGGTCCGCGACGCCTTCCATTCCGCGTGCACGGCGGTCCGGGGCCAGGCGCTGGAGCTCGCGTTCGGTGGCGTCGATGACCTTGGCGTCCAGGAGTTCGCGCAGTTCCACCCTGCCCAGCAGCTCGTTGAGGAGCGTGGAGTCCAGTGCCAGGGCGGCGGCGCGCCGCTCTGCGAGCGGGGAATCACCCTCGTAGAGGAACTGGGCCACGTAGCCAAAGAGAAGGGACTTGGCGAACGGTGAGGGCTGCTGCGTGGTGGTCTGCACGATCCGCAGTTCGCGCCGCTCCACGGACGCGGCGATGTCCTTCAATGCCGGCAGATCGTAGACGTCCTGGAGGCATTCGCGCACGGTCTCCAGGACGATGGGAAAGGTGGGGTATTTCCTGGCCACGTCCAGCAGCTGCGCCGACCGCTGGCGCTGCTGCCACAGGGGCTGGCGTTTGCCGGGGGTCTGGCGGGGCAGCAGGAGCGCACGTGCGGCGCACTCGCGGAAACGGGAGGCGAACAGGGCACTGCCCCCTACCTCGGCGGTGACGATCTGTTCCAGTTCCTCGGGATCGAAGAGGAACAGCTCGGCGCCCGGCGGTTCGTCCTCCATCATGGGCACCCGCAGCACGATGCCGTCGTCGGCCGCCATGGCCGAGCCGTCCAGGCCGTAGCGCTGGTGGAGCCGCTGCCCCACGGCCAGGGCCCACGGTGCGTGCACCGGCATGCCGAACGGGCTGTGCAGGATGACGCGCCAGTCGCCCAGTTCGTCGTGGAACCGCTCCACCACCAGCGTGGTGTCGCTGGGAACCACCTCGGTGGCCTGTTTCTGCTCGGTGAGGTACTGGATGAGGTTGTTGGCGGCGAAGTCGTCCAGGCCGCTGGCCTTGCAGCGCTCGGTGGCTGGGCCGGCGTCGGACGCGGACAGTTCGCGGACAAACGCGCCCAGTGCGCGGCCCAGGTCCACCGGCCGGCCCAGGGAATCACCCTTCCAGAACGGCAGCTTGCCGGGCTGCCCGAACGCGGGGGAGACCAGGACGCGGTCGTGCGTGATGTCCTCGATCTTCCAACTGGTGGCACCCAGGGCAAAGACGTCGCCCACCCGGGACTCGTAAACCATTTCCTCGTCCAGCTCGCCCACGCGGCGGCCGCCCTTGGGTGCGCGCGCCGGTTTGCCGTCCTCGGAGGGGGAAGCGGACCCCTCCTGTTCAGTGCCGATGATGTAGACGCCGAACAGCCCGCGGTCCGGGATGGTGCCGCCCGATGTCACAGCCAGGCGCTGGGCTCCGGGCCGGCCCTCGATGGTGCCGGCGTTGCGGTCCCAGATGATCCTGGGCCGGAGCTCGGCGAATTCGTCGGACGGGTACCGCCCAGCCAGCAGGTCCAGGGTGGCCTCGAAGGCCGACCGGGGGAGGGACGCGAAAGGCGCGGAGCGCCGGACGGTGCTGAACCATTCCTCCACGTCAATGCTGCCCAGTGCCGTGGCGGCCACGGTCTGCTGGGCCAGGATGTCCAGCGGGTTGGCAGGGATGCTGAGCCGCTCGATCTTGCCGTCCAGCATGCGCTCCACCGTGATGGCCGTGTGGACCAGGTCAGCGCGGTGCTTGGGAAAGAGGACGCCCTGGGAGATTTCGCCCACTTGGTGCCCGGCGCGGCCCACCCGCTGCAGGCCGCTGGCCACCGAGGGTGGCGACTCCACCTGGACCACCAGGTCCACGGCGCCCATGTCGATGCCCAGTTCCAGGGATGACGTTGCCACCACGCACCGCAGCCGCCCGGACTTGAGGTCGTCCTCGATGAGCGCGCGCTGGTCCTTCGACACGGAACCGTGGTGGGCGCGGGCCAGTACCGGGTCTGCCCCGGCGGAGCTTCCGGCCTGGGCCATCATGTGTGCCGGTGTGGCGGTGGACGCGGGAATGCCCGACGCCGGTCCCCCCGCAGCACCGGGCGCAGCCGCCTGCCCTTCCGGACCGGGTCCGTCCCAGCCGCCGCCCACGGCGATCAATTGCCGCTCTGCGTAGATTTCATTGAGCCTGGCCGTGAGGCGTTCGGCGAGGCGCCGGGAGTTGGCGAAGACGATGGTGGACTGGTTGGCCAGCACCAGGTCGACGATTTTTTCCTCCACATGCGGCCAGATGGACGCCTGCGGCTGGAGCCCGGATGCGGGGCCGGAATCGAACGCCCCGGCCGCGCCCTGCAGGTCCGACATGTCCTCCACCGGGACGGAAACCGTCAGGTCCCAGTTCTTCCTGGCCGGCGGAGCAACGATCTCCACGGGAGCCGAACCCGCAAGGAACTGCGCCACGAGCTCCCGGGGTTCCACCGTGGCGGAAAGCCCGATGCGCTGTGCAGGTTTGGGCAGCAGCGCGTCCAGCCGTTCCAGTGATACGGCAAGGTGCGCTCCACGCTTGGTGCCGGCCACGGCGTGGACCTCGTCAATGATGATGGTGTCCACCTCGGCCAGGGTCTCCCGGGCCTTTGACGTGAGCATGAGGAACAGCGATTCGGGGGTGGTGATGAGGATGTCCGGCGGGTTGCTCAGCAGCCCGCGGCGCTCAGCTGCGGGAGTATCCCCGGACCGGACCCCGACAGTTATCAGTGGGGCGGGAAGCCCAAGCCGCTTTGCGGTCTGCGTGATGCCGATCAGCGGGGACCGCAGGTTCCGTTCCACATCCACGCCCAAAGCCTTCAGCGGCGAGATGTAGAGGACACGGGTTTTGCGCTTGGGTGCCCGTTGGCGCTTGCCTTTCGCGGGCGCCTCCGCAGCGGCAGGCTCAGGGGCGTGGGACTCCGAGGCCAGGAGCCGGTCCAGCGCCCAGAGGAAGGCCGCCAGGGTCTTTCCGGAACCGGTGGGGGCCACCACCAGTGCATGCGAGCCGGAGGAGATGGCATTCCAGGCCCCGGCCTGTGCAGGGGTCGGCTCCGAAAATGCGCCCAGGAACCAGTCCCGGGTGGGCCGGCTGAACTGGCCCATCGGCGCAGCCGTACCGGAGGCACCACCACCGGCAGGACGCTGTTCCTGGTTCATGCCTCCATCATGCCCCAAGGCACCGACACGCAACTCCGCGATTGGCCCCGGCTCCGCCACCAGCAGAAACCGGACTGATCCAACCCAAGATGCCGCTAACTGATGTCCCGCGTGATGCGGCCCCGCTCACGCCGTCCCAGCCTGCGGCAGGTCCTTGGTGGCAGGGCCCTCAAGCAGCTTGCCCTCGTTCGTGAAGCGCGAGCCGTGCAGGGGGCAGTCCCACGTCTGTTCGTTGTCGTTCCAGTGCAGGATGCCGCCCAAATGGGTGCAGACCGCGGACAACCTGCAGGTGCTTCCGCCAACGGTGGACACTGCCACCGGCCGGTTGCCGTCGCGGTAGACCTTGCCCTGGCCTTCGGCCGGGGCGGTGGCAGGCGCGGTGCCCGCAGGGACAGGAGTGGTGCCCGCCGGGACAGGAGCCGTGGTGGAAGTCCCCTCAGGAGCCGGCACGGCAGTCCGGTCCTTGCCCCGCTTCAAGCCATCGAACCTGCGGCCCTCGGCGGACACCTTCCCCCAGTCAGAGGCCAGCCTGGCTGCCACACCGGCGTTCAGCGCGACGGCGGAGAACGCGCCGGCCGGTGACGTGACGCGGTGGTGGATGGTGTCAGCCCACGGGATCTGGCCGCCCAGGATGTCCGCCGATATGCCCAGCGCGGCGGCGACGGCGTTGGTCATTCCCCACTTGTTGTAGCCGGTGCCGAAGTAGATCTGGCCCTTGCCCCGGGGGAGCTTGCCGAAAAACGGCATGAGGTTGGTGGGCATGTAGTCCTGCGCGGACCACGTGTGGGTGGTGGCAGCGCCGGGGTAATGGTTTCCTGCCCAGTCCAGCAGGCCGGCGAGGTGGGCCTTCTCGGAGTCCGTCCTGCCCACGTGGTGGCCGTGGCCGCCCACCAGCAGCAGGTTCTTCCCGTCCACCTCGTAGTCGCGGAGCGAATGGGTGGGCTGTTCGACGGAAATGTACATGCCTGGCGGCGGCGCCTGGTCCTCCTGCAGTTCAAGCGCGGCCGCGTAGGAACGGGCGGGCTTCAGCTTGGCGAAATACAGGCCGCGGTCCAGGACCGGGATACCGGTGGCGAGTACTACCCTGTCCGCCCTGACACTGCCCCGGTCGGTCCGGACGGCGGAGGGCGCATCACCGGTCACGTCGCGAAGCCGCACGCCACTGACGATGTGGCCGCCCCGGCTCCGGATGTCCGCCACCAGCGCGTCGAGGACATCCATCGGGTTGATCTGGGCCTGGTCGCGCAGGCGGACGGCGCCGTGGACGGGAAACGGCAGGCCGGCGTCGCGCACGTAGTCCACGTCCAGTCCCGCGGTGCCGGCAGCGCTCATCTCTTCCCGCAGCTTCTCGGTGCCCTGGGCGGAGGCAGCGTAGGTGTAGGCGGTGCGGCGCTGGAAGGGCACGTTTTGTTCCGCCAGGTAGCGCAGCAGCCACGCCTGGCCCTCCCGGTTCCCGTCCACGTACGCCTGCACCTGCTTCTGCGAATACTGGCGGGCGAGCTGGGACAGGAACGTGCCCTGCAGCAGGCTTACCTTGGCGGTGGTGTTGCCGGTGGTCACGGCCCCCGGAAAGCGGGCCTCCAGTACCAGCACGCTCTGCCCGGACCGGGCCAGCAGCAGGGCGGTGACCAACCCGGTGAGTCCCGCACCTGCAACGACGGTGTCATACCTGGAATCCGGTTCGAACGGATCAGAGGCAAAAGGAGCCCTGCGGTCCAGCCAAATCGACGTCATGCCAGTCAAACCTGCCTTCGGTCCACAACCCTCACAAGCCAGTTTTGTGATGGGTCCGTTATGCACCCCTGCTATCCGCGGCGTATTTGATAAGTATACTTACAATGTCGGGGGTTAAGTCTATGGTCAGGCAGTAACGGTCACGCATCGCCCGGCAGCCAGAACCGCACAACGACACAAGCAGGAGACATCATGACAAGCATGAATTCCAGCGGTCGCACCGTAGGCCGGACCAACATACAAAAAGCCACCCTTGCCGTGGGCGCGGTGTTCCTCCTGGTAGGCGTCCTGGGGTTCATCCCCGGAATCACCTCCAACTATGAATCCCTGGGGTTCGCCGGGCACGGATCGGGTGCCATGCTGCTGGGCCTCTTCCAGGTGTCGATCCTGCACAACATCGTCCACCTGCTCTTCGGCATCGCGGGCGTCGCCATGGCGCGCAGCGCGGCTGCCTCGCGTAATTACCTGGTGGTCGGCGGAGCCATTTACCTGGTGCTTTGGCTTTATGGACTGTTCATCGGCCATGACAGTGCCGCCAACTTTGTTCCGGTCAACATCGCGGACAACTGGCTGCACTTCATTCTCGGAGTGGCCATGATCGGCCTGGGCGTGGCTCTGTCCCGCCGCGCCGCGGGCACCGGCCGCACCACCACGGCCACCCGGTAAGCACTCCGGGAGCGGCGTCGAAGCGTAAGCGTCCGACGCCGGCCCAAGGGTACGGACGGCGGCCCGGGTTGTCCGCCGGGCCGCCTTCGTCATTCCGGGGCCGTCCTACGGGGCCAAGCGGTCAGGCGGGCTGGAATGCCCCGATGCTGAGCAGGGTGATTTCGGCATTGCTGCAGGCCGTGGTGGGCTTCGGGATGAACAGCGAGTCGGTGTCCTCCGGCGGGTAAATCCGGTAACCGGCGGCGTCCACGACCACGCAGCCCTGGTAGTTGCGGGCCTGCGTGTAACGGAGGACGGCGGTGCCGGTCTGGCCGGGAGCCAGGAGGACGTCCGCTACGCCGGCCGAATCATCCCGCGTTGCCGGAGCGCCGATGGGGGCTCCGGCGGCGTCCGCCACCAGGGAGACGCCGGCGTATCCCCGGAGGATGCAGGGTTCGGAACCCTTGTTGGTGAGGTTGAGCTTCATGTAGACACTGCCTGCCGCGCCGCCACCGGATGCGTCGGTGGCAGCGGTGAGCCCCGCCGACTTGCACAGGCCGGGTTCCCCCGCCGCCGTAGTGCCGGGGGCGGGTGAGGCCGGGGTTGAGCTGGCGGGCGCCGACGACGCCGGAGGCGTGGACGCCGTTCCCGTGGGGGACTGGCTGGCCTGCCCGGTGGCGGGCGACGTGGTCGTCTGGGACTGCGGCTGGCTTGGACCACATCCGGTGAGCAGCAGTGCTGCCGCTGCTGCCGCCGTCGTCATGGCAAACCCCTGGGAAATTTTCTGAGACCTCATGGCACCACCTTCGCGGTAGCCGTTGCCCACGTCAACGATGCCGCATGCACTGGCGGCAATTTGATGCCCGGATCGTGATGATCCGGGCCTCAAATGCGTCCTTACTGGTTGCCGGTTGCCGCGTTACCGGCCGGTGCGCGGCGTCCACCCCTGGTCCGGAGCAGGGCCGCGCCGCCCAGGACCAGCCCGCCTGCTCCGGCGGCGAGTCCGGTCCAGCTCCGCGCCCCGGCTCCGTTATCGGTCACAGCCGCCGCCTGCCCGGTGGCATGGGCTGCACCGGCCCCGTGGGCATCGCTGGCAGCCGCACCGGTGAGGGTGATCGAGGGCGCGGGCGCCTTCAGGTCATGCGGGTCCTGACCGTCGACGGCGACCTGGGACCAGTCCGTCTGGCACTGTGCAGGTGGGCCGGCGCCGGCCCGGGTGCTGCGCCGGGAAGGGGGTTGGAGAAGGCGGTGAAGACCTCGTGCAGGGCAAGCTGGCCGCCGCCCAGGAGTGCGCCGATGGCGGGGAAGGAGAGCCGGAGCCGGGTGGCAACAGTGCTGGCCAGTGCGGTCAGTGCCAGTACCGCGAGGAGGATGACGGGGGCCGGCAGGTGGCCTCCGCCGGCCACGTGGGCGCCGGCGGCCAGTGCCATACTGGTCCGGAACGAAGGGTCCGGCCTTCAAGATTCTACCGGCCCTGCCGCGTGGCCCGGGCCTGTGCCGGCATTGAGGGGCAGCGTTAGACTGCCAGCGTACGTGTTGGCGATCGAAGGAGAAGTTCATGGACTACACCGGAAGCCAGTCGGAGAAGGTCATTCACGCCGGTGAACTGGGCCGCGGCCATATTGGGCAGACAATCAGCTTCCAGCCGAACGAGTTCACCGTCGTCTTCGGGAAGCTCGCAGGGATCGCACGGACGGAAGCCATGGTCTACCTGTCCCTGTCGGGAGTGGGAAACGGCACCCACCTGAAGGATGAATACGACCTGCCCGTGACCCATGAGGTCTACGTGCCGGTGGATGTCATTTCCAACGCGGAGTCCACCATCAAGGACCTGTTCGGGAAGGTCCAGGAGAACCTCCGCGGGGCCGGCCACAAGGGCGGCGAGGACCGGACGGACCGGCTGTAGCCTGATGAAAGCGCGAAAGGGAAGGCCGGCACGCTCGTGCCGGCCTTCCCTTTGTCTTCCAGCTGCATACTTTCCCGGCTAGGCCGCCGGGGCAAACCTGAGGGCCGAGTTCCACTGGAACTGGGGCAGCTGCTCATTGGCTGAGAGCAGGATGTTCAGGAAGCCCGCTTGTTCCAGCTGCCGGGCACGGCGGAGCGGTCCCACCACGATCGGGGTCAGGCCGGCGGCGGACGCGAAAGCGGTCACGGCCGCCACTGCATCCTCGTCGTCGCCGGCAACCAGGACGTCCAGCGGCTGGCCGGCCACCCTCCCGTCGCCCAGGGTGGCGGCGAAGGTGGTGTTGAACGCCTTGACCACTTTCGCTCCGGTGGTCTTCTGCAGTTCCTCGGCGGCGGAGCTGCCGGCGGGGACCGAGAGGCCGTCAAAGGTGGAGAAGTCCACAGGGTTGGTGATGTCGATATACACCTTGCCGTCCAGGCTGTTGCCGTAGCGGGCCACGATGTCCTTGGCGGCGTCGAAGTACACAGCCGGGATGACGATGGAACCGGTGATGGCGTCGCCCAGCACGCCGGTGTCCACCTGGCCTGTGAATTCCGCGGCCAGGGCGTCGGCCTTGGCCTTGTCGTCGTGGGCCAGGAGCTGGACGCTGTTGCCTCCGGCAAGCGCACGGGCTGCCAGCCCGCGGGCCATGTTGCCGGTTCCGATGATGGTGATGTCAGTCATGATGTTCTTCTTTCCAAAGAGGCGGGATAGGAAATTCACTGCAGTCCTTCGTTGAAATGCGCTTACTTGAAGTTTCAACTAAAGCAGTTGCTGTTCTATTCCGCTGGCCGGCAATTAAACCCAAACGGACGACGGCGGGAGGTCCCGCCGTCGTCCGCGTCACCGGATGAAGCTGGCCGCATCAGCGGCACGTTGCCTTAGTACGCCTTGACGCGCTGCTCCACGATGAGGTGGATGAGGGCAAACATCCCGTCATCGTCGATGGCTGCCAGCGCGGCATCCAGGGCGGCCGGCACGTCCCGGTCTTCGGTGACGGTGATGCCGAAACCGCCGAAAGCCTGCGCCATCAGGGCAAAATTAGGGTTCTTCAACTGCGTCCCGGACACGCGCTGCGGGTAGTGCCGTTCCTGGTGCGTGCGGATGGTGCCGTACTCCTGGTTGTCCATGACCACCACCAGGGGCGTGGCACCGTACTGGGCGGCGGTGGCGAGTTCCTGCCCGTTCATGAGGAACTCGCCGTCCCCCGCGATGGTCACCACCCGCCGTCCGGGCGCAGCCAGCGAAGCGGCGATCGCGGACGGTACCGAGTACCCCATGGAGCCATTGCGGGCACTGATCATGGACGCGTAGCGGCGTGTCGGGAAATACCGGTGGGCCCAATTGGTATGTTCCCCGGCCCCGAACGTCACCATCGCGTCCCTGGGAAGACGGGGCACCAGGTTGGCCATCAGGGTGTCCATCCTCGCCTGTCCCGGAGCCGGCGCTGCTGGAGGGAGTGCCGCGAAGCTTTCCTGCTCGGCGCGCATCCTGGCGGTCCAGGCCTTCCACTCCTCCTTGACTGGCAGGTCGATGCCCTCCAGGTCGCGGACGAACGCGTCGGGTTTGGCCAGGATCTGCCGTGACACGGGTCCGGACCGCCCCCGCAGCGACGGGTCCGCCGTCACCAGGAAGTTCTTCTTGCTCCAGTCCTGGCGGCACACGAATCCGTCAGTGATCACATCTCCCGGCACCGTGCCCACGAACACCAGGAGGTCGGTCTCCTCCAGGAGGTCATACGTGGGCCGCGGCCGGCCGTACCCGATGGGCCCCACGTAGGACGGCGAATCGAAGGACACCGTGCCCTGCGTGCGCCATTCCGCGGCGGCCGGGATGTGGTGCCGCTCCAGCCAGGCGGTGAGCTGCCCGGCTGCCTCCTGCGTCCAGTCGTTGCCGCCGGTGACGAAGAGCGGCTTGCTGGATTCGGCCAGGGCAGCCTTCAGCGCCGCGGAGTCCGTGCCGCTCAGGCCCCCGGCGGCTACGGGTATGGCGGGGTGGAGTGCCGGGCTGACCTGCTGCCGGATCACGTCCTCCGGCAAGCCGACAACCACGGGCCCGGGCCGTCCGCTCATCGCGGCAAACATGGCTTCCGCCACGATTTCGGAGGCCCGCTCCGGATGGTCCAGGACCATGACGCGCTTGGCGCCGGTATCGAACCAGGACTTGATGTCGAATTCCTGGAACGCTTCCCGGTCCCGGTGGGCGAACGGGATCAGGCCCACGAAGAGCAGCATGGGGGTGGAGTCCTGCCAGGCGGTGTGCAGGCCCACATGCGCATTCGCGGCGCCCGGTCCCCGGGTGACCATCGCTACGCCCGGGCGCTGCTGCATCTTGCCGTCCGCCTCCGCCATGTATGCGGCCCCGCCCTCATGCCGGCAGACGATGGTTTCGATGCTGGACTGGTGCAGGCCGTCCAGCACGTCGAGGAAGCTCTCGCCGGGAACCACGTAGGTGCGTTCCACACCGTGGGCCACCAGCGAATCGACGATGACGTGCCCGGCGGATTTGAGGGCGGGTGCCACACGGTCCTGGGGGCGGACGACGGCGGCGGGCTGGGGACGGGATGTGGTCAGGGTGGGCTGCGGCTCTGGTGTCATGGTCTTTCTTCAGCTCGGAGGATTGGAGGCGTTGTGGTCAGGAAATGGGCGTCCGGTTGGCGATCACGGGTGCTGTCCCGGTGTAGCCTTCGCGGGTTTCGGCGATTTGGCGGATGCGGTGGCGGCAGGCGTACCAGCCGATGACCATGAGCACGGACGCGATGGCGGTGACGAGCATGGTCAGGGGTGAGTCGATGAAGA
>NZ_JBWJAR010000027.1:11073-37239 GCF_056389225.1 Pseudarthrobacter sp. rb | reverse complement strand
AAGCGAGGACTAACGACTCGTGAAGCTGACCGGTACTAATAGGCCAATAACTTACACCACACAGATACATACAAAATTCTGCTTGCGTCCACTATGTGGTTCCCAACCAACAACCCCCCAACACGGGCGGTACTGGTAGGAACCAACACAACTACATACAACACCACAACGCTGTCCCTGGACAGCGAGTTGTAACCACAGATTTCCCACACCACCCCCCCACACGGGTTGGTGACGGGTAGAAGGGTTACGGCGGTCATAGCGTGGGGGAAACGCCCGGTCCCATTCCGAACCCGGAAGCTAAGACCCACAGCGCCGATGGTACTGCACCCGGGAGGGTGTGGGAGAGTAGGTCACCGCCGGACATACATTACGAAGGGCCCTGACAAGGAATGTCAGGGCCCTTCGACTTTAACCTCCAGACCGATGCCGCCGGACGGCCGGATGTCCGCGGGTAGGATTGACCCTCATGAGCAGCATCTTCAGCCACGCCCAGGACCCCTCCCAAGACGACGGCCGGCAGGCTTCGGATCCCCTGGAGCCCGTGGTGAACACCGTCCTGGTCCCGGGTCCCGTGGCCCGGGCTTTCGCAGGCTTCACCGACCACGCCCACCTGTGGTGGCCCTTGGAACGGCACGGTGTCTATGGGGCCGGTTCCTATGTGGAGTTCGAGGAGAACCTCATCCTTGAGACGGCTGACGATGGCCGCACCAGCATCTGGGGTACCCTCGATGACTGGCAGCCGCCGCTGTCCTTCCATGCCTCCTGGCACCCCGGAACCACGGCGCTGTGGTCCACCGAGCTCCTGGTGGTGTTCCGCGCCGTTGAGGCGGAAACGGAGGTCCGTGTCCTCCACGAAGGGTGGGAAGGGGCTGAGGACCCCGTTGCCGCGCGCGAAGCCTATGTGGAAGCGTGGCCGCTGATCCTGGAACGGTTTGCCCGGTTCATGGGTGCCGGCGACCCAACGGACGCCGCACCTTCCGAAGGCCTGTCCTAGGCCGTCCGTGCGGCCGGGTCCCCAGGCACGGCGGTGCTGTGACGGATCACGAATTCCGTCGGGTATTCCTGGTCCTGTGCTGCCGTAGCTGCCGGACCGCCGTCGGGATTCCTGCCGGCGCCATCCAGCAGGGCCAAAGCAGTGGCGGCCGCCAGCTTTCCCTGGCCCCGCGGATCCTGGCTCACGGTGGTCAGCCCGAAGGTCTCTGCCAGCTCGTGCCCGTCAATGCCCACCACGGAGAGATCCTCCGGAATCCGAAGACCAAAGTCGCGCGCGGCAAGTATGACGCCCACCGCCATCTCATCGGAGGCGGCAAAAACTGCCGTGGGCCGTTCCGTGGGTGTTCCCAGCAGCCGGCGGCCTGCCGCGTAGGCGCCCTGGATGGTGAAGTCGGCAGTGGCATGCCACTCCGGCCGCAGTCCCAGCCCTGCTGCGGCCATTGCCGCCGAAAAGCCCTTTTGCCGGAGCTGCGGAAGCTTGAAGTCCCGGTTCAGCCCCGCATCCCCGGTGATATGCGCAATCCGGGTATGTCCCAGCCCAATCAGGTGGCTGGTGGCCATCATCGCCAGGCCCTCGTCGTCGATCCTGATGGTCGAGGCCCCGGGCAGGGCACCTCCGATCCCCACGATGGGACGGTGCACGGCCAGCAGCTGGCGGATCTCCTCCTCGCTGAGCACCAGCGCCACGGCGATTACAGCATCCAGGCGTTTCCGCAGCAGGAAGTCGGTCAGGATGCTGTTGCGCCGCTCCGGCTGTTCACCCACGTTGTAGAGCGTCAGGTCATAGCCGGCATCGAGCAGGGTTTCGGAAACGCCTTCCAGTACCGAGGAGAAGTACCAGCGCTGGACGCTGGGCACCACCAGCCCGATGTTGTGGTTCCGCCCTGATGCGAGGCTTGACGCGTGGTAGGACGGAACGAACCCGAGTTCCCGGGCCGCTTCCTGGGCCAGGCGGCGGCTCTTGGAGGAGACGTTGGACTTGCCGCTCAGTGCCCGCGAGACGGTGGCCACCGACAGGCCGGCCCGGCTGGCAACTTCTTTGATGCCTGCCACGGTCAGAGGGCTGCTGCGGCGTCCGGTCCAAGCTGTATCCACGCGGTCTCCCCGGAGGCAAGGGCGCGTCCCGCACCTGCGGGCAGGCTGCGGATCAGGACATGTCCCGCAGGCATTTCCAGCGGCTCGTGGTTCAGGTTCATAACCACCAGCGTAGTGCCGTTCAGGTAGCCCAGGGAGTAGCCGGTGCACCAGTCCTCGGCCCAGGACAAGGACCCCCTGCCCAGGTCCAGTTCCCGCCGGCAGGCCAGGGCGTCGCGGTACAGGGACAGGTGCGACGACGGTGATTCCGCCTGCAGGTCCCTCGCCAGCGCCTTGAACGAGGCAGGAATGGGCAGCCAGGGGTGGCTGCCTGAGCCAAACCCCAGATGCGGGTCCTCGCCACGCCAGGGCAGCGGCACACGGCAGCCGTCACGGCCCAGCCGCTGGCCGCCGGTGCGGGCGAACGTGGGGTCCTGGCGGAGGTGGTCAGGAATGTCGATGCCGTCCGGCAACCCGAGCTCTTCGCCCTGGTACAGGTACGCGGCGCCCGGGAGTCCCAGCATGAACATCGAGGCAGCGGCCGCGCGGCGGCGGCCAAGATCATGGTCCGGCTGGTGATCTGCCGGGCCAATGCCGTCGCCGTCCCGCGGAGCGAGCCCGTTGTACCCGAAACGGCTGGCGTGGCGGACCACGTCATGGTTCGAAAGTACCCAGGTGCTGGGGGCACCTACTCCGTCAAGGACTGTCAGGGAATCGGTGATGACGGAGCGGAGGCGGTAGACGTCCAGGCCCGCGTGGAGGTACGGGAAGTTGAACGCCTGGTGCATTTCGTCGGGCCGGACCCAGTGAGCCAACCGGTGCAGGTCCACGCTGGCCTCGGCGCACAGGATCCGGTCGGGTCCGTATTCGTCCAGGATCAGCCGCCATCTGCGGTATATGTCGTGGACAGCGGGCTGGCCGAACATGGGTGCTTCATGGCCCGGATACCCGTCGCTGCTGCCACCGTCGGCGCGGCCGCCCCATTCGGGCAGCCCCGGGGCCTTGACCAGGGCATGGGCAACGTCCACCCGGAAACCTGACACACCGCGGTCCAGCCAGAAACGGAGCACGCGTTCGAACTCCGCGTGAACGGCGGGGTTGTCCCAGTTGAAGTCCGGCTGCGAGGAATCGAAGAGGTGCAGGTACCACTGACCGGGCCGGCCGTCCGTTCCTGCTACCCGGGTCCAGGCTGGTCCGCCGAAGTGGGACTGCCAGTTGTTGGGCGGTTCCTGCCCGTCGGGGCCGGTCCCGTCCCGGAAGATAAACATGTCCCGCTCCGGGCTTCCGGCCGGCGCCGCAAGGGCTGCCTGGAACGCCGGGTGCTGGTCCGAGCAGTGGTTGGGCACCAGGTCCACGATGACCCGCAGGCCCAGGCGGTGGGATTCGGCCATCATGACGTCGAAGTCGGCCAGCGTACCGAAGACCGGGTCCACGTCGCAGTAGTCGCTGACGTCATAGCCGGCGTCGCGCTGGGGGGAACGGTAGAAGGGTGAGAGCCAGACTGCATCGACCCCCAGATCTGCGAGATGCGGCAGTTCCTCCGTGATTCCCGCCAGGTCGCCAATGCCGTCGCCATTCAGGTCACGGAAGGACCGGGGGTAGACCTGGTAGATCACTGCGGACCGCCACCAGCCCGGAGCGGTGTCAGCAGCATGGATGAGCGTCAGGGGACCGGCACAAACGGAAGTGTCCTGGGTCACAGTTTCGACAGACATGGAAGCCAGCATAGCTGCGGCGCACCGATTAACTGAAAACGCTTCCATATTGTTTCGCTGTGGGCAGGAGACAGTGCCCAAGCGTCCGCCGCCATGGAACTGGAAACGATTGCACCGCCGGGGATCCGGGCTTCCGCCGGCAGCGCACCTAAACTGGGAAGGTATGTCCGACGACGGGTGGAGGCTTTGTGGGAAGCATCGTTGACGAGCTGGAAGCCGTCCTGGCGCCCGGCCAGGTGGACACGGGCGAGGTCGCGCTCCGCCGGTACGCCGTAGACCAGGCGCCCGTGATCGACTTCCAGCTTCCGCTGGCCGTGGTGTTTCCCGAATCAGTGGCGGACGTGCAGGCAGTGGTGAAGGCATGCCTGGGCAGCGGGGTGGCGATCGTACCCCGGGGCGCCGGCACGGGTGTATCCGGCGGTGCCCACGCCACCACCAACTGCATCATCCTCTCCCTGGAGCGGATGGACCGGATCCTCGGCCTGAATCCGGACGATGAAACAGCCATGGTGGAGCCCGGGGTGGTCAACGCCGTCCTGAACGAAGCCGCCGCGGAGCATGGCCTTATGTACGCGCCGGACCCTGCCAGCTTCCGGAGCTCCACGATCGGTGGCAACGTTGCCACCAACGCCGGGGGCCTGCGCTGTGCCAAGTACGGGGTCACCAGGGACTCAATCCTGGCACTGGACGTCGTCCTGGCGGACGGCTCCCTGATCCACACCGGCCACCAAACCTTCAAGGGCGTGGCGGGCTATGACCTCACCGGCCTCTTCGTGGGGTCCGAGGGCACCCTGGGCATCGTCGTCGGAATCACCGTGCGGCTGAAGTACCTGCCCCGGGAAGTGCACACCGTTGCTGCGTTCTACCCGGACTTCAGGCTTGCCGCCGCAGGCGTCCTGGCGGTGGGAAGGGCCCGCGTCCAGCCCGCCATCATGGAACTGCTCGACGGCGGTACGCTGGCCCAGCTCGACGACATCCATGGCTCCGACCTCACCGCACGCGGCAGATCCCTGCTGCTGATCCAGACAGACGGGTTTGGGGCTGCCGCGGAAGCCGACGTGGTGCGGGAGGTCCTGCGCGAAGGCGGGGCCACCGTCACCACCGAGGCCAGCGCAGAAGCCGAGCGGCTGGTGGAGCTGAGGCGGCACAGCAGGGGGACCGAGGTGGACGACGAGTACCGGGTGGGCGAAGACGTTGCCGTTCCGCGGTCCCGCCTGGTGGACTACGTTGCAGCGCTCGAGGCCATGGCCGCCGCCCAGCAGGTGCATCTCAAAGTGGTGGCCCATGCCGGCGACGGCAACCTGCACCCCACATTCTGGATCGACCGGCAGGGGCCGGACGTGGAAGCCGGCGCCATGGAGCGGCTCCAGGTGGCCCTGGACGAGTCCATCACCGCCGCCCTGGCAATGGGTGGCACGATTACAGGCGAGCACGGCGTGGGCCAGTACAAGCTGCGGTGGCTTGGCCAGGAACAGCCGGAGCCCATCCGGGAGCTCCAGCGCAGGATCAAGGAGCTGTTCGATCCTGCCGGCATCCTGAACCCCGGAAAAGCTATCTAGCCCTTAGTCGTCCGAATCCGGATATTCGTCGTCAGATTCATCTGCACCGTAGCGGGATTCCTCGTTTTCCACCTCGAGGATCTTCAGCAGTTCGGTGTCCGGATTGAGCATGATCGCGGCCTCGTCCCGCCGGTGCCGGAGGATCGAGTCGATGTAGGACTGCACGGCTTCTGCCAGCGGAATGTGGCGCTCCTGCTTCTCGGACATGTACCACCGGTGCTCCAGGACCTCGTGCACCACCTCGGCGTGCTCGAGCTTGCCGGAGAGGTCCCGGGGGATGGATCGCACGATCGGCTCGAAAATCTGGCTGACCCAGAGGTGGGCGCTGTATTCCTCGTCCATTTCCGGGTTGTTGTCCGCCCGGAACGAGTCCATGTCATTGAGGAGGCGGCGGGCCTGGTTCTCCTGCGCATCCAGGCCGGTAAGCCGCAACAGCCGCCGCTGGTGGTGTCCCGCGTCCACCACCTTAGGCTGCAGCTGGATGGTGGAGCCGTTCTGGGTGGTCTTGATGGCATATTCCTCGACGTCGAAGCCGAGTTCGTTCAGGCGCCGGATGCGGGCGCCCACCCGCCAGCGTTCGCCCAGCTCAAAGGATTCCTTCTCGGTCAGCTCAGCCCACAGCCGCCGGTAGCTGTCCATGATCAGCTCGCTGGTGGCCACGGGGTCCACCTTCTCCTCGATGAGTCCGCCGTCCAGCAGGTCCATCAGCTCGCCGGCGATGTTGACCCGGGCAATTTCAAGGTCGTATTCGCGCTGCCCCGTGGAGAGGTCTGGGTAGAGCTCGCCTGTTTCGGCGTCCACCAGGTACGCGGCGAAGGCGCCGGCGTCGCGGCGGAACAGTGTGTTGGACAGTGAGACGTCGCCCCAGTAGAAGCCGATGAGGTGCAGCCGCACCAGCAGCAGGGCCTGCGCGTCGATGAGGCGGGTGAGGGTGTCCTTGCGCAGCATCTGGGAAAAGAGGGCGCGGTAGGGCATGGAGAATTTCAGGTGCCGCGTCACAAGGACAGGGTTGAGCGGGCGTCCATCGGGGGTGGTGCGCCCGGTGATCACCGCAACCGGCTCCACGCACGGCACATCGAAGCGGGCAAGCTTGCGGAGCATGTGGTATTCGTGCCGGGCCACGTGCTCGGAGGTTTCCTTGATGGCGATGACCGAGCCGCCCAGGTGGGCAAAGCGCACAATGTGCCGGGAGATGTCGCGGGGGAGTGCCGCGAGGTATTGCGCGGGCCACTCCTCGAGGGCGATATGCCACGGCAGGTCCAGCAGTTCGGGATCTGCCGCGGCCGCGGTGATATTCAGCGACGAGGCTACCGAGGCTGCCTTGTTGTCATCGGCGCTCGCTGCCACGAACCGCGGCAGTTTGCCGATCTGCGCGTAGTCGGTGGGTTCGTCGTGCCACTGGGCGCTGTATTCCTCGGTCATGGGTCAATTCTTCCGTACTCGGGGCAGGGCGGCTAAATTTCGCGCAGGCATCGGGTTAAAGGCCGACGGCGGCCCGCACCGTTTGCGAAAAGGGTGCGGACCGCCGCCGGTCAAGCGGAGGTTGGGCCAGGCCGAACCTCCGGAGCCAAGGAATCAGTCGCCGAGGCGCAGGCCGGTTTTGGTGTCGAACAGGTGAACGTGGCCCGACTGGGGACGGACGTAGATGACCTCGCCCTTCATCGGAGGACGGCGGCCATCGACGCGGGCCACGATGTCGTGGTCCTTGCCGTCAAGGTTGGTGTGGCCGTAGACGTAGGCGTCGGCGCCGAGTTCTTCGACCACGTCCACCTCCACCTTCAGGCCCTCGCCCTGCGGCGCGGTTTCCAGGTCCTCCGGACGGCTGCCCAGCGTGACCGTGGAGCCGTGCGCCTCTTCGAGGACGTCGCGCGGCACGGGGTAAACAGTGCCGCCGAACTGGACGCCGCCGTCGACCACGGGAAGCTCCAGCAGGTTCATGGCGGGGGAGCCGATGAAGCCGGCAACGAAGACGTTCTTGGGGCGGTCGTAGAGGTTGCGCGGGGTGTCGACCTGCTGCAGCAGGCCGTCCTTCAGCACGGCGACGCGGTCGCCCATGGTCATGGCCTCAACCTGGTCGTGCGTCACGTAGACGGTGGTGACGCCGAGGCGGCGGGTCAGGGACGCGATCTGGGTGCGGGTCTGGACGCGAAGCTTGGCGTCCAGGTTGGACAGCGGCTCGTCCATGAGGAAGACCTGAGGGTTACGGACGATGGCGCGGCCCATGGCAACGCGCTGGCGCTGGCCGCCGGAGAGTGCCTTCGGCTTGCGGTCCAGGTACTGCTCAAGGTCAAGGAGCTTTGCGGCTTCACGGACGCGCTCGGCGCGCTCTTCCTTGGAGACGCCGGCGATCTTCAGGGCAAAGCCCATGTTGTCGGCCACAGTCATGTGCGGGTACAGCGCGTAGTTCTGGAAAACCATCGCGATGTCGCGGTCCTTCGGCGGAACATCGGTAACGTCACGGTCACCGATCAGGATGCGGCCGGCGTTGACGTCCTCAAGGCCTGCGAGCATGCGCAGGGAGGTGGACTTGCCGCAACCGGAGGGTCCCACGAGGACCAGGAATTCGCCATCGGCGATGTCGATGTTGAGCTTATCGACGGCGGGCTTATCTGTGCCCGGGTACAGACGCGTAGCGTTATCAAAAGTAACTGTAGCCACAGTTATCAATCCCTTCACCGGCAGGTACGTGCCGGACGATCCGTTGTGAATGGTTCATGTTTATTCAGTTTTGTTCCTGCAAAGTGCTCCGAGCCTGAGCCCACAGCACAAAATGACGCCGCACGCTGGTTGTGCGCCACATCACACACAGAGTATGCCAGAGGTTGCGCTTCCTTGCGAAAATGTTACGAACGTCACATGTGCCGCTGGCCACGTCCTATCCGGACGCGGCCTGCGGATCTTCCTCGGCAACCGCGATGCTCCGCTCATGGAGCAGGGCCTCCAGCAGTTCCGCAATGTGGACGGGAGCCTCCACCCGGTATTGGGCCTGGGTGAAATCAAGACCTACCTTGACCCCCACGTCGCCCGGTTCGAGCCGGCCAAAAGCGTCCTCGTCCGTGACGTCGTCGCCGGCGAACAGCACGGCAGTGGCCCCCGTTGCCTGCCGCAGGAAGGTCACACCTTCGCCCTTGGAAGCATTGACAACCGAAGTCTCCAGGACGCGTTTGCCTTCCTTCAGGAAGACTCCCTTGTGGTCCTGGAGCACCGACCGTGCTGCCGCCACTGCATCTTCTGCCACGTCGTCCTCCGCCTGGCGGGTATGCAGGACGACGCCGGCAGGCTTGTGCTCCAGGGAGGTGCCGGGCGCCTCGGCGACGATGCCGGCCAACTCGGCGCGGACCTCTTCAAGGAGCGCCTTCTGGTCCTCTTCAAGGGCCAGTTCGGTGGAGCCCGGCCCCAGCCATGCCTCGGCGCCGTGGCTGCCGATCAGCAGCGTGTCGACCGGCGGGGAAGCGACCTCCCGCAGGCTGGCGAGGGCACGTCCCGAGATGAGGGCCGTCGTCGTCCGCGGCAGTACGGCGAGGCCCGCGAACGCTGCGGCCGACCGTGGAAGCGGCCGCGCATCCTGTGCCCGGCCCACGATGGGCGCCATGGTGCCATCAAAATCCATGGCCACGAGCAGGTGCTCCGTGCCGGCGATCCGGCGCAGGGCCTCCCGCAGTTCAGGGGAGAGCGCCAGCGGCGCCTTGGTGCGGCGGCCTTCAGGAGTCATCGCGGACCACCTTTTCATTCAGCGCGCGCAGGAAGTCCGCGGACCAGTGGTCCACGTCGTGGTCCAGGATCTGCTTGCGCATGGCCCGCATTCGGCGGGATGCTTCCCGCGGGGTCAGCTCGACGGCAGTCATGATGGTGTTCTTCAGGCCGGCAATGTCGTGCGGATTGATCAGCAGCGCCTGCTTCAGCTGGTCGGCCGCCCCGGCGAACTCGCTCAGGACCAGGGCGCCGTCGTTGTTGTTGCGCGCGGTGACATATTCCTTGGCCACGAGATTCATCCCGTCCCGCAGGGCGGTGACCAGCATGACGTCCGCGGCCAGGTACAGCGCCACCATCTCCTCGACGGGGTAGCTGTGGTGCAGATAGCGGACGGCGGTGTTTTCGAGGGTGTCGTAGGTGCCGTTGATGTGTCCAACGGTGCCTTCCACCTCTTCGCGCAGGAGCCGGTACTGTTCCACGCGTTCCCGGCTGGGGGAGGCAACCTGGATGAGGGTCGCGTCGCCCACCGTGAGCCTGCCGTCCGCCAGGAGTTCCTCGAAGGCCTTCAGCCGGTGGCGGATGCCCTTGGTGTAATCCAGCCGGTCCACGCCGAGCAGGATGGTCTTGGGGTTGCCAAGGTCCTGCCGGATCTGCCGGGCGCGTTCAATGATGTCCGGCCTGGCAGCGAGCTCGGTGATCTGCTTGACGTCGATGGAGATGGGGAAGGCCTGCGCCCGCGCGATGTGGGTCAGCTGGCCGTTGTGGTCCTTGACGTGCACCTGCTGCTGCTTGACGCTGGCACCCAGGAAACGGCGCGCGGAGCGCATGAAGTTTCCGGCGTCGCTGGGCCGCTGGAAGCCCACCAGGTCGGCGCCCAGCAGGCCGTCGATGATGGCCTGGCGCCAGGGAAGCTGGGCAAAGATTTCAGGCGGCGGGAACGGGATGTGGTTAAAGAAGCCGATCCTGAGGTCCGGCCGTGCTTCACGGAGCAGCCGGGGCACCAGCTGCAGCTGGTAGTCCTGCACCCACACGGTGGCCCCCTGGTCCGCATGGCGCACCACGGCGTCGGCGAACCTGCGGTTGACCCGACGGTAGGCGTCCCACCAGGTGCGGTGGAACTCCGGCGGGGCGATGACGTCGTGGTACAGCGGCCAAAGACTGGCGTTGGAAAACCCTTCGTAGTACAGCTCCACGTCATCGGTGCTGAGCTGTACTGGAACGAGGTCCATGCCGCCGTGGCTGAAGGGCTCGACCGTTTCGTCGGGGGCTCCGTGCCAGCCAACCCAGGCGCCGTCGGTCTTGGTCATCATCGGCGCAAGGGCGGTCACCAGCCCTCCGGGCGACCGGCGCCAGCCGGAGCCGTCATCGCTGTCGTCCCCCGGCGCCACGCGGTCGACGGGCAGCCTGTTGGAGACCACCATGAAGTCGTACTTGGTATGGCCGGCGTGGCCGGAACCGGAACTGCCGGCCGTAGCTGTTCCGGCTGTTTTTTCCTGGACGGGTGTTTGCATTGCGGCCCCCTGGGGTTGCTTGTGCCTCTAAGCCACCCTAGCCGGACGGAATCATCGGGGCTATTCGTCCGTTGGTCAACCCGAAAGAATGGTTGAAACCGCAAGCTCTCAGCTTTCTCCCCTAAAATGTTGGGGTGCCACCAAGTGGTCCCCCTACGTCGATCGACCCAAGGAACTCATGAGCCCCGCAAACGAAGTACGTAAGTCCAAGGCTGAGCGAACCGCCGAGGCGCGGGAAAAGGCGCGCCTGATCCGCGAAGCGCAGGTAAAGAAGGACAAGCGCAACAAGCTGCTGATCGGCTGGGGCATCGTGGCAGCGGTCGTGGCCATCCTGGTGGTGGTGGCCCTGGTGGTCACCAACAGCCTCAAGCAAAACGCGCCGGTTGCGGACCAGGGCCCTGTTCCGGCCAATGCCAACGCCCACGGCGGCGTGACCCTGCTGGCCAACACGGGCGTGGCCAAGACTGAAGCGGCGACTGTTGACGCGGCTTCCCTGGGGGATGCCCCGAAGACTCCGCCCGCCGAGGTTGTGGCTCCGGGTGCCGGGGCGGAGGCCGGCAAGCCGGTGAAGGTTGTCCTCTACATCGACTTCATCTGCCCCGTCTGCAAGAACTTCGAGGCCCAGTACAACGACCAGCTCACCTCGCTGCGCAATGACGGCAAGATCACGGTGGAATACCGTGCCCTCGGCTTCCTGGACAGCCGGTCAACCACCAACTACTCGTCCCGCGCCGCCAACGCCGCGGCCTGCGTGGTCAACGCGTCACCGGAGAAGTACTCCGACTTCGTCAACGCGCTGTTTGCGAAGCAGCCGGCGGAGGGCAGCGCAGGCCTCTCGGACAACGACCTGAAGAAGATGGCATCCGACATGGGCGTCAACATCGACTCCTGCGTGGATGACAAGACCTACCGCCCGTTCGTGAAGTTCACCACCAAGGAAGCAGCGGCCATCGGCGTGACCGGTACGCCCACGGTGTTCGTGGACGGCAAGCAGTGGGGCAAGGGGGACAGCGCCCAGACGCCGTTCCCGGACTTCCTGCAGGCAGCCATCACTGCTAAGGGCTAAGGACCAGCAGCCCGGGCAGGGGCCCGCTCCGGATCGTCTCCGGGGCGGGCCCCTGCCGCGTCCAGCGGCGGTTCCGGCGCGTTTTTACGCCCGGCGGGAGTTGGGCTAACCTTATCTAGCGCCTTCCCGGCGCACGCCCCCAGGGGCGCGCCTCCTTAGCTCAGTTGGCCAGAGCACCGCTCTTGTAAAGCGGGGGTCGTCGGTTCGAATCCGACAGGGGGCTCCACACCACCTCCGGGTTTAAGCTGGATCCATCCGAATAATCAGCCTGCTGACTAAAGGAGGATGGGTGCCATGCCCAAGACCGGCAAGAACGACCATGCCCGCAAGGACGAGCTTCCCTCGACCCTGCAGCGTTCTGACCAGAAGGCCCAGGACACGTTCGCGAAGACCTACGATTCCGCCCTCGAGTCCTACGACCAGGACGAAGAGCGCGCCGCCCGCGCAGCCTACGCCTCACTGAAGCACAGCTATGAGAAGGTGGGCGACCACTGGGAGCCCAAGGAAAAGCGCGGCCCCTCTGACAAACGCGCGGAGCAGGGCATCCGATCGTCCGAACCCACCGCCGGCGGCGTCAATGCCAACGCCTCAAAGGAGCACCTCTACAAGCTCGCCAAGGAATTGGACGTCAAGGGCCGCTCGAAGATGGACAAGGACCAGCTGGTCCACGCTCTCCAGAAGGCCAACGACGCCGCTACCCGCAAAGCCCGCAGCAAATAGCCTGTGCTCTTGCCGTCCCGCCGTCCCAAGGTGTCGAATCAGAGGACACGTCCGGTCCGGTCGGCAATGATGCCAGGAGGTTCCAATGTCGGTGAAGAGCACCAGGGAGTCAGCGCGGGCGGCGGGCGGCAGGAACGGGCCTGATTCGAAGCGGGCCGACCAGGCCGCCGGCATCGCGGCGCAGGACCCGGCCCGGATCCGGAACGTGGCCCTGGTGGGGCACTCCGGTGCCGGGAAGACCATGCTGATCGAGGCCCTGCTCGCAGCCAACGGCATGATCACCCGTAAGGGCTCCATTGCGGACGGGTCCACGGTCAGCGATTCGGATCCGGCCGCGGTCCACCAGCAACGCTCGGTCACGCTCTCCTTGGTGCCGCTGATGGTCGACGACGTCAAAGTGAACCTCCTGGACACCCCCGGCTACCCGGACTTCATCGGCGAACTGAGGGCCGGGCTTAGGGCCTCGGATGCCGCCCTTTTTGTGGTCTCCGCCGTGGACGGCATCGACGCAACCACCACCGCGCTCTGGGCCGAGTGCGGGCACATGATGCTGCCGCGCGCCGTCGTGATCACCCGGCTGGACCATCCGCGGGCAAATTACGACGGCGCCCTGGCCGTATGCCGTAAGGCGTTCGGCGACGGCGTCCTGCCGCTGTGCGTCCCGGTGCCGGCAGGGGGTGCGGCCACCGGCCTCCTGGGCCTGTTGTCCCAGGAAGTGACGGACTACTCCTCCGGAGACCCATCACCCGATGTCCGCCCCGCGGCCCCCGGGGAACTTGCAGCCGCCGGCGCCGCGCGGGGTGCCCTGATCGAGGGCATCATCGCCGAAAGCGAAGACGAGACGCTGATGGACCGCTACCTGGAAGGGGAGGATATCGATACCGCAGTGCTGGCGGCCGACCTGGAAACCGCCGTCGCCCGCGGCTCGTTCTTCCCCGTCCTGCCCACGTCCGCCGTCACCGGCCTCGGCACGGCGGAGCTGCTCGATGTGCTGGTGCGCGCCTTCCCGGCACCGCCGGAACGCAGCCTGCCGGACACGACCGACCTTGCAGGGGAACCGGCTGGAAGGCTGGCATGCGACCCCTCGGGGCCGCTCGCCGCCGAGGTGGTGCGCACTTCCAACGATCCCTTCCTGGGACGCATCTGCCTGGTGCGCGTCTTCTCCGGGAAGCTGCAGGAGGACACGCCTGTCCACGTGGCCGGCCACGGCCTCGCTGACCGCGGGCACCAGGACCATGACACCGACGAACGCGTCACCCATATCTACTCGCCGCTGGGCGCCAGCCTGCGCCCCGTTCCCTACTGCGTGGCCGGGGACATGTGCGCACTGGCGAAGCTGGGCAGCGCGGAAACCGGGGACACCATTTCCACCCGGGAAAGCCCGCTGCTGCTGGCCACGTGGGAGATGCCCGAACCGTTGCTGCCGGTTGCCGTGGAAGCGGATTCCCGCAGCGACGAGGACGCCCTGGCCCGCAGCCTGGGCCGGATCGCAGCCGGGGATCCCACCCTGCGGGTGGAACGGAACGCCGAAACGCACCAGCTGGTGCTGTGGTGCATGGGTGAGGCGCACGCCGAGGTGGTCCTGGACCGGCTGCGGGAACAGGGCGTCAAGCTGCACACCGTGGACGTGGTGACACCGCTGCGGGAAACCTTCGCTGCCCCCGCCACCGGCCACGGACGCCACGTCAAACAGTCCGGCGGGCACGGCCAGTACGCCGTGTGCGACATCCAGGTTGAACCGCTGGACCGCGGCGGCGGGTTCGAGTTCGTGGACAAGACGGTGGGCGGCGTCATCCCGGGAACGTTCATCCCGTCCATCGAAAAAGGAGTCCGGGCCCAAATGGACAGGGGAGTGTCTGCGGGTTTTCCCGTGGTGGATCTGCGGGTGACGCTGACCGGCGGGAAGGCCCACAGCGTGGATTCCTCCGACGCGGCATTCCAGGCGGCGGGGGCCCTTGCCCTGCGCGAGGCGGCGGCCGCGGGAAAGATCCAGCTCCTGGAACCGGTGTCCTCTGTGTCCATCACCGTTGCCGACGAACATGTGGGCAGCGTGATGAGCGATTTGTCCGGCCGGCGCGGACGCCTCACCGGCACCACCTCCTCCGGCGAAGGGCTGACGGAGATCAGCGCCGAAGTCCCGGACCAGGAACTCCTGCGGTATGCAGTGGAACTGCGGGCCCTGACGGCAGGTACGGGGCGGTTCCGCCGGCAGTACCTGCGGCACGACCCCGTTCCCCCCAACTTCAGCCCGTCCTGATCCGCCGGCCAGGAACAGCCCGAAGGGAACGGCCGCCGGTGAATGCCGCAGCACGCAAGATCCAGAACGTGTACCTGACGCTGACGCTGGGAAACACCCTTGCGGCGTCGTTCATTTGGGGCATCAACACGCTCTTCCTGCTCGATGCCGGGCTGACCAACCTGGAAGCCTTCGCGGCCAACGCCTTCTTCACCGCAGGGATGGTTCTCTTCGAGGTGCCCACCGGGGTGGTGGCCGACAGCTGGGGACGCCGCACGTCCTTCCTGCTGGGCACCGTAACCCTGGCCGGGGCCACCTACCTCTACTACCTGCTGTGGCAGTTGTCGGCTTCATTCTGGTGGTGGGCAGCGGTGTCTGCACTGCTGGGCCTTGGCTTCACTTTCTTCTCGGGGGCCGTGGAAGCCTGGCTGGTGGACGCCCTCCACTTTTCCGGCTACGACGGCGGGCTCGAAGCCGTCCTGGGCCGGGGCCAGATGGTTTCCGGCATCGCCATGCTGGCCGGATCAGTAGCGGGCGGGGTCATTGCCCAGGCCACCAACCTGGGCGTGCCGTTCCTGCTGCGCGTCGCGGTGCTGGTGGCGATGTTCGCTGTTGCTTTCCTGCTCATGCACGACGTCGGCTTCACCCCCGAGCGGTCGGCGCACCCCCTGCAGGCCACCCGCGCAGTGCTGCAGGCCTCGCTGGACGGCGGACTGAAGAACCCTCCGGTGCGGTTCATGATGCTGGCCGCGCCGTTCACGGAGGGCGTGGGATTCTACGTTTTTTACGCCCTCCAGCCCTACCTGCTGCAGCTCTTCGGTGATCCGAGGGCCTACGCCATCGCAGGCCTGGCAGCAGCCATCGTTGCAGGCGCGGATATCGTGGGCGGCTGGCTTGCCCCGCTGGTCCGGAAGCTGGTCCGCCGGCGCACCACGGTACTGATCGCCTCCACCATCACCAGCTCAGCGGTCCTGGTGGTGCTCCTGGCCACCCACATCTTCTGGCTGGCCCTGGTGCTCCTGGCGCTCTGGGCGGTGGTTGCCTCCGCCGGCACCCCCGTGCGCCAGGCGTACCTCAACGACATGATCCCCTCGAAGCAGCGGGCCACCGTCCTGAGCTTTGCCTCGCTCATGGGGTCCAGCGGGGGAGTGGTGGTGCAGCCGCTGCTCGGCAGGACCGCGGACCTCTACGGCTACCCGGCGTCGCTGGCCCTGGGCGGCGCGGTGCAGTTGCTGGCGGCCCCGTTCATCGTGCTGAGCCGCCGCCGGCGCTCCCCTGCCGATGTTGCCGCAGGCCTGGCTGCCCCCTGAGCGGTTGCCCCTTATCGCCGCGGCCGCACGCAGGAAGGCCCCCGTTGCCAGGACTCAGTCCGGGGCAACGGGGGCCAACAGGTGCACGGTTGCGGTGCTTCCTACTTGATGCCTGCCTCCACCGTTTCGCTGGCAGCCGGCGCCGGCTTCTCCTCTGCCGGCGGAGGGCTGGTCTTGAGCTTGAAGCGCTTTCCAATGTCGCCGCCGCCACCGCTGCGGTTCTTGTTGAAGATGTCGAAACCGACCGCGACAAGGAGCACCAGGCCCTTGATGAGCTGCTGGTAGTCGGTGCCCAGGCCCAAGATGGACATGCCGTTGTTCAGCACGCCCATGATGAGGCCACCGATCATGGCTCCCGCCACCGTACCGATGCCGCCGGTGACCGCGGCGCCGCCAATGAAGGCTGCGGCGATGGAATCGAGTTCGAAGCCGGTTCCGCCGGCGGGCTGTGCGGAGTTGAGCCGGGCGGTGAAGACAAGGCCGGCCAGCGCGGAGAGCACGCCCATGTTAACGAAGAGCCGGAATGTGACGGCCTTGGTCTTGATGCCCGACAGCTCAGCCGCATGGAGGTTGCCGCCGATGGCGTACGTGTGCCGGCCGAAGACGCTGTTGTTCATGAGGGCCGTGTACGCGATGACCAGCGCGGCCAGGACCACCAGGACGATCGGCGTGCCGCGGTAGGACGCCAGCAGGAAGGTGATGACGAGCATGAGCAGCGACGTGAAGGTGGTCTTGATGACAAACCAGACCAGGGGCTCGCTTTCGAGGTCGAACTTCCGGCGGATCCTGCGCTCCTTGAAAGCCTGGATCAGCAGGGCCGCCGTTGCGCCGACGCCCAGGATGACGGTAAGCCATTCCAGTACCGAGGTACCACCGGTGAGATCGGGGAGGAAGCCGCCGCCGAGGGCACGGAGTTCGGCGGGGAAGGGGGTGATCTGCTGGTTCTTCAGGGTGATGAGCGTCAGCCCGCGGAAGATCAGCATGCCGGCCAGGGTGACGATGAAGGCCGGGATCCCCACATAGGCAATCCAGTAGCCCTGCCAGGCACCCACCAGGGCGCCGACCAGCAGGCAGGCAGGGATGGCGGCCCACCACGGCCAGCCCCAGTGCACGATCATGACGCCGGCCACGGCGCCGATGAACCCGGCCACCGACCCGACGGAAAGGTCGATGTGACCGGCGATGATCACCATCACCATGCCGATGGCCAGGATGAGGATGTAGCTGTTCTGGACCACCAGGTTGGTGACGTTCTGCGGTTCCAGCAGGATCCCGCCCGTCAGGCCCTGGAACAGCAGGACGATCAGGATCAGGGCAACGAAGATGCCAACCTGGCGGAGGCGGCTGGTGAGGAATCCGAGCGATTCTCGTAGGGCGGACATTTCGCTATTCCTTCTCTTTGGTCATGTAGTGCATCAGGGTCTCCTGGGTGGCCTCGGCGATGGGCACCTCACCGGTGATGTGCCCGGCAGCGAGGGTGTAGATGCGGTCGCAGATGCCCAGGAGTTCGGGAAGTTCCGAGGAAATCACGATGACGGCTTTTCCTTCGGCCGCGAGTTTGGCGATGATCGTGTAGATCTCGTATTTGGCCCCGACATCGATTCCGCGGGTGGGTTCATCGAGGATGAGCACGTCCGGGTCGGAGAACATCCATTTGCTCAGCACCACCTTCTGCTGGTTTCCACCGGACAGCTTCCCGGTGATGGCGGCCACCGACGGGGCTTTGATGTTCATGCTCCTGCGGTAGCCGTTGGCCACCACGGTCTCCTGGTTCTTGTCCACGAAGCCGCGCTTGGCAAGCTTGCGCAGTGCTGCCAGGGAAATGTTCCGCTTGATGTCCTCGATGAGGTTCAGCCCGTAGTGCTTCCGGTCCTCAGTGGCGTAGGCGATGCCGTGCCTGATGGCGTCGGACACCGTTGCGGTGTTGATTTCCTCGCCGTACTTGTAGACCTTGCCGGAGGTGGCGGTGCCGTAGGTGCGGCCGAAGACGCTCATGGCAAGTTCGGTGCGCCCGGCGCCCATGAGGCCGGCAAGCCCCACCACCTCACCCTTCCTGACGTGCAGGTTGGCGTTGTTGACCACCATGCGGCTGTGGTCCTGGGGGTGGCGCACGGACCAGTCCTCGATCCGCAGGACTTCCTCGCCGATCCGCGGCTCGCGGTCCGGATACAGGCTCTCCAAGTCCCGGCCCACCATGCCGCGGATGATCCGCTCCTGGGTGATCTGGCCTTCGTCGAGCCGCAGGGTCTCGATGGTCTTGCCGTCCCGGATGATGGTGACGGCGTCCGCCACCTTGCGGATCTCATTGAGTTTGTGGCTGATGATGATGCTGGTGACGCCCTGGCCCTTCAGGTGGAGGATCAGGTCCAGCAGGTGGCCGGAATCCTCATCATTGAGGGCGGCCGTGGGCTCGTCCAGGATCAGCAGCTTCACTTCCTTGGACAACGCCTTGGCGATTTCCACCAGTTGCTGCTTGCCCACGCTGATGTGCTGCACGGGGGTGACCGGGTTTTCGTCGAGGCCGACGCGGGCCAGCAGCCGGGCTGCCTCCAGGTTGGTCTTGCGCCAGTCCACCCACCCGTTGGTGGCCTGTTCGTTGCCCAGGTAGATGTTCTCGGCGATGGACAGGTACGGGCTCAGGGCCAGTTCCTGGTGGATGATGACGATCCCGCGCTTCTCGCTGTCAGAGATGCTGGAAAAGTTGCAGGGTTCGTTCTCGAAGAGGATCTCCCCGTCGAAGCTGTTGTGCGGATAGACGCCGGACAACACTTTCATGAGCGTTGATTTGCCGGCTCCGTTTTCACCGCAGATGGCGTGGACCTCTCCACGGTTCACATCCAGGGTGACGTCCTGGAGGGCTTTTACGCCCGGGAACGTCTTGGTGATTCCTCGCATTTGAAGAATGGGTGTGTTCATCGTCAATTCCCACTGACTGGTCGAAGCTGGGCCTTCCTGCTGCTGCAGGCGGCGGCGGGAGGGGGCTGTGGCCGGACTCGCGGCCCGGCCACGGCCCCCGGACGCTGACTACTTGACGTCGGCGTCGGTGTAGTAACCCGAGTCGATCAGTTCCTTCTTGTAGTTGTCCTTGGTGATGATCACGGACTTCAGCAGGAAGGCCGGGACAACCTTGACCTTGTTGTTGTAGGTCTTGGTGTCATTGGTTTCCGGTCCCTGGCCCTTGAGGACAGCATCAACCATCTTGACGGCCTGTGCGCCGAGCTGGCGGGTGTCCTTGAAGATGGTGGAGTACTGCTCGCCGGCGATGATGGACTTGACGGAACCCTTCTCGGCGTCCTGGCCGGTTACCACGGGCAGGGTTCCCTTGGCGTAGCCGCCGGTGCTGGTGAGGGCCGAGATGATGCCGATGGAGAGGCCGTCATACGGGGACAGCACACCGTTCAGCTTGGTGCCGGAGCTGTAGGCGGAGGTGATGATGTCCTCCATGCGCTTCTGGGCCACGGGGGCCTGCCAGCGAAGGATGGCTGCCTGCTCAAACTTGGTCTGGCCGCTGGGGACCTTCAGGGTGCCGGCATCCAGGTACGGCTTGAGCGTGTCCATGGCGCCGGTCCAGAAGAAGTTGGCGTTGTTGTCGTCGGGGCTGCCGGCGAAAAGCTCGATGTTGAAGGGGCCCTTGCCGTCCACTTTCTTGCCGCTGGCGTCGACGAGGCCCAGCCCGGTCAGCAGCGAGGTGGCCTGCTGGACACCCACCGTGTAGTTGTCGAACGTGGTGTAGTAGTCGACGTTGGGCGTGCCGTTGATGAGGCGGTCGTACGCGATGACCTTGACGTTCTGCTCCTTGGCCTTGGCCAGGACGTCAGTCAGGGTGGTGCCGTCAATGGCGGCGATGATCAGGGCCTTGGCGCCCTTGGTCAGCATGTTTTCGATCTGCGACACCTGGGTGGGGATGTCGTCATTGGCGAACTGGAGGTCCGTCTTGTAGCCGAGGTCCTTCAGGGACTTCTCCACGTTGGCGC
The DNA here is from genome assembly GCF_056389225.1 of Pseudarthrobacter sp. rb. Classification (NCBI taxonomy): domain Bacteria; kingdom Bacillati; phylum Actinomycetota; class Actinomycetes; order Micrococcales; family Micrococcaceae; genus Pseudarthrobacter; species Pseudarthrobacter sp. rb. The sequence continues at coordinate 17,385 of NZ_JBWJAR010000027.1, read as the reverse complement.
CGTCGGCGATCCACCGTTCGGACGTCTGCGTGGGCATCGAAATGCCTACCAGTGAATCGCTGGGCTTGGCGGCACCGCTGGATTCGCTGGCCCCGCCGCGGGAGCCGCAACCTGTGGCGCCCACCGTCAGGGCGAGGACAAGGGCCACCGCGCCCATCAGTTTTTTGATTCTCACCATTTTCTCCTTCCGCGGCAGCACTGCCGCGAAGTGTTGGTGGACCAGGCAGCACCAGTGCTCCCGGGTCCTGGCCACATTGTTGATGTGTCGGTTCAATATAGACCGGTTTGTGAACGCTAACAAGAGTGGCTGGCAGGAATTTCGGAAACTTTTCGGCTTCATTGACTTCTTCGTTGTTAGCGTTCACACTTGCTGCAGCACGTAGCTACACCCTGACCCCTACAAACCCGGTAATGAGGCCCCTGCCTCCCGGACGGAGGCAACCCCATGCCAGATGCGCTGTTCACTCCCGGTTCCGAGTCCCGCCATGACCATTGCGTCATCGGGGTGGATTACGGAACCCTTTCAGGCCGTGCCGTGGTGGTGCGTGTCCGCGACGGCAAGGAACTGGGCAGCGCCGTCCATGAGTACCCCCACGCGGTGGTCACCGACGTCCTGCCACGGGACACCGCGGGCAACGACGGCGCCCGGCTTCCCGGGGAATGGGCACTTCAGGTGCCCAACGACTACCGGGACGTCCTGCGGACCGCCGTTCCCGCCGCTGTGGCGGACGCCGGGATCGACCCCGCCGCCGTCGTCGGCATTGCCACGGATTTCACTGCCTGCACCATGGTTCCGGTTAAGGCGGACGGCACGCCCCTCAATGAACTGCCCGGCTTCGCCAACCGCCCGCACGCCTACGTAAAGCTCTGGCGCCACCATGCTGCGCAGGGCCAGGCCGACCGGATCAACCGGCTTGCCGCCGAACGGGGGGAGGACTGGCTTCCCCGTTACGGGGGCCTGATCTCCTCCGAATGGGAATTCGCCAAGGGGCTGCAGCTGCTGGAGGAGGACCCGGAGGCCTACGCCGCGATGGACCACTGGGTGGAGGCTGCGGACTGGATCGTCTGGCAGCTCTGCGGCCGGTATGTCCGCAACGCCTGCACTGCCGGTTACAAGGGCATCTACCAGGATGGCCGGTATCCGTCGGAGGATTTCCTGGCCGCCCTGAACCCGGACTTCAAGGACTTTGTCAGCTCCAAGCTGGAGCACACCATCGGCCAGCTGGGGGACGCCGCCGGCACCCTGACGGCGGAGGCAGCCGCCTGGACCGGGCTGCCGGAGGGCATCGCGGTGGCCGTGGGAAACGTTGACGCCCATGTCACGGCCCCGGCCGCGAAGGCGGTGGACTCCGGCCAGCTGGTGGCGATCATGGGCACCTCCACCTGCCACGTCATGAACGGCAGTGAGCTGCGCGAGGTACCGGGAATGTGCGGTGCCGTGGATGGTGGCATCGTGCCGGGCCTGTGGGGCTACGAGGCCGGACAGTCAGGCGTGGGGGACATCTTCGGCTGGTTCACCAAGTACGGCGTCCCGCCCGAATACCACCAGGCTGCCGAGGGCGCCGGACTGGGGATCCACGAGTACCTCACCGAACTGGCATCCCGGCAGGCCATCGGAGAGCACGGCCTGATCGCGCTCGACTGGCATTCCGGCAACCGTTCGGTCCTGGTGGACCACGAGCTTTCGGGCATTGTGGTGGGCCAGACCCTGGCCACAAGGCCCGAGGACACCTACCGCGCGCTGCTGGAAGCCACCGCCTTTGGAACCCGCACCATAGTGGACGCCTTCCGCGACGCCGGGGTTCCGGTCAAGGAATTCATCGTGGCCGGCGGCCTGCTCAAGAACAAACTCCTGATGCAGATCTACGCAGACGCCACCGGCCTGCAGCTGTCCACCATCGGCTCGGAACAGGGTCCGGCCCTGGGATCGGCCATCCACGCCGCTGTCGCAGCAGGCGAATACGCGGACATCCGTGAGGCCGCCGCGGCCATGGGCGCCGAGCCCGGGGAGGTCTACACCCCAATTCCCGAAAACGCGGCCGCCTACGAAGAACTGTTCCAGGAATACAAGACCCTCCACGACTACTTCGGCCGGGGCGGCAACGACGTCATGCACCGGCTCAAGGCCATCCAGCGCAGAGTTGCCCGCACGGGTCTGTCAGGCGCAGGCTCCCTGTCCGAATCACCTGTGGAGGTGTCCGCATGAGCGCCGTAACCGGCGCCGGAACCGGCCTCCTGGAAACCATCGCCCGTGTCCGGGCGGAAGTGTGGGCCCTCCATGCCGAGCTGACCCGGTACGGCCTGGTGGTGTGGACCGCGGGCAACGTCTCCGCCCGGGTGCCCGGCACCGACCTCATGGTCATCAAGCCCTCCGGTGTCTCCTACCAGGACCTGACCCCCGAGCAGATGATCGTGACCGACCTGTACGGCACCCCGGTCAGGGGCACCAACCTTGGTGGCGGCGGCACGGTGGACTGGGGCAACCCGCCGCTGTCCCCGTCGTCGGACACCGCAGCACACGCCTATGTCTACCGCCACATGCCGGAAGTGGGCGGGGTGGTGCATACCCACTCCACCTACGCCACCGCCTGGGCAGCCCGCGGGGAGGCCATCCCGTGCGTGCTGACCATGATGGGAGACGAGTTCGGCGGTTCCATCCCAGTGGGCCCGTTCGCACTGATCGGCGACGACTCGATCGGCCACGGGATCGTGGAGACGCTGAAAAATTCCAAGTCCCCGGCGGTCCTGATGCAGAACCACGGCCCGTTCACCATCGGCAAGGACGCCCGGTCCGCCGTGAAGGCCGCCGTCATGTGCGAGGAAGTGGCCCGCACCGTGCACATTTCCCGGCAACTGGGCGAGCCGTTGCCCATCGACCAGGACCACATCGACTCCCTCTACGCCCGCTACCAGAACGTTTACGGCCAATAACCGGCCCGAAACTCTTCCCAGGAGAATTCATGAGCACCGCAGCAAACACCTCCCTCGACGGATACGAAGTCTGGTTCCTCACCGGCAGCCAGCACCTCTACGGGGAGGAAGTCCTCAAGCAGGTGGCCGCCCAGTCGCAGGAGATCGCCAACCAGCTCAATGCCTCCTCCGCCGTTCCGGTCAAGATTGTGTGGAAGCCGGTCCTGACCGATTCGGATGCCATCCGCCGCACCGCGCTGGAGGCAAACTCGGATGACTCGGTCATCGGCGTTACAGCCTGGATGCACACCTTCAGCCCGGCCAAGATGTGGATCCAGGGCCTGGACCTGCTGCGCAAGCCCCTTCTGCACCTGCATACGCAGGCCAACCGCGACCTGCCGTGGGCGGACATCGACTTCGACTTCATGAACCTGAACCAGGCTGCCCACGGCGACCGCGAGTTCGGCTACATCCAGTCCCGCCTGGGCATCGCCCGGAAGACCGTCGTCGGGCACGTTTCCAACCCCGAAGTTGCCCGCCAGGTGGGCTCCTGGCAGCGCGCCGCGGCCGGCTGGGCCGCCGTCCGGACGCTGAAGCTCACCCGCTTCGGCGACAACATGCGCAACGTCGCCGTCACCGAAGGGGACAAGACGGAGGCCGAGCTGCGGTTCGGCGTCGCGGTCAACACCTGGTCCGTCAACGAGCTCGCCGACGCCGTCCACGGTGCTGCAGAGTCCGACGTCGACGCCCTGGTGGCCGAGTATGAGGACCTTTACGACGTGGTGCCGGAGCTCCGCGCAGGCGCGGCCCGGCACGAATCGCTGCGCTACGGCGCCCGGATCGAACTGGGCCTGCGCAGCTTCCTGGAAGGCAACGGCTCCGCAGCGTTCACCACGTCCTTCGAGGACCTGGGTGCCCTCCGCCAGCTTCCGGGCCTCGCCGTGCAGCGGCTCATGGCCGCCGGCTACGGGTTCGGCGCCGAGGGCGACTGGAAGACCGCCATCCTGGTCCGGGCCGCCAAGGTCATGGGCGCCGGCCTGCCCGGCGGTGCCTCCCTCATGGAGGACTACACCTACCACCTGGAACCCGGCTCCGAGAAGATCCTGGGCGCCCACATGCTCGAGGTCTGCCCCTCCCTGACCGCCGCCAAGCCCCGGCTGGAAATCCACCCGCTGGGTATCGGCGGCAAGGAAGACCCCGTCCGGTTGGTGTTCGACGCCGACGCCTCGCCGGGCGTCGTCGTCGCCCTGTCCGACATGCGGGACCGTTTCCGCCTGGTGGCCAACGCCGTCGACGTCGTCCCCCTGGACCAGCCACTGCCCAACCTGCCCGTGGCCCGCGCGCTGTGGGAGCCGAAGCCGGACTTCGCCACCTCGGCCGCCGCCTGGCTGACCGCCGGTGCCGCCCACCACACCGTGCTCTCCACCCAGGTGGGCATGGACGTCTTCGAGGACTTTGCCGAAATCGCCAAGACCGAACTGCTCACCATTGACGAAGGCACCACCATCCGCCAGTTCAAGAAGGACCTGAACTGGAACGCCGCCTACTACAAACTGGCCGGCGGGATCTGACCAAGTGGCACGGCTGAGGTGCCGGCCCCGGCGGCTGCCATGGAGCGGAACCCCGTGACAAAGGGCAGGCCACCCCGGCTGCCAACGCTCGAGGACGTGGCGGAACTGGCCGGGGTCTCGCACCAGACCGTGTCACGGGTGGTCAACAGCCACCCCAATGTCAGCTCCGGCACCCGCGGCAGAGTGGAAGCGGCGATTGCCGCACTCGGCTACCGCCGCAACACTGCCGCACGAAGCCTGGTCACCCGGCGCTCGCAGACCATCGGCGTCCTGGGCAGCGAGCTCTCGCAGTACGGCCCCGCCAACACCCTGCTGGGAGTGGAACGTGCTGCACGGGACGCAGGATACTTCGTCAGCGTCGCAGCGCTGCGGGAGGTCAACCGGGACGCGATCCTGGACGCCGTCCGGCACTTCCTGGACCAGTCGGTGGACGGAATAGTAGTGATCGTCCCGCACCTGGAGACGCTGGCCGCCCTGGCGGAACTGCCCATTGGAGTGCCCGTGGTTGCCGTCGGTCCCACCGGAAATGACTCCGTGGGCGGGGTCAAGGTGGACCAGCGCCGCGGCGCAGAACTGGCAGTGGAACACCTCATCGGGCAGGGGCACGTCCGGATCGGACACGTCGCGGGACCGCAGGACTGGATCGACGCCGTAGCCCGCGCCGAGGGCTGGCGGGGAGCGCTGGACTCCGCCGGGCTCGAGGCAGACCTGATCATCGAGGGCGACTGGAGCGCGGGCAGCGGATACGAGATCGGCAGGCGGCTGGCAGCGGGCCGCAGCGCCACTGCGCTCTTTGTTGGCAACGACCAGATGGCCCTTGGAGTCCTGCGCGCATTGAACGAGGCGGGCATCAAGGTGCCCGGGGACGTATCCGTGGTGGGCTTCGACGACCAGCCCGAGGCCGGCTATTTCAGTCCTCCGCTGACGGTGGTCCGGCAGGACTTTGAAGAACTGGGCCGGCGGTGCATGGACATGATGCTCACTGCGTTCGATGGCACGGGCGGCCCCCGGACCCTTGTGGTGGAGCCCGAGCTCGTCCTGCGCAGCAGCACGGCCCCGCCGGTGCGGTAACGCCAGGGCCGCGGAGTTAATCCGGGGGAGACGGCGGCGAAACGTGGCCACAACAATAGCTGCGTAGGTTTCAGGCATGACGCCTACCCTGTTCGTCCGGCTCCGCGGCTGGCTGCTGGACACCCTCACTTTCAACTCCGAAACGGACGCCGCCGGCGCCATGGCCGATGCCACCCGGTGGGGCTGGCTGCCGGCCTTGAGCGGGGTGTCCATCGGAGCCTGCCACGCCCGCTCGGAGCACGCAGGAACAACGGCAGAAACCGGCCCAATGTCTGGTTAAGCACACTATTGCGCCGGTAGCGGGATAATGCCCTAAACTGCTTCACTGAGGTGCCTGAAATGGCGCTGCGCAGCAACGAAAGTGAACATGCTATGGCTACCGATTACGATGCTCCACGCAAGCAGGAAGAAGAGTCGCCGGCCGACTCTCTCGAGGCCCTCCAGGCATCACGGAGCGGCAACGCGCAGACCGCGGTTATCGATGTCGACGAGAACGACACCGCCGAAGGTATCGACCTGCCCGGCGCCGACCTGTCCAACGAGGAACTGACCGTCATTGTGGTTCCCGAGCAGTCTGACGAGTTCACCTGCTCGTCGTGCTTCCTGGTCCGCCACCGGTCGCAGGTTGCCCGCGAAAAGGACGGCCTTAAGTACTGCCGCGACTGCGAAGGCTAAATTTCCATCCTGGTTTTCCCGGCGCCGGCCACCACACCCCAGGTGGGCCGCGCTTCTTTTTGCTGTGTTTGACTGGCCTGGGGGG